>NZ_CP100416.1:5576886-5884905 GCF_026017845.1 Amycolatopsis mediterranei
TATTTCGGCCGCCGACACGCCCAGCACGGTCAACTCCAGCTCAACCTGCCGGAGACAACTTCGATACAGGCCCTAGTCGACCGCATACCCGGCCGCCTGTGCCGCCTGCTTGAGCGCCTTCCCGAACGGCTCCAGCAACGAGCTCAGCGGCTTGCCCGCCACCAGCTCCGTGATCACGCTGGTGGACCAGACGGGCTGGTCGGGGTAGGAGACCAGGTTCCAGCCCGGCCAGATCTGGTCGGCGGCGGCTTTGAGCGCCGGAGTCGGATCGGCGGCGTAGTAGGGGTTGGCGGCCTGTTGCTCCAGCCACTTGGTGGCCAGCGGCGCGTAGGCCGGATAACCGGGCCGGGCGTCGGCACCGCTCGGGTTGAACACGGTCGTGGCCCAGGTGACGAAGTCCGCCGCGGTCGTGAGGTTGGTGGAGTGCCGGGACATGATCCACGGCCCACCGCCGACCTGGCCGGTGGTCACCGGCGTGTCGGTCCCCCACTGCAGCGGCGGCGCGGCCGTGATCTGCTTCGCCGGGACGTGCAGCGCCTGGTCGAAGACCGCCTGGGCGTACCACGACGGCCCCGGCATGAGCAGGACCTTGCTGTCGGCGCCCCCGTACTTCTGGGCGAAGTCGGGGGTGAACACGCTCAGCGGCGGCACCGTGCCGTTCTTGATCAGCGGGTCGAGCAGACCGGCCACCCGCGTGCAGTGCGAGTCCGTCGCGTCGATGTGCACGCTGGTGCCGTGCACCTGCTCGAGCGGGCACTGGTTGCCCCACAGGTAGATCCAGTGGCTGAACGAATCCCCGACGTTGCCGACGATGTAGCCCGGGTGTTCCGTGGCGACCTTCTCACCGAGGCTCGCCCACTCCTGCCAGGTCTTCGGCACCGCGTAGTGGAACCGGTCCATCAGCGTCTTGTTGACCCACAGCACGACCTGGGCGAGGTTGTCCTGCACGCAGTACTGCGTACCGTTGATCGTGCACTGGGCGGTCGAACTCGCCGGCCACTGGCCGAGCACGTCCTGCTTGAGGAGATCCTTGACCGGCGCGGCGAATTCGAACGGCTTCTGCGCCATCCACACCGGATCGTTGACCTGCTCGCTGAAGAGCACATCCGGCCAGCCCTTGCCGGTCCGGTTCCACAGCTGGATCTTCGTCTGCAACGTGGTCGCCCCGTTGCCGTCGCCGTCGAAGGTGACGATGTTCGCGTGGACCTGGGGATGCGCCTTGGCATAGGCCTGCGCCACGGGCAGGCGCGCCGCGTCCACCCAGATGGTCAGATCACCCCCGACGGTCCCCGCGGAGTTCGACCCGCTCGGCGAGGTACCCGTGGAGGTAGAACACCCCGCCACCGCCATCGCCGCCACGATGACGACAAGCCACCGACGTCGCTGAATCATCGCTGATCACACTCCCGCACGGGGACTGTCCAGAGGGCTCCGTCGACCCTGGAATTCAAATAACGTAAGTCGTATGACGTCTTATGTCAATTGTCCGGGTTGGACGCGGCACGCCAGGAAGCCACGCGATCCGCGCGGGGAAAGAAAAGAACGTCCGGGCAAGAATGCCCTGTGCGGCAATTCGGCGAGAATGATCAAAATCGGTTGTCCTTCTCGATGCGCTGCACCGTACTGCGCTGACCCCGAGATGAGACGGGTCCTCCGCCGAGCAGAAAACCCGTCCACCTCACGGGAATCCGGGGTCAGTGCGCTGCGGCCATGCGCTCGCGCAAGCTGCGCGGCCGCATGTCGGTCCACACCGCGTCGATGTGGGCCAGGCAGTCCTCCTGCGGCCCGGTCGTGCCCTCCGCGTGCCAGCCGGTGGGCAGGTCGCGGTCCGCGGGCCAGATCGAGTACTGCTCCTCGTCGTTGACGACGACCTGGAACGTGCCGGTGTTCTCGAACATCGTGGGTGCCCTTTCGGTGTGCGGAAATTCAGTGGACTTCGGCCAGGTCGGCCAGGAGGAGCTGTTCGATGCGCGCGGCCGTGTCCTGCACGGTCGGGTACTCGAAGATCAGCTTGATCGGCAGGTTCAGCTCGTACGCCTGCCGCAGCCGGCTGAGCACGCGCACCGCCAGCAGCGAGTGGCCGCCGGCGTCGAGGAAGTCCCGGTCGATGCTGACGCGGTCCAGGCCGAGCACCGCGCACCAGATCGCGGCGACCGTCTCCTCGGTGGTCGTCCGGGGCGCCAGGAACGCCGCCGGCTCCTCCTCCGGTGCGGTGGGGGCCACCGCCGTCAGCGCGTTGCGGTCGACCTTCCCGCTGGCCAGCAACGGCAAGGCGGCCACGAACGTGATCGTGCTGGGGATCGCGTAGGAGGTGAGGTGGTCCCCGAGGTAGGCCCGCAGGTCGGCGCCGGTCGTCTTCGGTTCGGCCACCACGTAGGCGGCCAGCTGCTTGCCGCCCGCGATCGCGGGCACCGCCACCACGGCCGCGCCCAGCACGGCCGGGTGGGCCACCAGCGCGGCCTCGACCTCGCCCAGCTCGACGCGGACGCCGCGGATCTTCACCTGGTTGTCGACGCGGCCGAGGAACGTGATCGTCCCGTCGGCGCGGCGGACCGCGCGGTCGCCGGTGCGGTAGACGCGCCGGCCGCCGGGAGCCGGCACGAACGCCAGCGCGGTGCGGCGCGGGTCACCGAGGTAGCCGCGGGCCAGGCCTTCGCCGCCGATGCACAGCTCGCCGATCTCCCCGGCCGGGACCTCGTCGAGCCGCGCGTCGCGGACGCGCACCTCGCACGCGGTCATGTCGGTGCCGATCGGCACGCTCTCGTCGGCGGACAGGCCGTCCTCGGTCGTCACCCGGTGGTGGGTCGAGTCGATCGACGCCTCGGTCACCCCCCACGTGTTGTCCAGCTCGACGGTGTCGCCGAAGCGGGCCGAGAAGCGCCGGGCGGTGATCGGGCGCAGGGCTTCGCCGCTGCTCAACGCCGACCGCAGCGACGCCAGGCCCGCCATGTCGTCGTCGGTGAGCGCGTCCAGGAACAGGTCCAGCACGCTCGGCACGAACTGCAGGTGCACCACCCGGTACTTGACGGCGGCGTCGATGATGGCCCGCGGGTCGCGGTGCGCGCCGGGCTCCAGCACGGCCACGCGGCCGCCGTGCATCAGCGGCCAGAACAGCTCCACGGCCGCGTCGTCGAAGGTGAGCGTGGTCTTGTGCAGGACGGTTTCGCCCGGCTGCAGGTCGTGGCGGTCCTGCATCCAGCGCATCCGGTTGATCCAGCCGGTGTGCGGGCACCCGACGCCCTTCGGCCGGCCGGTCGAACCGGACGTGCAGTAGACGGCCGCGAGGTTGTCCCCGCCGGTCGGCGCGGACACGGGCACGGGGGAGCCGGTGGCCGCCACGAGCACGGGCTGCTGGCCCAGCGACACCATCCGGTCCACACAGGACGGCTGGGTCAGGGTGATCCGGGCCCCCGCGATGTCGAGGGTGTCGGCCACGCGCTGGTCCGGGGAGTCGGGCTCGACCGGCACGTAGGCGCCGCCGGCCCGCAGCACGGCGAGGACGGCGACGACCATCTCCACCGCCCGGTCCATCACGACGCCGACGCGCACCTCGGGGCCGACGCCGAGCGCCTTGAGGCGGGCCGCGGTGGCGTTGGCCAGCTCGTCCAGCTCGCGGTAGGTCAGCGCCCGCCGCGCGTCGACGACGGCCTGCGCGTCCGGCGTGCGGGCCGCCTGCGCGGCGATCAGCCGGTCCAATGTGGTCATGGTTTCTCCTTCGGTCCCAGTCGATCGGTCGGCGCGGCCACCGCTCACCCGACCGCGGTCATCGGCTCGGGGCGGCGGGTGCCTGCCCCCGGTTCGAGCACATCCGGGCCGTAGCCGGCCCGCAGCCATTCGTCGTCGTAGACGGTTTGCAGGTAGCGTTCGCCGAGGTCGGGCGAGATGGCGACGGCCGTGCCCGGTTGTCGCGCCGAGCCGGCCAGCCAGGCCAGCGCCCCGGCCACCACGGTGCCGGTGGAGCCGCCGAGCAGGAACCCCTGCCGGGCCAGCGCCCGGCAGGTCCGCGCGGTTTCGGCCTCGTCCACGAGCACCACGTCGTCCACATAGGACCGGTCGAGCAACGGCGGCCGGAACCCCATGCCCAGCCCCGGGATCAGCCGCCGCCCGGGCGGGCCGCCGAAGCTGACCGAGCCGTGGGTGTCGACCGCGATGATCAGTGCGCTGCTGCCGGTGTCACGCAGGTAGCGCGCGCACCCCATCAGGGTGCCGGTCGTGCCCGCGCCGACGAACAGCAGCTCGAGCTCCGGGAACCGGTGCAGGATGGCGGGGGCGGTCCGCCGGTAGTGCGCGGTCCAGTTCGCCGGGTTGGCGTACTGGTTGGTCCACACGCAACGGTCGTCCGCCGCGAGCAGTTCGCGGATCAGCGCCACCCGCGCACCGACCAGGCCGCCCGTGGGGTGCGGGGTGGTGACGACGTGGACGGTGGCGCCGAGCGCGCGCATCAGCGCGACGGTGGTCGGGTTGCACCGGCTGTCGGTGACGCAGACGAACCCGAGGCCGCGGTTGGCCGCGACCGCGCTCAACGCGACACCGAGGTTGCCCGACGAGGACTCGACCAGGATCGAATCCGGGCGCAGCACACCGCTGCGCTGCGCCCGGTCGACCATCTCGGCCGCGACCTTCAGCTTGACCGAGCCGCCGAAGTTGAAGCCCTCGCACTTGAGGTGCAGGCCCGGGTGGAACGTGGGGCCGAGGTCGATGAAGAGATCGTCCTCCACGTACTGGTGTGGTCCGGTGATGACCGGCATGACTGGTCGAACCTCCCGTCCGGCGCGCGGCCGCTCAGCCGTGCCGGCGCAGTTCGTGGAAGAACCCGTCGACGGTGATCGCTCCGGCGTCCTGCGCGCGGCCGTGGACGAGCTTGGCCACCGCGAGGTCGAGTACGCCGAGCCCGAAGGGGGAAAACACGATGGTGTCGGTCGCGGGTGGGGCGACGGCGCCGGTGAGCACGTCGTACAACGTGCCCGCCAGGAAGTTCCGGTTGCCCGTCTCCTGTTCGGTGAGGTGGACCGACGTGGCGGCCCGGAGGCAGTGGTCGGCGTCGTCGACGAAGTTGGCGGCCGCCCGGATCACCGACGGCGCCAGGTCGCGCAGCGAGACGTGCAGCACCACCGGGTGGTGGTCGAACCACTCCGGCGCGTCGATGTGCGGGGTGGCGGCCACGGTGGCGAACACGATGAGGTCGCTGCCGCGCACGAGGCTCTCGGCATCCGGGTGCACCTCGGCGGGCACGCCGTCGCGCTCGATGCGCTCGCGCAGCCCGCCGGCGTGGTCGGTGGACAGGTCGTGGATGCCGATCCGCTCGAACTCCCAGCCGTCCGCCTGCAGGTACTCGTAGACGTAGCGGCTGATCAGCCCGGCCCCGACGATGCCGAGCCGGCGCGGTGCCGGCCGGCCCGCGGTGAGGGTGCGCGCGGCGAGCGCCGCGGACGCCGCGGTGCGGGCGGCGCTGATGATCGAGGCCTCCAGGCAGGCGGTCGGGTACCCGGTGCGCTGGTCGTTGAGGATCATCACCGCGGAGGCGCGCGGGAGCCCGCTGGCGATGTTTTCGGGGAAGCTGGAGATCCACTTGATCCCGTCCACCCCGATCGCGCCGCCCGCCGAGGCGGGCAGCGCGATGATGCGTGAGGCCGGCCGCTCCGGGAACCGCAGGAAGGAGGACGGCGGGTTGACCGTCGCCCCCGCGCCGTGGGTGCGGTAGGCCTCCTCGACGACGTCGATCACCTCGCGTCGCGCCCCGTCGAGCACCTGGTGCACCACGGCACCGGGCACCACGGTGAACGACGGCGCCGTCTGGGCCGCGTCCAGGTCCGTCACAGCGATGGTCATCTGCAGCTCCGTCTTCTCGGCTCGGTCGATGCCAGCGATGACACCGGCGGCCGCCTTCGAGCCGCCTTCACCGCGCCATCACCGGACGGCGGGCCGCCACCGGTCCGGTGAAGGCGCGGCGATACCGGCGGGGAGTCCGCTGTGCAGAGCCAATCCACGCGAACCGGCACGACGGAAGGACCTGCATGGCCCCGCAAAGACTCGTGATCCTCGGGGTCGCGGAGAGCGACGCCCACGCCGTGGCCAACCGGCTGATCGCCATGCACCTGAGCCAGGCCGGCTTCGAGGTGGTCAACCTGGGCACGTGCACACCGCTGGCGGACTTCGCCGCGGCGCTGCGCCGGCACCCCACCGCGGAAGCGGTGCTGATCGGCAGCCTGAACGGGCACGCGTACGCCGATCTGCGGGACTTGCCCGCGCTGCGCGCCGAAGGCGAGCTGCGGTGCCCGGTGGTCGTCGGCGGCAACCTCGCCGTCGGCGTCGACCGGTCCGCCGACGCCCGGCGCCGGCTGCTGGAGCTCGGCGTCGACCGCGTCCTGACCGACGCGGCCGAGCTGGTCCCGCTGCTGGACTCGCTGCGGCCGAAGGTGGCGGTGTAGCCGTGTCCGCACCCACCACCGCCGATTTCCCGATGACCGTGAGCCCGGCGACCGCGGCCGCGCTGCCACCGTGGCCGGAGGTCGTGTCGTGGCTGAGCGCGCCCGAGCGCCGCCACGCGGTCGACGTGCTGCGGGCGGCCCGGCGGCCGTTCGTGCAGCCGCGCTGCGGCGTCGGCGAGCACGCCCGGATGCTGGCGTCGCTGCGCACCCTGGACCAAGCCGGCCCCGGCCTGTTGTCGGTGACCATCGACTCGCACACGCGGCTGGGCCACTTCGGCACCGCCGCCCGGGTGCTGCGGGAACGCCCCGCCGACCTCAACGGCTACCCGCTGCTCGCCCACGGGTGGGAACGCGGCCGGGAGCTCGCCGCCGCGGCCGGGGTGCCCCTGGAGGTCCGGCACGGCTCCCCCGAGGCCCGCGACCTGTTCGCGTGCACCCTGGCGTCCGGGATCACCTCGTTCGAGGGCGGCGGCATCGGCTACAACCTGCCCTACTGCAAGGACGTTCCGCTGCGGGACTCGCTCGAGTCGTGGCGCGAGGTCGACACCGCCTGCGGAGAACTCGCCGCCGCGGGCGTGGTCGTCGACCGGGAGCTCTTCGGCACCTTGACCGGCGTGCTGATGCCCCCGTCGATCAGCCTGGCGTGTGCGTTCGCCGAAGCGCGGCTCGCCGCCGATGCCGGGGTCCGCTGCGTGTCGATCGCCTACCCGCAGAGCGGCGAGGTCTACCAGGACACCGCGGCGCTGCGGGCCATCCCGGCGCTGGCCGGGCGGTACCTGCCCGCGCACGTCGAGGTCCACCCGGTGCTGCACGAGTTCATGGGGGTGTTCCCGCGGTGCCCTGGCTGCGCCCGGTCGCTGATCCTGCTGGGCGCGCTGACCGCCCGGCTCGGCGGCGCGGCGAAGGTGATCAACAAGACCGTCCACGAGGCCAGCGGCATCCCGAGCGCGGAGGTCAACGCCGACGGGATCCGGTGCGCGCAACTGGGTCTGTCGCCGCTGCTGGACTTCGTCGAGCTGGACGAGGGCCTGCTCGCCGAGGAGTGCGGCTGGCTCCGGCGGGAGGTCACCGAGCTGCTCGACCCGGTGCTCGACGCGGCGGATCCGTTGCCCCGCATCGTTTCCGCGTTCGCCCGCGGCACGCTCGACGTGCCGTTCAGCGCGAGCGTGCACGCGAAGTCCGTGGTCGTGCCCGGCCGTGATGCCCGGGGCGCGATCCGCTACCGCGACTTCGGCGCGCTGCCCTTCTCCCCCGCCGTGCGACGGCACAACGACGCCTGCGCGCGCCGTCCGCAGCCCGCCGGCGACCTGCTCACCACGTTGTCCGCGGACATCAACCACTTCGCGGCCGGCCGTTCCTGCGAACGCTGCGCCGCGACCCCGACCGGGAGGAGCTGATCATGCTGGGAGTGCTCGGCGGCATGGGGCCCGCCGCCACCGTCGATTTCCTGGACAAGCTCGTCCGGGCGACCGAGGCGGAGCGGGACCAGGACCACGTGCCGGTGGTCGTCTGGAACGACCCGAGGGTCCCCGACCGCACCGACGCGCTGTGCCACGGCGGGCCCGACCCGACCCCGGCGCTGATCACCGGCGCGAGCGCGTTGCTGGCGATGGGCGCCTCGGTGCTGGTGGCCATCTGCAACACCGCGCACCTGTTCCTGCCCGTGGTCGCCGCGGTCACCGGGGCGCGCTTCCTCAGCATGGTCGACGCGACGGTGGCCGAGGTGACCGGCCTGCTGCCACCGGGCGTGCCCGTCGGCCTGCTCGCCGGTACCGCGGCGGCGCAGAGCGACCTCTACGCCGCACCGTTCGCCGAGGCCGGGCGGCCGTTGCTGGTCCCGGCACCGCCGGACCAGGAAGAAGTGATGGCCGTGATCCGGGCGGTCAAGGCGGGTGACGTGTCCGAGCGGACCGCCGGCCGCCTGCGCGCCGTCACCACCGAACTCCGCGCGGCCGGAGCGGGCGCGGTGATCGCCGGCTGCACCGAGCTGCCGATCGTCTTCGCCCTCGACCCGCGGCCCGTGGTGCCGGTGATCGACCCGACCGCGGTGCTCGCCGCCGCCGCCGCACAGCTGTTCCGCCCGGTCCGCCTCGCCGTCGCCTGACCGGCCCACCCGCACCCCCTCCACCTGGGAAGGCAGCCATGTCCACACCCACGATGTCCCCCGCGGTGCGCGAGGCGCTGAACCGGCGGCTGCGCGCGGCCCACGACCGCGCCACCGACGAGTCCCCGCCGCCCGCTGCCGGTCCGGCCGTCCTCTCCGAGCAGCAGCGGTGGGTGTGGACGGCCGACCAGCTGGCCGCGGGCACCCCGCTCTACAACATCCCGCGCGCCCTGCACGTCCGCGGCGCCCTCGACCCGGCCGCGGTGATCACCGCGCTGCGGGCCGTGCTCGAGCGCCACCACGTGCTGCGGACCGTCTACCGCGACACCGACGGCACCCCGGTGCCGGTCGTGCTGGCCGCCGGCACCCAGGTCCCGGTGGTCGACCTGACCGGGGTGCCGGAGCCCGCGGAACAGGCGCTGACCTACGCCCGGCAGGAAGCGGCGAGGCCGTTCGACCTCGCGCACGACGTCCCGGTCCGGATGTCGCTCGTGCGGTGCGCCGACGACGACTGGTACCTGGTCGCGGTGCTGCACCACATCGCGGTCGACGCGACGTCGCTCGGCGTGTTCTGGCGGGAGTTCGGCGCGGCTTACCGGGCGGCTCTCGCCCACCGCGCGCCGGAGTTCGCGCCGTTGCCGGGTCAGTACGCCGGCTACGCGGCCTGGCAACGAGAACTGCTCGCGGGCACCGGCGCGGACGCCGACCTCGCGTACTGGCGCACCCGGCTGGCCGCGCCGACGCCGTTGCAGCTGCCGGCCGACCACCCGCGGCCCGCGGTGCGCTCCGGCGAAGGCACACGCGTGCCGTTCGCCTTCCCGGCGGCGACCGCGCGGGCGGTGCGCGAATTCTGCGCCACGCACCGCGTGACGCCCTACGCCGTGCTGATGGCGGCCTTCACCGCCGTGCTCGCGCGGTGGACCGGGCAGGACGACGTGGCGGTGGGCACGCCGATCGCGTTGCGGCCGCAGGTGCGGTTCGAGCCGCTGATCGGGTTGTTCGTCAACACCTCCGTGCTGCGCCCGGCGCTGGCCGACGACCCGCCGTTCGTGACCCTGCTCGACCGCGTCCGCGAGGACACCTTCGCGGCCTACGACCACCAGGGCGTGCCGTTCACCCGGCTCGTGCAGGCCCTGCAGCCCGTGCGCGACGCCTCGCGCAACCCGTTGTTCGACGTGCTGTTCACCGTGCAGGGCGAGTCCGGCACGACGCTGGCCGCACCCGGGCTCACGACCTCGGAGCTCCCGCTCGCGAGCGCCACGGCCAAGGTCGACCTCGCGCTGACCGTGATCGACGGCGAGACCCTCTCGGGCACCCTCGAGTACGACTCGGCGCTGTTCACCGCGGCCACCGCCCACCGGTTCGCCGGCAGCTACCTGGCGTTGCTGCTCGACGCCGTCACCGCACCCGGTACGCGGGTCAGCGAGCTGGCCGTGCTCACCGGCCACGACGCCGCCGCGTTGGCCGCCCGCAACGAAACCACGGTCCGCTACGCGAGCTCCGCGACGATCCCCGAGCTGTTCGCCGTCGTCGCCCGCCGGCAGCCGGCCACCACCGCCGTCCGCTGCGGCAGCGAGCTGATGTCCTACGGCGAGCTGGACGTCGCGTCCGACGCGATCGCCGCGGTCCTGCGCGAACGCGGAGCCGGCCCCGACGCGCGGGTCGCGCTCTACGTCGGCCGGACCTGCTCGATGATCGCCGCGATGCTCGGCGTCCTCAAAGCAGGCGCCGCGTACGTGCCCGTGGACCCGCAGTACCCGGCGGCCCGCATCCGGCACATCCTCGGTGACGCGCGCGCCGCGCTCGTGCTGACCACCACGGACCTGCTGGACCGGCTGGACTTGCCGGCGGGCGTCACCGCGCTGTGCGTGGACGACCTGCCCGCGAGCGTGCCCGGTCCGCCGGCCGGTCCGAGCCCCGACGACCTGGCGTACGTGATCTACACGTCCGGGTCGACCGGCCGCCCCAAGGGCGTGATGGTGCCGCACCGGGGCGTGCTGAACCTGTCCGCGTCGATGATCCGCGATCTGGGCATCGGGCCGGGCGACACGGTCGCGGCGCTGGCCTCCTACGCCTTCGACATGTCGGTCCCGGAGCTGATCACGCCGCTGCTGGCGGGCGCGACGATCGCCGTGGTCCCGCGCGACACCGCCATGGACCCCGAGGCGCTGGCCGCGCTGATCGCCGAAGCCGGGGTCTCGGTGATGCAGGCGACGCCGACGACGTGGCGGATGCTGCTGGACACCGGGTTCACGGCCCCGCACCTGCGGGCCGTCGCGGGCGCCGAGGCGGTGCCGCCGGTGCTCGCCGCCGAGCTGGCCGCCAAGGTCGCGCAGCTGTGGAACTACTACGGCCCGACGGAAACCACGGTCTGGTCGGTGCGCACGGCGATCGGCGACGCCGCACCCGACCGGCCGCTGCCGATCGGCACGCCGCTGGACAACACCACCGTGCACGTGCTCGACGCGCGGATGCGACCGGTGCCGCCCGGTGTCGTCGGCGAGATCTTCCTCGGCGGCGACGGCGTCACCCGCGGCTACCACGGCCGGCCCGGCCTGACCGCGCAGCGGTTCGTCCCCGACCCGGCCGGCTCGGCCGGGCGGCTCTACCGGACCTCGGACCTGGCGCGGTGGCGCGCCGACGGCACGCTCGAGTACCTGGGGCGCGCGGACTCCCAGGTGAAGGTCCGGGGCCACCGGATCGAACTGTCCGAAGTGGAGACCATCCTCGCCACGCACTCCGACGTCGCCCGTGCGGCGGCCACGGTGTTCGGCGGCGACGGCGACCGCCGGCTCACCGGGTACGTCGTCTGGCACGGCACCGGCGACCTCGACGCGGTCCGCGAGCACCTGCGGCGCCACCTGCCCGAGTACATGGTGCCCTCGGCCCTGGTCGAGCTGGAAACGTTGCCCCTCAACGCAAACGGCAAGGTGGACCGCGCCGCGCTGCCCGAGCCGAGCGTCCCGACGGCAGGCGCGGGCTCGGTCGCGCCGCGCACTCCCTTGGAGCACGCGGTGGCCGGTGTCGTCGCCGACGTGCTGGGGCTGCCCTCGATCGGCGTGCACGACGACTTCTTCGCCGTCGGCGGCCATTCGCTGCACGCCATCCGTGTCGTGACGCGGCTGCGCGCCCAGTACGGGGTCACGTTGCCGGTCCAGCGGCTGTTCACCGGCCCGACCGTGGCCGGGCTGTGTGCCGTCCTGGCCGAAGCCGGGGCGGACGCGAGCGCCGAATCGGTCGGGCTCACCCGCCGTCCGGCCGGCACCGTGGCCCCGCTTTCGCCGACGCAGCGGCAGATGTGGTTCCTCGACCGGCTCGGGGAACGCGCGGGCGAGCTGAACGTGCACACCGTGCTGCGGCTGACCGGCGAGCTCGATCTGGCCGCGTTGCAGGCGGCGCTGACCACGGTGGCCGACCGGCACGAGGTGCTGCGCGCCCGGTTCGAGACCCACGACGGCGAGCCGGTGCAGGTGCCGCAGGCCGGCTGTCCGCGGGTCGAGGTGACGGACCTGACCGCGGTCGCCGAGACCGACCTGCCGGTCAAGGCCGACGCCGCCGTGGCCCAGGAGATCGCCACCCCGATCGACCTGACCGCGCCGCCGCTGCTGCGGATGCGCGTGGTGCGGTTGCGCCCGGACGAGCAGCTGCTCGTGGTCGTCGTGCACCACGCGGCGATGGACGGCTGGTCGTGGACCGTGCTGCGCGAGGAACTGTCCACCGCCTATGCCGCGCATGTGGTCGGCCGGACGCCGGAGCTGCCGGAGCTGGCGCTGGGCTACGGCGACGTCGCCTACTGGCAGCACCACCGCGACGCCGGCGCCGTGGCGAACGACTTGGAATTCTGGCGGACGCAGCTCGCGGACGCGCCCAGCGGTGAGCTGGCCACGGACCACCCGAGGCCGCCGGTCCGTTCGGGCCGCGGGGCCGAGGTCCGCTGGGCGTTCCCGGCGGAGCTGACCGCCGCGATCCGCGCGTACGGCCGCGAGCACGGCACCACGGCGTTCCAGACCCTGCTGGGCGCCTTCCAGTACCTGCTCGCCGAATACACCCACGCCGGGGAGACCATCGTCGGCACGCCCGTCGCCGGTCGGGCCGACCCCGCCGTCGAGCGGCTCATCGGCTGCTTCATCAACTTCCTGGCCCTGCGGGCCGACGTCACCGGCGACCCGACGTTCGCCGAGCTGACCGGGCGCGCCCGGGACGGCCTGCTGGCCGCGCTCGACCACCAGGGCGTGCCGTTCGGGGACCTGGTCGCGCAGCTGCGCCCGGAGCGCGACGCCTCGCGCAACCCGTTCTTCCAGGTCCTGTTCACCATGGACGACGACTCGGTCGGGCACCTGGAGTTCGCGGGCACGACCGCCGAGCAGCTGCACCCGGCCGCGACGACCGCGAAGTTCGACCTGGTCGCGTCGCTGCTGGACCGGGGCACGCGGATCCACGGCTCGTTCGTCTACGCCACGGACTTGTTCGAGCACCGCACGGTCGAGCGGTTCGCGGCCGCGTTCCAGGCGCTGGTCGAGCAGGCGGTCGCCGCGCCGGACATCCCGCTCTCGCGGCTCACCCCGAGCACGCCGGAGGAACTCCCCGCCGCGACGCCGGACGCCGCGGTGGCGCCGGTGCACGAGCAGGTCGCGGCGCAGGCCGCCGCCACCCCGGACGCGATCGCCGTGCGGTTCGGCGAAGAGCGGCTGAGCTACGCGGAGCTCGACGCCCGCGCCAACCGGCTGGCCCACTGGCTGCTCGGCCGCGGGGTGCGGGCCGACGAACCGGTCGGCATCGCCCAGCACCGCGGCCCGGCACTGGTCGTCTCGCTGCTGGGCGTGCTGAAGGCGGGCGGCGGCTACGTCGCCGTCGACCCGGCGCACCCGGCCGCGCACAACGCGGAAGTGTTGCGCCACTGCGGTTCCCGGCTCGTCCTGGCCGGCGCCGACCTGGCCGGGCCACTTGCGCAGCACACGCCGGCGGAAAGCTCGGTCGTGGACGTCGGCGCCGTGGACCTCGCGGCGCACCCGGCCACCGACCCGGGCGTCGGGGCCGACCTCGACCGGCTCGCCGCGATCTTCTACACCTCCGGTTCCACCGGCACACCGAAGGGCATCGCGACCACGCACCGCGGGCCGGCGAACTACCTGCGGTACCTGCGGGCGGTCACCGCCCTGTCCGGGCAGGACATCGTGCCGCAGATCGCCGGCACCCGGTTCGACGCGTCCGTGCGCGAGATCTTCGGCACGCTCGGCCAGGGCGCGCAGCTGGTCGTGCTCACCGACGAGCAGGCCAAGGACCCGTACGCGATCACCCGGATCGTCACCGAACACCGGGTGACCGCGCTGATGAGCCTCGTGCCGTCCATGGTGTCCGCGCTGGCCATCGGCGCGGGTGAACCGGGCTACGACGGGACGAGCCTGCGGCTGGCGATGGTCGGCGGCGAGGTGCTCGGGGCCCAGCACGTGCGCGACGCGGCCAAAATCGGACCGCGGATGCGGCTGGTCAACCACTACGGCCCGACCGAGTGCACGATGACCTCGACCTACCACACGCTCGAGGGCCGCGACGGGATCGACGGCGCGGCCCCGATCGGCCGGCCGATCCCCGGCGCCCGCGGGTACGTGCTCGGCCGCGAGGGCAGGCCGGTGCCGGCCGGCGCGGTCGGCGAGCTGTACCTGGCCACCCCCGGGCTCGCCCGCGGGTACGCCGGCGCCGCCGGGGCGACCGCCGCGCGGTTCGTGCCCGATCCGTGGGGACCGGCCGGCGGGCGGATGTACCGGACCGGCGACCTCGTGCGCTGGGCCCCGGACGGCCGGCTGCGCTTCCACGGCCGGGTGGACCAGCAGCTCAAGCTGCGGGGCATCCGGATCGAGCCGGGCGAGATCGAAGCCGCGATCACCGCGCTGCCCGGGGTCCGGGCCGCGGCGGTGGTGCCCCGCGGGGAGGCGCTGCAGCGGGAGCTGGTCGCGTTCCTGGTGCTCGACACCGACGTCACCGACGTCGCGGCCATCGCCGCCCGGATGACCGCGCAGCTGCCGAGCCACCTCGTGCCGTCCCGCTTCGCCACGCTGGCGGAGCTGCCCCTGACCCCGACCGGCAAGGTCGACCGGCGGGCGCTGCTGGCCACCCCGGTCGACGATCTCGCCGCGCTCGGCGGGGAGGTCGTGGCGCCCCGCGACGCGGTGGAGCTGCGCATGGCGGGTGTCTGGGAGCGGTTGCTCGAACGCGGCCCGATCGGCGTGCACGACGACTTCTTCGCCGTCGGCGGGCACTCCCTCAAAGCGGTGCAGCTGGTCGACGCCATCAAGCAGGAGTTCGACGTGGTGCTGCCGCTGAACACGGTGTTCACCAGGCCCACGGTGGAAGGGCTCTGCACGGCGCTCGACGACGTCCCGGCCGGGCTGGTGGTGCCGCTGGCCCGCAGGGGCGGCACGGGCACGCCGTTGTTCCTGATCCACCCGCAGGGCGGCGACGTCTGCTGCTACGCGGCGATGGCCCGGGAACTCGCCGACGACCGCGACGTCTACGGCATCGAGGCGGTCGGGCTGAACACCGACGAGCCACCGCTGGACCGGCTGGAGGACATGGTCGAGCGGTACCTCGTCGAGCTGCGGCAGGTGCAGCCCCACGGGCCCTACGCACTGGCCGGCTGGTCCTACGGCGGCAACGTCGCCTACGCCATGGCGTTGCGGCTGGAGGCCGAGGGCGAGGAGATCGAGTTCCTCGGCCCGATCGACGCCCGCGTGTTCGGGCGCGACGGCGTCGAGCAGTGGTACCGGGACAAGTCCGACGCGGAACGGTTCCGCATCGGCGCCGAACTCGGCGCGGACGGCGTCGCCGACCTCGACGAGCAGGACTTCTTCGACGTGCTGTTGCGCGACGCGCACGCCAAGGGCCGGCTCGCGCCGCGCGCCGGCTCGGCCACGGTGCGCCGCATGATGCGGGTGTTCACCGCCAACGGCTACGCCGCGGAGAAGTACGCCAACACCGCCCGGGTGCGTGCCGACGTGCACCTGTTCCGGGCCCGGGACAAGCACCCGGCGCTGCCCAACCCGAAGGTCGACCCGCAGGGCTGGCAGGAGCGCACCGACGGGCGGCTGCACGTCGTCGAGCTCGCCGGCAACCACCACGACGTGGTCTACCCGCCGCGGGCCGCGGAGACCGCCCGTCACCTCAAGGCCGCGCTGAGCGCGGCCGCCGAATCTCGAGAAGGGAACCGGGTATGAGCGCATGGAGCATGTCCTCGTGGGCCATGTTGCGTCGAGCGGGCTTCCCGTTCGACCTCCTCGCCCCGCTGCGCGACGACGAGTTCGCCGAGGAACTGCGCACGGCGGCCGCGGGCGGTGACTGGGCCGCGCTGCCCGACCGGTTCGACGACGTGCTGCGCGCGTCGGTCGGCGAGCTGGTCCGGGCCGGGCGCGACGAACGTGCCCTCGAGGCCGTCTACCTGTCCAGTCCGGAGGCCTACCAGCGGTTGCGGGACTGGGTGCACGAAGACGTGCCCGCGACGCTCAACCACCGGGTGAAGCGGCGGGTGCAGCTGCTGACCATGTACCTGCAGCGGCTGTGCACGAAGAACGAGACCTCGAGCTTCTTCGGGCCGCTGGCCTGGGTCCGCACCGGCACCCCGGACGAGCCGTTCGCCTTCGCCGGGCCGGGCGAGCTGCGCAACCGGGTGTTCTGGAGCAACTGGTCGGTGCAGCAGCTGGCCCGGCTGGTGTCGGCGGACCCTCAGGTGTGGCCCGCGCTGACGCCGAGACCGGCGACGCAGACGTTCCTCACCGACGGCGGCGCGCGGCGGGTCGACTTCGCCGGGCACCCGCCGCTGGTCGAGCCGGTGGCCGAACTGACCGGGCCGCCGCTGCGCGAGCTCTTCGCGCTGTGCGACGGGAAACGGACCATCGCCGACGTTGCCGCCGCGTCGGGCACCGATCCGGAGCGCCTGGCCGCGCAGCTCACCGAGCTGGTGGACTGCGCGGCGCTCGAAGTGGACATCACGATCCCCTCCGGGGCGCCCGAACCGTTCGCGTTCCTGCGGGAGCGCGTCGCCGCGCTGCCCGCCGCGCCGCGCGAGCGGTGGCTCACCGAGCTGGACCGGCTGGACGCGCTGCGGCAGCGGGTGCAGGACGCCCGCGGCCTCCCGGCGCGGATCGCCGCGGTGGAAGCGCTGAACGAGGGCTACGCCGGGACCGGGGCCGGTGCTACCGCGCGGGACGGCGGCCAGATCGCCTCCGACCGCACGCTCTGGTACGAGGACTGCCGGCAGGACTGGGGGGCGGCGACGTTGGCCGGTCCCGCCGCGGCCAGCCTGCGGGAGGAGTTCCCGCAGCTGCTGGAGCTGCTCTTCCAGCTGCCGCTGGCCCGGTTGCGGGCCCGGCGCGCGGAATGCCACCGGTGGTTCACCGAAACGTTCGGGGCCGGGTCGGTGGTCACCGTCGACCAGGCTCTCGCCGCGGCCGCCGACACGGACCTCTCGACCCGGTTGCAGGTGCTCGACGACAAGCAGCGCGCCGAGTACCCGGCGCCGCTGTCGGCCGTCCTGCACGCCAACCGGCACCGGTCCGAAGTGGTCCTGCCGCTGTCGTGGGTGCACGAGCACCTCGGCGACGCGCCGTTCGACGCCTGGGCGCTGTGCAGCGCGGACCTGCACCTGTCGGCCGCGGACGACGACGCCGTGCGGGCGGGCGAATTCACCTGGGTGCTGGGCGAGGTGCACGCCCTCCACGAGGTCCTCGCGAGCACGTTCGCCCTGCTGCACCCCGACCCCGGCTCGCTCGCCGAGGACTGCGCGGCGCACCGCGAGGCGTTGAGCGACACGGTCATCTGCGAACCCCTCAAGGCCCACCGCGGCAAGATGTCCGTGCGGGTGCCCTTCGGCAGCCCGCAGATCGAGTTCTCCGCGCGCTCGGCCCAGCCCGAGCGGCTTCGGCTCACCCCGGACGAGCTGACCATCCGGGACCGGGGCCATCGCCTCGCGCTGCACGGCGACCGGCACGGCGAGGTGGAGCTGGTGGTGGCGCCGCAGCAGTGGCTCGCCGACGAAACCGGGTCGCTGTTCGGGTGCTTCACCGGGGTGCGCGCCTACCGGATGACCGACTTCCTCGGCGGCCCGGCGGCCGATCACCTGCCGCGGTTGCGGGTCGGGCGCTTCGTGCTCGCCCGGGAAACCTGGTGGATCGAGCCGGAGCCGGCCAAGCGCAAGATCTTCCAGTTCGACAACCAGCGCTTGGCCTGGCGGATCAAGCACGACCACGGCCTGCCCGACCAGGTGTTCGTGAGCTTCGAAGAGGAGCCGAAGCCGATCTTCGTCGACTTCCGCAACCCGTTGCTGGTGGAGATCTTCGTCAAGGGCGTGCAGTCCAGCACGCAGCCGTTCCGGGTCACCGAGATGCTGCCCGGTGCCGGTGCCATGTGGCTGGACCACGGTCTGGGCGCGCACACCAACGAGTTCCGCATCGGCTTCTACCGGAAGGCGGACGAATGAGCCGGATGAACCGCGACCTGCTGACCCTCTCCACCGCGCAGACCTTCTCGGCTGTCGGCTCGCAGGTCACGATCGTGGCGCTGCCGCTCTCGGCGGTGCTGATGCTCGACGCGACCCCGGCGGAGATGGGCTTGCTCGCCGCGCTCGCGGTGCTGCCGTACCCGGTGCTCGCCCTGTGGGTCGGCGCGTGGGTGGACCGGTTGCGGCGACGGCGGATCCTGATCATCGCCGACTGGTGCCGCGCCGTGCTGCTCGGGTCGGTGCCGGTGGCCGCGCTGTTCGGGGTGCTGGGCATGACGCAGCTCTACCTGGTGGCCTGCCTGGCGGGGTGCGCGAGCGTGTGGTTCGACGTGGCCTACACCTCCTACATCCCGCAGGTGATCCCGAAGGAGCAGATCGTCGGTGCGAACTCGGCGGTGACGGTGGCGCGCTCCGGCGCCCAGGTCGCGGGTCCCGGCCTCGGCGGCGTCACCGTGCAGGCGTTCACCGCGCCGATCGCGATCGCGATCGACGCCGTGTCGTTCGTGGTCTCGGCGGTGCTGTTGTCCCGCATCAAGGACGACCCGCCCTGCGAGCCCGGGCCGAAGCGGCGGATCCTCGCCGACGTCGTCGAGGGCACGCGGTACCTGCTGCGCACGCCGGTGCTGGCCATGCCCGCGTTCGCGATGAGCCTGGTCAACCTGTTCAACTTCGTGCTGCTGGCGGTCTTCGCGCTCTACGTGGTCGAGGTCCTGCACATCGGCGCGGCCCTCTACGGCACCATCCTGCTGCTGGGCGGGCTCGGTGCGGTGGTCGGCGGCGTGTTCGCCGGCACCGTCGCCAAGCGGCTCGGCACCGGCCGCGCGGTCATCGTGGGCACGGCGTTGTTCGGCCTGGCCCCGGTTCTGGTCGCTTCGGCGGGCGGCGACGTGCTCGCCGTGGTGCTGATGCTCGTGGCCGCGCAGTTCCTCACCACCCTGGGCCTGTCGGTGCTGGACGTCAACCTGGTGAGCCTGCGCCAGACCACCACGCCGGTGCGCATCCAAGGCCGGGTCGGCGCCACGATCCGGATGGTCAACTGGTCGATGAAGCCGCTGGGCGCGGTGCTCGGTGGTGTGCTCGGCGAGCAGATCGGGCTGCGGCCCACGATCTGGGTCGCGGTCGCCGGCGGTGCCGCGGGTGCCCTCTGGATGCTCCTGTCCCCCATCCGTCGCGTCCGCACCGATCGCGACGTCACCACCGAACCCATCCCCGATCCTGTTCCGGAGGCCGTGTCATGAGCGTGCTCGTCATCAACAGCCACCCCTACGGCGAACTGTTCTTCCAGGGTGCGTGCCGGGTGCCGGTGGCGCCGGCCGAGCGGCAGCTCGTGTCCACGGAGTACAACGGCGCGCTCGGCGGCCACGACCCGGCCGACTTCCCGCACGTGGCCGCCTGCACGGACATCTACGACGAGGAGCACGTGCGCAAGGCGGTCTACGAACTGGCCGCCACCACCCGGCCGGACCGGATCGTGACCATCAGCGAGCAGCTGATGGTGGTGGCCGCCGAGCTGCGCGAGGAGCTGGGCCTGCCGGGCCAGGACGTGGACTCGGCGCTGCGGTTCCGGGACAAGGTCGTGATGAAACGCGCGCTGCGCGACGCCGGCTGCCCGGGCGTGCCCCGGTTCGTCGAGGTGGACCGGGATCTCACCGAGCTGCCGTGGGCGACGGAGCGGTACGTGGTGAAGTCCCGGATGGGCATGGGGTCCACCACCGTGCGGATCGTGTCCACAGTGGACGAGGTGAACGCGGCCCGCCGGGAGCTGCTCGCGCTGGACCCCAGCGGGGTCGAGGTCGAGGAGTTCGTCGCCGGCGTGATGTACCACTGCGACGGCGTCGTCGAGAACGGCGAGGCGGTGTTCGGGTCGGTTTCGCGCTACCTCACCCAGCCCGGCGACTTCCGCTCGTCGGGCGTCCAGGGCAGCGTCACCCTGCAGGACTGCGAGCTCAGCAGGCGCATCGGCGAGTACCACGCCGAGGTCGTGCGGCACCTGGGCCTCGGCGAAGGCGTCACGCACCTGGAGGTGTTCCACACCGCCGACGACCGGATCGTCTTCTGCGAGATCGCGGCGCGGCCGGGTGGCGGGGGCATCGCCTACATCGTCCGGCAGGCGCACGGCGTCGACCTGATCTCGGCGGCGCTGCGTGCGCAGTCGGGGGTGGAGCCGTTGACGCCGGCGCCGTCGGACGGCCTGGGCCGGGTCTGGGGGCTGGTCGGGTTCTACTCGCGGCCGGACGCGGTCGCGGTGCCCTTCGACGCCGGGTCGCTGCCGCCGGAGCTGGGCGTGCACCTGTGCTTCGGCAGCAGGCGGGCGGGTCAGGTGGACAACTCCACCGACTTCGTGCACAAGTTCTTCCTGTCCGCGGCCGACGACGCGGAGTTCGAGCAGCGGTACGCTGCCCTGCGCGAGCTCGTCGCGGAGCGGGGCTGGGAGCCGGCGTGAGGCGAAAACGGTGCCGCCCGCCGGGAGTCCCGGCGGGCGGCACCGTCGTCGCGGGTGGTCAGGCCCGGCACAACCGCGCGAACGCGCGGACCGTGTCCTCGGCCAGGTCGCGGGCGAACGCCGGATCGCAGTCGGCCTGCTCGTAGAGCACCTGCACCCGGATCGGGTCGGCGTCGATCACGCCGAGGACGATCGGGTAGCCGGTGCGCTCGAACTCCCGCACGGCGGTCAGCGACGCCTGCGGGCCCGCGATGACCGGCCGCGGGAAGTTCTCCACCACGAGGATGGTGTCGAACAACTGCTCGCCGGCCGGCACCGCGGTCAGCCGGTGGATGTCCGTGAGCGCGCTCGCCACGTGTTCCCGCAGCTCGGCGTGGCGCTCTTGCAGGTCGGCCAGCCAGGCGCGGGTGTCCGGCGCCGGAGCCAGGCGGACCCGGACCGGGAGCGTGGTGATCAGCGGCCCGACCATCCGGCCGACGTCGGCCAGTTCGCCGGGCCGGATCGCCACGGTGGCACCGAACACGACGTCGTCCCGGCCGGTGCGCTCGGCCAGCACGCTCGCCCACGCGCCCTGCGCCAGGGTCGCCAGCGTCAGGCCGGCCCGGGCGAGGAACCCGCGCACCGACTCGTGCAACGCCGGTGACAGGTCCACGTCGACGGTGGCCGAGCTGGTGCCCGGCACCTGCGGCGGCTTGACCGGCAGCGGGGTCGCCTCGGTGAGGTCGCCCAAGGTCTGCCGCCAGTAGCCGCGCGTCTGCTCGGCGTCCGAGCGCGCGAGCCAGGCCACGAACTGCCCGAACGGCGGCGCGGGGGCCGGGCGGGCGGTGCTGCCCTCCAGCAGTGCCTGGTAGACCTCCATCACCTCGGAGACCACAGTGGACACGCTCCACCCGTCGACGATGATGTGGTGGTAGCTCAGCACCACGCGCACACTGTCGCCCTCGGGCCGCAGCGCGACCTCGATCGGCGGCGCCGCCGCGAGGTCGAACCCGCCGGTGCGCACCACGTCGGTCACCCGGATGCCGGCGTCGGCCCACACGGCCTGGACCGGCTCCTGCAGCCCGTCCCAGACGATCGTGCTGCGCAGGATCGGGTGCCGGCGGCCGACCTCGCGCCAGGCTTGGGCGAACGCGCCGAGGTCGATCCGCCCGTCGAGGCGGTAGGTCCGCCGGCCGAGGTACATGTCGTCGTCGGGGTCGAGCAGGCTGTGGAACAGCAGTCCTTCCTGCATCGCGGTGAGCGGGTGGACGTCCTCGAGCGCCGAGCCGCCCGGGCCGCTCGCCGCCAGGTGGTCCACCTCGCGCTGGGTGAGCCGGGTCAGCGGGAAGTCCGACGGCGTGTGCCCGCCCGGGTTGGCGACGCAGTACGCGGTCAGCTCCCGCAGGTGGGCGAGGAACGCCTCGGCGAGGGTCCGCACGGTGTCCGCGCGCAGCCGGGTGGCCGGGTAGATCCACTCGACGTGCAGGACGCCGTCGCGGACGCCGGCCTCGATCTCGATCGGCCGGGGCCGCGGGTAGGCCGCGCTCTTCTCGGCACCCAGCGGCGTCGCCGCCACGGTGAACGGGCCGGCATCGGGGATCGAGCGATCCACCCGGCCGTGGTAGTTGACCACGACCGGCGAGACCGGGCCGGTGCTGCCCACGGCGGGCAGGCCGCGCAGCACCTCCTTGACGTGGTGCAGTTCGGGCTCGTCGAACCGCACGGGCAGCACCTGGGTGAACCAGCCGACGGTGCGGGAGAGGTCGAGGTCCTCGGCGGCGCCGTCGCGGCCGTGGCGTTCGACGTCGAGCACCGCCGGGCCGCCGGACCACTGCGCCAGCGTCTTCGCCGCGGCGGTGACGACGAGGTCCTCGGCCCGGACGCGGTGCACCCGCGGCACGTCCCGCAGCAGCCGCTCGGTGTCCTCTTCGGACAGCCGCACGTGCAC
Source organism: Amycolatopsis mediterranei (assembly GCF_026017845.1). Lineage (NCBI taxonomy): Bacteria > Bacillati > Actinomycetota > Actinomycetes > Pseudonocardiales > Pseudonocardiaceae > Amycolatopsis > Amycolatopsis mediterranei. Next base: position 5,599,279 of record NZ_CP100416.1, read on the forward strand.
CGACGCCGCCGTGGCGACGGTGTCGGGCCCGTGGTCGTGGTCCACCGGCAACGCCGGGACCGCCCCGGGCCCGGCGGCGGCCACGTCGAGGGTGTCCAGTGCGGCGATCCAGTCCTGGTAGGACGACGTCGGTGCGGCGAACGGCGTGCCTTCGTAGGCCGCGGCCAGGTCTTCGATCAGCGAACGCCACGACAAGGTGTCCACGACGAGGTGGTGCACCGCGAGCAGCAGCCGGTCCGGCCCGTCGCCGGTGCGGAACAGCCCGGCCCGCACCACCGGTCCGGCGACGATGTCCAATGAGGACTGGACCGCGTCGGCCGCGGCGGTGAGCGCGCCGGCGTCCGCGCTCGCGAAGTCCCGGCACCACAGCAGGTCCGCGTCCTCGCGGTCCACCACCCGCTGCCGGAGCGCCCCGAGGTCGAACCGGGTGCGCAACGCCGGGCTGTGCGCCACCAGGGCCCGCAGCGCGGCCGCCATCCGGCCGGGGTCGGCGTCGTCGAGGGTGAGCACGACCGACTGGTTGTAGTGGTGGTGGTCCGGCAGGTCCCGCTCGGCGAACGCCCGCTGGATCGGCGCGAGCGGGAACCACTCGCCGGTCTTCGCCGCGGCCCGGTGCGGGGTCGCGGTGGTGATCGGGGTGGCCTGCGGGGCCAGCTGCGCGACGGTCGGGTACCGGAAGATCAGCTTCGGGCTGATCCGCAGGCCCGCCTGCCTGGCCCCCGCGACGACCTGCAGCGTCATGATGGAGTCGCCGCCGAGCTCGAAGAAGTTGTCGTGCACGCCGACGCGCTCCACCCGCAGCACGTGCGCCCAGCATTCGGCGAGCATCCGCTCGGTGTCGCCGCGCGGGGCCGCGTACTCCCGTTGCACCGCGCGGTCGATCGCTTCCGGCACCGGCAGCGCCGTGCGGTCGACCTTGCCGTTGGCGGTCAGCGGCAGCTCGTCGAGCACCAGGTAGGTGGCCGGCACCAGGTACGGCGGGAGCCGGTCACCGAGCCAGGACCGCAGCTCGGCCGGGGCCGGGGCGTGGGCGGCGGCCACGACGTAGGCGATCAGGCGCTGCCGGCCGGTGTCGTCGGCCGGCGCGGTCACCACCACCCCGCGCAGGTCCGGGTGCCCGGACAGGGCGCGCTCGATCTCGCCGAGTTCGACCCGGTAGCCGCGGATCTTGACCTGCCCGTCGCGCCGGCCGAGGAACAGGAGGTCCCCGCCCGGCAGCCGGACCGCGCGGTCGCCGGTGCGGTACATCCGGGCGCCGGGCACCGGCCGGAAGGGGTCGGGCACGAACTTCCCGGCGGTCAGGCCCGGCCGGTCGAGGTAACCGCGGGCGTTGCCGACGCCACCGACGCAGATTTCGCCGGGCACCCCGACCGGCACCGGCCGCAGCCGCTCGTCGAGCAGGTAGGTGCTCTGGTTCCGGTGCGGGCGGCCGATGGGCACGAGCGTGGTCCCGGCGGGCTCGGCTCCGGTGCGGAACGACGAGCAGCCGACCGACACCTCGGTGGGGCCGTAGTGGTTGACGATCGCCGTGTCCGGCGCGAGGCGGTGCCAGCGTGCCCGCACCCGGTCGGGGAACGCTTCGCCACCGACCAGCAGCACCCGCGCGAGGCGGGCCGCGCGTTCCGGGGACAGGTGTTCGGCGAGCAGCTCCAGCAATCCGGGCGTGAGCTTGACGAAGCTGTACGGCGCGCCCTCGGCGAGCTGGTCCGCGAGTTCGCCGGCGTCGAGCCCGTCGGGCAGCAGCCGCACCGGCTGCCCGGCGAGCAGCGGCGCGTACAGCGACGGCACGATGAGGTCGAAGCCGTAGGAGGAGAAGACCGGCGCGCCGCCGCGCGCGTCTTCCGGCAGCTGCGCGAGGCACCACCGCAGGTGGTTGACCACCCCGCGGTGGGTGACCGCGACGCCCTTGGGCTTGCCCGTCGACCCGGACGTGTAGATCACGTACGCCAGGTTGTCCGGAGTGGACAGTGGCACCGGATCGCGGTCGTCGGTGCCGCTGCCGGGGGCGATCAGCTCGGCGCCGGACCCGGCGACCAGCTCGCGCAGGTCGTCGTCGACGATCAGGTAGCGCAGGCCGGCGTCGGCGATGATGGTGGCGAGCCGCTCGGCGGGGTTGTCCGGGGCGAGCGGCAGGTACGCTCCGCCGGCCTTGAGCACGGCCAGCAACGACACCAGCAGCTCCGGCGTGCGGTGTGCGCAGACGCCGATCAGCGTCTCGGGACCGGCCCCGCGCTCGCGCAGGTGGTGGGCCAGCCGGTTGGCGCGGGTGTTCAGCTCGGCGAAGGTCAGCTCGTGGTCGCGCCCGCGGACCGCGACGGCGCCGGGCACCCGGTGCGCCGTGGCCTCGACGAGCCCGTGGATCGTGGCCCCGGCGACGGGTTCGGGTACCTGCGCCCCGAAGACCGGCCAGGAAGCGGACTCCTCGGCGGTGATCAGCTCGACGTCGCCGAGCCGGCGGCCCGGATCGGCGGCGAACGCGGCCAGTGCCGCGTCGAGGTGCCCGGCGATGCGCCGCACCGCGGCCTCGTCGAAGCGGGACCGCTGGTAGCGCAGCAGCAGCTCGATTCGCTCGCCGTGCTCCTCGACCAGCAGCACCAGCGGGTAGCCGGTCTTGGTGACGGTGTCGTGCGAGCTGATCGACAGCCCGGTCGCCGGGTCGTGCGCCTGCGGGGCGGGCTGGTTCTGCCCGATCACGATCGTGTCGAACAGCGCCTGGCCGGCGGGCACGCCGCTCCAGGCCCGGATGTCGGGCAGCGAGCAGTGCTGGTAGTCCTGCAGCTGAAGCAGGTTCCACTGCACCTCGCGCAGCCACTGCGCCAGCTCTGCGCCGGGCGGCACCGGCAGCCGCACCGGCAGCGTGGTGATGAACAGGCCGACGGTGGTGTCGACCTCGGCCAGTTCCGGCGGGCGGCCGGAGAACGTCGAGCCGAACACGACGTCCTGCCGCTCGCCGTAGCGTGCCAGCAGCAGTCCCCACAGGCCGTGCACCACCGAGTTCAGGGTCAGGCCCTCGGCGCGGGCCCGGTCACGCAGGGCGAGGGCCCGCGCCCCGGCGAGGCGCACCGGAATCTCGCCGACGCCGCCGGGCGCGTCGTCGTGCCCGGCGTTCCCGGGCAGCGGTGACGGACCCGCAGACCCGCGCAACCGGTCGCGCCAGAAACTCGCGGCCCGCTCCCGGTCCTGCCGGTCGATCCAGTCGACGTAGCGGCGGAACGCCGGCCCCGCGGTGACTTCCGCGGGCTCGCCCAGGGCGTGCTCGCGGTAGCGCTGCACCAGTTCCCGCACGACCAGCGCCATGCTCCAGCCGTCGAGGACGAGGTGGTGGTGGCTGAGCACGACCGCCCAGTCCCGCTCGCCGAGGCACACTGCGGTCAGCCGCAGCGGTGGCGCCGCGGCCGGGTCGAAGCCCACCTGCCGGTCCTCGGCGACCACGCGGTCGAGGTCGGCCGCCTCGACCACCGTGACCGACGTGCGCACGGCGTGCTCGACGACCTGCACCGGCCGGTCGAGCCCGGCCCAGGCGACCCGCGAGCGCAGCGCCGGGTGGCGGCCCGCCACGTCCCGCCAGGCGGCGGCGAACACGCCGGGGTCGAACGGGCCGCTCACCCGCAGCACGGACTGCTGGAAGTAGTCGGTGGCGTCGTCGTTGTACTGGCTGTGGAACAGCATCCCCGCCTGCAGCGGGGTGAGCGGGTAGACGTCGGCCACGTCGTCGAGGGCCGCGATGGCGGCCACGGCGCCGGCGTCGCGACCGGGCGCGGCCACGGCCGCACCGGAGTCGTCCGGCGCGGTCACCGCTTCGGCGAGTCCGGCGACCGCGCGGATCGTGCGGTGGCGCAGGATGTGCTCGGCGGTGATCCGCAGGCCGGCGGCGCGCGCCCGGGCGACCAGGGTGAGGGCGACGATGGAGTCGCCGCCGAGGTCGAGGAAGTCGTCGTCGGGTCCGGCGCCGGCCAGCACGCCGCGCCAGATCTCGACCAGGGTGCGTTCGACGTCCGTGCTCGCCGCGGTGTCCGGTGCGGCGACCCGGTCGTCGGGCGCGGGCAGCTGCTTGCGGTCGATTTTCCCGTTGAGGCTCAACGGGATCTCCTCGATCGTCAGGCAGCGCGCGGGGATCATGTGCGCGGGCAGCGTCCGGCTCAGGAACTCGCGCAGCTCGGCCGGGCGGGGGCACTCGCGGTCGCCGGCGAGCACGAGGTAGCCGAGCAGCTGCTGGTGCCCGGCCGGGGTCGTGTGTGCGACCACGACGGCGTCGTGCACGGCGGGGTGGGTGCGCAGCGCGACGCCGATCTCGTCGAGCTCGATCCGGAACCCGTTGATCTTGACCTGGTGGTCGGTGCGGCCGAGGTACTCGATTTCGCCGTCCGGGCGCCGCGTCGCGATGTCGCCGGTGCGGTAGAGCCGCCCACCCGAGCCGAACGGGTCGGGTACGAAGCGCTGCGCGGTCAGGCCCGGGCGCCGGTGGTAGCCGCGGGCGAGCTGGATGCCGCCGAGGTAGAGCTCGCCCGCTTCGCCGTCGGCGGCCACCGAGAAGTCGTCGGTGAGCACGTGCAGCCCGGTGTTGGCGACCGGGCGGCCGATCGGCACGGTGGTGGTGTCGGCCACCGGGTCGCACCGGTGGTAGGACACGTCGACCGACGCTTCGGTGGGGCCGTAGAGGTTTTCGAGGGTGCCGGGCAGCAGTTCCATCGCTCGCTGCGCGACGTCGGAGGGCAGTGCCTCCCCGCTGCACACGACGTGGCGCAGGCTGGTGATGCCGCGGACCGCGGGTTCCTGCAGGAACTGCGCGAGCATCGACGGCACGAAGTGCACGACGGTGATCTCGTGCTCGCGGATGGTGGCGGCGAGGTACGCGGCGTCGCGGTGCCCGCCGGGCTCGGCCATGACGAGCCGGGCGCCGGTCATCAGGGCCCAGAAGAGCTCCCACACCGACACGTCGAAGCTGAACGGCGTCTTCTGCAGCACCGCGTCGCCGGGGCCGATCGGGTACTCCCGCTGCATCCACAGCAGCCGGTTGACCACCCCGGCGTGGGCGAGGCAGGCGCCCTTCGGCCGCCCGGTCGAGCCCGAGGTGTAGATGACGTAGGCGAGGTTGTCCGGCTTCGCGGCCGGCGCCTCGTCGTCGGCGGCCGGGAGCGGGGTGTCGATGTCGACGGTCGCGGCGCAGCCGAGGGCACGGGCCGCGGCCGCGGTCGGCTCGTGCACGAGCAGCAGCTCGGCTCGGGCGTCGCCGAGCATGTAGGAGAGCCGGTCCGCCGGGTACTCCGGGTCCAGCGGGAGGTAGGCACCGCCGGCGCGCAGGATCGCCAGTACGCCGACGATCATGGCTGCGCCGCGCACCGCGCAGATGCCCACGACGGTCTCCGGCCCGACGCCGAGCGTCCGCAGGTGCGCGGCCAGGGCCCGCACGCGCCCGGCCAGCTCGGCGTAGGTCAGCGGGCCGTCCGCGGTCACCACGGCGACGGCCTCCGGGGTGCGGGCCGTCTGCTCGTCGATCAGGCCGGTCAGCGTGGACCGGAGGGAAACTTCCAGGAGAGCCGGATCCGTGCTCACGTCGCCACCTTCAAGGGGTTGTTTTCCGTCAAAGCCCTGCGTTTCCACGTCCGCAGCTCGATGTGGGCCTCACCGAGCGCGGTGGTCAGTTCCGCCACCCGGGCGGACAGCTCCGGGTCCCGCCGGGGGCCGGTGTCGGCCAGGCCGGCCCGGCCGCCGTCGAGGAATTGCCGTTGCCACAGCTCGATGTCCGGTTCGGGCTGGTGGTACTTGCGGGCCGCTTCCGCCACGGTGAGCGCACCCGACAGCAGCCCCAGCACGAGCAGGGCCTTGTCCTCGCCGGACAACCGCACCGGCCGGCCGGTGACCGGGTCGCGCGCCGGCCCGGACCGCGACGCGGACAGCCGGACCCGGTGGTGCGCCGGCCGTCGCGGCTTCGGCTCGTCGGCGATGATGTGCTGCTGCAGCTGGCGCAGTTCCTCACCGGGTTCGATGCCGAGCTCGTCGACGAGCACCTCGCGCCCGGCGCGGTAGGTGTCCAGGGCTTCGGCCCGGCGGCCGGTGCGGTGCAGCGCCCGCATCAGCAGGCCGCGCAACCGTTCCCGCAGCGGGTGCAGCGCGACCAGGTCCAGCAGAACCGGGACCAGGCCGTCCGGCTCGCCGACGTCGAGGCGGACCGCGGCCCACTCCTCGATCGCCGTCAGCCGCTGCTCGGCCATCCGCACGGCCACGGCGTCGAGCACCTGGCTTCCGCCGGGCGGGTTCCCCGTCGCCGGCCACATGCCGACCGCGGCGTGGAAGTCGCGTTCCGCCTGCTCGGGCTGCCCGGCGTCGAGTGCCCGGCGGGCGGCGGCGACCAGGTTCTCGAAGACCAGCAGGTCGACTTCGGCGGGATCGACTTCGAGCGCGTAGCCCACCGGCCCGGTGACGATGGAGGCGGCCACGCCCTCCTGGCCGAACCGCTTGCGCAGCATCGACACGCAGATCTGGATCTGGTCGCGCGCGGTCGGCGGCGGCGACTCGTCCCAGATGGCCTGGGCCAGCCGCTCGACGGCCACCTCGCGGTTGGCCGCCAGCACCAGCATCACGACCGCCGCCCGTTGCCGGTGCGAGGTCAGGGACAACGGCCCGCCGGCCCCCTCGACCTTCAGATCCCCCAGGATGCGAAACTTCATTCTCTCCCCTTCCAAGGCCCGGGAAACGGCAGGGCCACCAGACCGGTGAGACCATCTCGCGGCATTCCGCTATCCCCGCGTTATCGCTGGGTTAAGCCAGGGCAAAAGTCCGGCCGAAACGGTCGTGCCGACGGGATTTCCGCAGCTCGGAGGCGGGCAAGGGCGGGGATAAGGGCGAGATAGCGCCGGGATTCGAGGCGTCCATAACGTTCATCTCGTCGCCGGGAAAACCCCGGAAATCCCCGATCACGGAGGTTCGGTCATGGCCCGCACGCTCACCGCCCGCATCGCCACCACCGCCGCTCTCGCCGCCGCGGCGTTCGCCATCGCGGCCGGTTCGATGCACCCGGGTGCCGGCCACGCCGCGGCCGGCACCGGTCAGCAGACCCAGGTCGTCCGGATCGCCCAGGACCTGCCGACCGACGGCAACCCGTGGGACTGAGCTCGGGACGCGGCTCTCAGCGACCGGCGCCGGAATCCGTCTCCGCCACGGCGAGCTCGGCGAACCCCGTGACCGCCTCGCCGGGCAGCGGCCCGGTGCCGACGGGCCGGCCGAGCCGCCCCAGCACCACCGCGAGGTCCGCGCGCACGGCGGCCATGCCCTGGTGGTCCATGATCGTCTCGCGCACCGCGAGCGCTTGTTCGAAGTACCCGCGAGCAGCATCCAGGCGGCCCGCGGCGGCGCACACCTCGCCGAGGTTGTGCAGCAGGTGGCCTTCGCCGATCACGTCGCGGCTGTCGCGGACCATGGCCAGCACCTCCGACAGCGTTCCGACCGCGGCGTCGTGCTCCCCCGCGCGCGACTGCACCTGACCGACCCGGCGCATGGCGTGCGTGATGCCGCCCGCGTACTTCAGTTCGCGATAGATGCCGAGCGCCTCGGCCAGATCTCCTTGCGCGGCCTCGATCCGGTGCCGCCGCGCCAGCACGTGCGCCCGCTGGGTGAGCACGGTCGCCCGGCCGACCACGTCGCCGGCGCGGTCGAAGTCCCGCAGCGACCGCGAGTACAGCTCCATCGCCAGGTCTTCGTCCCCGGTGCGCCGGGCCAGCAACGCCAGGTCGCGGCGGCACAGCCCCAGGCCGACGGGTTCGCCGAGCTCGACGAACAGCGCCAGGGCCTCGGTCAGCAGCTCGTGGGCGCGGGCCGCCCGGCCGGTCGTGAGGTGCTGCGTGCCGAGTGAACTGAGCAGCACCGCGGTGCCCCGGGTGTTGCCGGCCGCGCGGGTGGCGGTCAACGCGGCGGTGTGCGTGCGTTCCCAGTCGTCCAGCAGCCCGCGGGCCTCGAACAACGTGGCCGACGTGACGGCGAGGTCCCAGGCCAGTTCGTCCAGTCCTGCCGCGGCGGCCTGCAGGACCGCGGCGCACAGGTTCTCCTGTTCGTCGGCCAGCCAGCCGAGCGGATCGGCGAGCAGCTGCTCGACGTGGTCGGGGTCCGGCCGCCAGCGGGGCGCCCGCCCGTGCACGACCGTGTAGTCGCCGCCGTAGATCCGCCGGTGCGCGTCCTCGGCCAGCGCCAGCCAGCCGCCGAGCACCCGGTCCAGCGCGGCCGCGCGGCCGTTCGCCTCGACCTCGGCGAGCTTCTCCCGCGCGAACAACCGCACCATGTCCTGGTACCGGTAGGCGAACTCGCCGCCGGGGCCCATCCCGGCGACGTCGAGCATCTGCACGTCCACCAACGGTTCCAGCAGGTCCGAGGGGTGGCGGCGGTCGTCGTCGAGCGCGGCGCCCGCCACCCACCCGGACAGCGACGGCGCCTCCGGCAGGCTCAGCAGCCCGAACAGCCGGCGCGAGCGCGGGTCCAGCCCGTCGTGGGTCAGCGACAGGCTCGCGCGGATGGTCATCTCGCCGTGCGCGAGCTCGTCGAGGCGGTGGCGCTCGCTGGCCAGCCGCTGCACCATGGACGCGAGTGTCCAATGTGGACGAGCGGCGAGCCGGGCCGCGATGATCCGCAGCGCCAGCGGAAGCCCGCCGACGGTGCGCACCAAGGCACCGGCCGCTTCCCGCTCCCGGTCGGTGCGGTCGTGGCCGATCACCCGGCCGATCAGCTCCAGCGATTCTTCGGGGCGCAGCACGTCCAGCTCGACGCGGCGGGCGCCCGGCACGCCGGCGAGCCGCGAACGGCTGGTGACGAGCACCGCGCAGCGCGGGTTGCCGGGCAGCAGCGGCAGCACCTGCTGTTCGCTGACCGCGTCGTCGAGCACGACCAGCACCCGCCGGTCGGCGAGCAGGGTGCGGTACATGTCGGCGCGCCCCGCGAGGCCCTCGGGCAACATCGGGCCCGGGATGCCGAGGGCCACCAGGAACCGGCCGATCACCTCGGCCGCGCCGCTGGGTTCGGCGCGGGTGCCGCGCAGGTCGCAGTAGAGCTGCCCGTCCGGGAAGTGCTGCTCGCCCAGCCGGTGCCCGAGCAGCGCCGCCACCGTGCTCTTGCCGACGCCCGGCCGCCCGACGACCACCAGCACACCCAGCGCCGTGCTGTCCGGGCCGCGGGTCAGGATGCCGGTCGCTTCGGCGAGGACATCGTCGTGTCCGACGAAGTCCGCGGTGGCGGCGGGCAGCTGGCGGGGCACCCGGACCCGCGGCGTCGCGGGCTCCGGGGTGTCCCCTTCGGGTTCCGGCGGGTGGTAGCGCAGCTCGGGCGCACCCGCCAGGATCGCCGCCTCCAGGCCCCGCAGGTCCGGCCCCGGTTCCAGGCCGAGCTCGTCGATCAGCAGGTCGCGGCCGACGCGGTAGGTCTCGAGCGCCTCGGCTTGGCGGCCGGAGCGGTAGAGCGCGACCATCAGCAGCGCCCGCAACCGCTCCCGCAGCGGGTGCTCGCGCACCAGCCGGGCCGTCTCGCCGACCACCTGGCGGTGCTTGCCGAGCCCGAGTTCCAGTTCGAGGTAGTCCTCGGTCGCGGTGAGGTGATCCTCGTCCAGGCGCAGCGCCCGCGTGCGCAGCGTGGGACTGGAGAGCCCGCTCAGGCACGGGCCGCGCCAGAGCGCGACGGCCGCGCGCAACGTCGCCGCCGCCTGGGCCGCCCGGCCCTCCTTGATCAGCGTGCGGGCCCGGGCGACCAGCCCGGTGAAGACCTGGGCGTCGATCCGCCGGGGCTCGACCCGCAGCCGGTAGCCCGGCGGCCGCGTCTCGATGGTGACGCCGACCCCACCGTCGGTCAGGTTGCGGCGCAACCGGGACACGCAGATCTGCACCTGCGTCCGCGCCGTGTCCGGCGGGTTTTCCTCCCACAGCGCGTCCACCAGGCTGTCGATGCTGACGACCTGGTTGGCCTCCATCAGCAGGAACGCCAGCACCGCCTGCTGGCGGCCGGGTGGGACGTGGACCGCCCCCGTGGGCCCTTCCACTTCGATCGGACCGAGGATGCGCAGCGTTGCGTCGGCCGTCTCGGTTGTCGTCACTGCCATCCTCGTCGTGTTCGTACCCCAGCGCCCTCGTCGGCTCTGTCCCGGACAGACCGGTCTGGCGACCCCCGATGTTCGAATGTAGGGGGTGGTGTCACACACGACCATCTCTGCACCGGCATATCGCCCGACTGCCGCAGCGGACGTGGCCGTGCCGCCGGTGATAGCGCCGTGATTGCGGCGGAATGCGCGAATCCGCCAAAGTCGATGCCGACAGCACCGTCCCCAAGGAGCGATCATGGTCGGTGACCTCCCCAGCCTGACCGCCAGCGCGGCGACCACGCCGTGCGGCGTCGATCACGTACGGCTGCTCTACCGGTACCTCGACACGGGCGAGTTCGACGGCTACGCGTCGTTGCTGGACGAGAACGTGCAGATCCGCGGAGTCGGCGCGGCGCCGGCGTACGGGCGCGAAGCAGCGGCGGAAGCCGCCCGCGCGGCCCCGCCGGCGTTGCACGAGCTGTACAAGATCATCGCCGCGGCCGACAGCGTCGTGGTGACCGGCCGCCGCCTCGCTCGCGACCCGGGCACCGGCCGCGCGGAGTTCGACTTCGCCGACGTGTTCACCCTTTCCGACGACGCGCTGGTGCTCAGCCAGCGGCGGTTCCACTACCTGGCGGAGCTCGCCGGCTGAGCTGTCTCCGGCGTGACCGGCAGTTGCCCCGCAGGCGATCCGGATGGGCGCGATCGTCCTGCCCGCCGGCGCCGCTAGAGCCGATCCGGCAGCGCGCTCAGCCGCCGGACGCTTCGAGTGCTTCCAGGAGCGCCGAGGCGACGCGGGCGACGGCGTGGTCCTCGTCGCGGCCCAGTTGCCGCAGGACATCGCGGGCGGCGCTTCCCGGCAGCTCGGTCAGCGCCTGGGCCAGGCGGATCCGCACCGCGGAATCCCCGGGGTGCGCGGCGAGCTCGCCGGCCAGCACTTCGGTGATCCGGTCCGCGTGCCCGTCGTCGAGCGACAGCGTGCCCAGCACCTCGGCCGCCTCGACGTCGTTCGTGCCTTCGACCACCATGCCGGCCAGTACCGGCACGGCGGCCATCGCGCCGCGCCGGCCCGAGGCCAGCGCGGCGAGCCGGCGCACTGCCGGGTCGGGGTCGCCGAGCGCCTCGGTGAGCACCGCGTCCGCCTCGGCGCCGGGCAGCTCGGCGATCGCCCGCAGCGCGCGCCGCCGGGTCTCGGCGTCGCCGGAACGCAGGCCGGCCGCGACGCTGCCGACCCCGTCACCACCCGCCCGGGCGAGGGCCCACCGCAGAGCCCCGGCGACGTACGGATCGGCTTCGGCGAGGATCGCCTTGGCCAGCGGGTCGACGGGAACGGGCGCGTCCTCGGCCGGCGCCAGGACCGCCTGCTGCCGGCGGGCGGCACTGGGCGAGCCGAGGCCGCGCAGGAGCTCGACCACGCGCAGGACGTCCTGCCAGCCCGACGGCGCCGAGGCGTCGATCGCCCGGAGGCGCTCGAGCAGTTCCCGCTCCCGGTGCAGCCGGTCTTCGGTCCGCCGGACGAGGTCGCCGACCATGGCGGCCGGGGTGAAGGCCGGATCCTCCAGAGCGCGGCCGATCTGCCGCAGCGACATGCCGAGCGACCGCAGGCCTTCGACGTGGAAGATCCGGCGGATGTCCGCCGCGGAGTACTCGCGGTAGCCACCCACGGTGCGCCCGGTCGGCCGCACCAGCCCGAGGGACTCGTAGTGCCGGAGCATGCGGGTGCTCACCCCGCAGCGGCGGGCCACCTCGCCGATCAGCACCCGGCGCCCCCGGTCCGCTCCGGGCCGAGCGCGACGATCCGGTCCGCCTCGTCGACGGCCAGGTCGAAACCGGCGTCGGGGTCGTGCAGCAGCCGTTCGGTGGCGCGGGCGTGTGCCCGCACCGCCGGGTCGGCACTGGCCAGTCCTGCCTGCAGGGCCGGTTCGCACTCCGCACCGAGGGCGACGAGCGCGCGGCTGAGGCTCAGCTGCACGGTCCGGTCGCCGCGGCCGAGCTGCCCGGCCAGTTCGGCGGCCAGCGCCGGCCGCTCTCCGGCGGGCACCAGCACGACGGCGGCACGCCACGCGCTGCGCGCGACCTCGTCGTCGGCGTCGTGCAGCAACGACCTGGTGATGGCGGGCCACGTCGTCCGGTCGCCGATCTTGGACAGCGTGTGCAGTGCCTGGCTCCGGGCCTGGGCTCGCCCGGAGCCGAGCTGGGCGAGCAGCACGGGCACCGTGGTCTCCGCCGGGAGCCGGGTCAACGCCCACGTGAGCATGTCGCGCACGAAGAAGTCCGGCTCGATCGCGCACCGGGCGACGAGGGCGTCGGTGAGAGCCGGGTCGGCACGCGTGCCTGCCGCGAGCGCGGCCTGCAGACGTGTGGACGAGTTCCCGCCGCCGAGCGCGGCGAGCAAGCGGTCGTGGTTCTGGGCGTCCGTGTGGGCCGGGTTCATCGGGATCACCTCCTCCACGCAGTGAAGACCTTGTCACAGTGTCAAGGTCAAGCGTGGGAGGGCCGGCTCACTCTCCCCGGCGGCCGAACCGGTCCGCCGGCAGCGCGATCGCCGACGCGGGCCCGTGTATCACCGTCCTCTCCGGCTGCTCTGCACGCCGAGGAGGAAACCCGATGAACCTGTTCCGAACGCGCCGGCCCGCCCTGGCGATCGTGGCGCTGACCCTGGGGGTGGCCGGCTGCTCGACCCCGGCCGGCCCCGATGCGCCGCGCAGCACCGACCAGAACACCACCACCGCCGATGCCACCACCGCCGAAACTCCACCTTCGAACCCCGGCACCGAACCGACCGGTCCGGAGAGCCCCCGAACGGGTGACCACGGGGTCGCGATCTCGATCCCCGAACTGCCGATCGGCGGGAACGCCAACCCCGCCGGTCACGAAAAACTGTGTGCGGACGCGAGCTGGCTGCAGCCGGAAACGCTGCCCGCGGGCGGCGTCAAGGTCAGCCGGATCCAGGCCGACCCGCCGACCGGCTTCCACGTGGGCGGCAAGTGCGGCCGCCTGCCCAGCTGCGCCTCGTTCACCTTCCACACCGGCAAGGACCACTGTTCGGTCGAGGTCACCGGACCCGGGACCGCGCAGGGCGCACAGCTGAAGTTCACCGGCGGGTTCACCTGCCCGCCCGGGCAGGAGAGCTCGTGCCGGGAGCTGACGGCCCGGATGAACCCGGGAGCGATCGGCTTGTCCCGGCCGGAGACGGCCACCGAGCCGGAATCGCCGGCGACCGAGGCCCCGCCGAGCTCGAGCCGGTGACGCGGTGGCCGAGGACAGCACCCCGTCGGGCCGGCTCGAACGCCTCGTCGAGGCGGGCAAGGCCGTCATCCCGCCGCTGACGCTGCTCAGCGCGCTGCTGTTCTACTTCGGCTACGTCTCGGCGCGTTCGCAGTACGAATACTTCGGTGTCGACGTCGACACGATCGGGCTGGGCACGCAGGACTACATCATGCGCAGCCCGCAGCCGCTGTTGACGCCGTTGCTGGTGTACGCCGCGGCCGGGGCCGGCTCGGTCGCGGTGCACGCCGCCGTCCGGCGGCGCATCCACCCCGAGGCCGCCGCCCGGACGGTCCGCCGGATGCGCCGGCTCGGCCGCGGCGGGCAGGTGGCCGGGCTGGCCGCCCTGACCAGCGGTCTCCTGCTGCTCCTCGGATACCCGTTCCTGCGTGACTGGCGGCCCTACGGGCTGATGACCCCGCTGTTGATCGCGGCGGGCAGCACGCTGTTCGGCTCCGGGGCGGCCGTCGGCCGGCTCCTCCGGTCCCCGGCGCCCGCGACACCGCTGCGCCGGACCTCGACGGCGTTCGTGTACCTCGTCGTCGCCGTCAGCGCGTTCTGGATGACCGCCACACTGGCGCAGTGGTCGGGCCGGGGACTCGCGATGGACCGGGCGAATCGCCTCGACGAACTGCCGAGCGTCATCCTCGACACCAAAGAAAGCCTGTTCCTGCGGAGTCCCGGCGTCCAGGAAACGAAACTCCCGGCCTCCGAAGGACAGACGTTCCACTACCGGTACCGGCACCTGCGCCTGCTCATCCACGGCAAGGACCGGATGTTCCTGGTGGCCGACAAGTGGTCGGCGAGCAATTCGACGATCATCGTCCCCCTGGACGACTCGGTGCGCGTCCAGTTCCAGTTCCAGAACCAACCGCCGTGACCCGGGAGCGCATTCACACCGGTGTATCAAGCGGTGGCCTGCCTCCTCCGGCTTCGACAAGACCCTGTGGGACGACATCGCCCACCTGAAGATGCATTCGAGCTGTTGAAGCACGCGTGGCCGGTTCCGCCACCGCGGAACCGGCCACGAATCTCGAGCGGTCAGCCGCGCACGGCCTGCCGGGGAAGCTCCACCGGAGCCGGCGTGACCGCCAGGGCGTGCACCGCCACGCCCGCGGCCGTCAGCGCCACCTCGGCGGCGGGCAGCTCGTAGGAGTCCGCCGCGTCGACGTCGACCTGGTAGCCGAGGTCGCCGAGGGAGGCGGCGGTGATCCGGCTGAGCGGATTCGGGGCGTGGCCGACGAAACCGGTCATCAGCTCGTTGCCGAAGGTGCGCTCCCGCCAGTGCACGTCCCGGGTCCCCGGCCCGCCGGTGTCCTCCACCGGCACCCGCACCAGGTCGCCGGAGCCGCGCAGCTTGTGATACTCGGCCATCGCCGCCGGCCCGGTGAACGCCGGATCGCTGGTGCCCTTGCCGACCAGCAGTCCCTTGGGGCCCCAGAGCGAGCCGACGCCGAGGACGTGGCCCATCTCGTGGGTGATGACGTCGCCGAGGATGCCGGTCGCTTCCATCTTGACCAGGTCGGCCTTGTCGAACGTCATCTCGCCCCGCACCGGCAGCAGGGCCCACCGCTCGGGGCCGGCCGGCCGCACGTGGGTGATGTGCGCCTGGCCGAGGATGTGGCCGACCCCGTCGATGTCGGCGCCCTTCGCGACGATCAGCACGTCGTCGATCGGTTCCCCGTCGAGGACGACGTCCGGCAGGTCGCCGACGATCACCGTCGCCCACCGGTCGGCGGCCGCGGCAAAGGCGTCCTGCTGTACCCGGGTCAGTCCACCGGCGAACCGGACGGTGATGGTGAACGGCGACGTGGTGCCCGTCAGCAGCCGGGCGCGTTCGGCGTCGGCGCGGGCGTGGTAGGTCTGCGAATCCGGCATGGTCGGTCCTTCCGCTGTGGGAGCTGTGCCGGTCAGAGTCCGGAAGCGCCGGGGGAGATACACCCGCGCCTCGTCCCGGAACCCGGCGTATTTCCGGGACTGCTCGCGTCTCCGAGTCGGTGAGGGAAGGGGAGAAACCGTGAGCCTCGCGCTGATCGTTCTCGCGCTGACACTGGTGGTCGTCCTGCTGCTCATGCGCCGCCGCCGGCGCGCGCAGCGGCCCGCGGCGCTGCTGGCCGGACCGCCGGGTGGGGTGCCCACGTTCCGGATCGTGACGCTCGGGCTGCAGGGCTCGGGCAAGACGCTGCTGCTGACCGGGATCTACCGGCGGCTGCAGGTCCCGGGCGACCGCGGCTTCTACCTGCGGGTGCCGCACGAGCAGCTGATCGAGCTGAACCGGTGGTACCGCAAGGCCGCCGACGTCCACGAAGAGTGGCCGCGCGGCACGACCCGCGGTGAACTGCGCGAATTCGAGTTCAGCGTGATGGCCGACGTCGGCGGGGCGGCCGAACCCGTCGTCAAGCTCGGCTACCTCGAATACCCGGGTGAGCTGCTGACCGACCCGGACGCGCCGGGGTCGACCGCGCAGGCGACGCTGCTGGAGGCGATCGCCGGTGCCGACGCGCTGGTCGGCATCATCGACGGCTTCCGCCTGCTGCAGGCCGAACAGGGCGACCAGCGTGGCGAGCTGATGCTCGAGGCGTCCCTCGACGCGATGATCAACGCGATGCTGCCGGTGCGCAGCCCGATCGTCTTCGTCATCACCAAGTGGGACCTGCTCGACCACCTGCACCCGGACGAGAACGAGCGGCTGCGGATCGTCCGCGACCGGCTGATGGCGACGCCCGGGTTCGCCGACCTGGTCAAGGTGCACAGCGCCCGGCGGGTCGTGCGGCTGATCCCGGTGACCGCGGTCGGGCACGACTTCGCCGTCTTCTCCGGTGGCACGGTCCGGAAGAAGCCCGACGGCCGGTTCCGGCCCGGGAACGTCGAAGCCGCGTTGTCGGTGGTGGTGCCCGACATCCTGCGCCAGACCGAACTCGCCCTCGACCGGGCGACCCGCGCGGAGCTGCTCGCGGCCGCGCAACGGCGGCTGCGGATGGGCCCGGCCGAGGCGCTGCGGACGCTCGGCAGCTACTTCACGGCCCACGCGGCACGGGTGCTGGCGTCGGCGATCGGCGCGGGCGTGATCGCCCAGTCCGGCCTGATGCTGCTGCTCGACACGTTGCCCCCGCACGACGACGCGGCCGACCGCGGCGCCCGGCTGGCCCGGCTCGGCGAGGCCGACCGGCTGGCGGAGCACTACGTCCAGGCCCGCCGGCGCGTGGTCGGCGAGCTGCAGCGGCAGGTCGCGGTGCTCGAGGCGAAACTGCCCGTCTCCCGCCTCGGCGGCGACCGCTGGGGTGACTGGTGACGGGCCGGGCGTGGCCGTTCCTGATCGCCCGCGGACGGCGGCGCGGCTACTCGGCCCTGCTGGTCCCCGGCTTCCTGCGGGAGCACGGATTCCTCGAAGCCACGGCGACGCCGCTGGACGACGTGCCCTCGCGCGCCGCGGCGACGCCGCACGGTGTGCTCGTCTGGGCCGAGCACACCGTGACCGCGGCGGAAGCCCGCGGCGAACCGCGGGACGAATACGGTCGCCCGCTCGTGCTGCTGCACGGATTCCTGTGCCCGGACGGCGATCCCGCGCCGGCCGCGGCCGCGTTGACCCGGACGAGGACCACCGCCCTCGCCGTGTACGACCGGTTCCTCGCCGACGAAGAGGGTTTCCGCACGGAGCGGTCGGAGCCGTTCGCGATCGAGGTCACCGAGATCACCGAGGTGGTCCGCCCGCGGGTCTCGCCGCCGGATACGCCGGTGCGGCCGGTGCGCGGCCTCGCGTGGGCCGGGGCCGGCGTGCTGGTCGTGGCGGCGGCGGTGGCCGCGGTGGTGGGATTCGCCTCGGCGGGGAACGACGCCCCGCCGCCACCGGAGTGCGGTCCCGACGTCGTGGCGCCGTCGGTCGCGCCGGCCGTCTCGGCGGCGACCTGCGTGCGCGGTGGCACGACCGTGACCTACTCGGCCCCGCCGTCCCGCCACCCGGCGTGAACCGGGGTCAGGACGTCACGGCGAGGCCCTCCGGTTCGCTGCCGACGGGCACGGTCGCGACGACCGCGTTCGTCGCGATGTCGATCACCGACATCGAGCCCGACGCCGAGTTCGTGACGAAGACGTAGCTGCTGTCGGGCGCCGCCGCCACGCCTTCGGGCTCGTCCTGGACCGGGATCGTCACCGGCGGGTTCCGGCCCAGCAGGGACACCGTGTCCGAACCGGCGTTGGCGACGTAGACCTGACCGCGCGGGGTGACCGCGACCCCCATCGGCACCTCCCCCACCGGTTGCGTGGTCATCAGCGTCGGGCCGGCGGCGCTGATGGCGTTGACGCTGTTCGCGCCGGTCGCCGCCACGTAGACGCGGTCGCCCGCCGGGCTGGTCGCGATCCCGGCCGGGAAGCGGCCCACCGGCAGCGTGGCCACGACCTGGTCGGACGCGACGTCGATGACCGAAACGGTGGCCGCGCCGTTGTTGGTCACGTACACCCGGCGCCCGTCCGGACCGGCCGCCGGGGTGTGCGGGAACCGGCCCACCGCGATCTGCCGCACGACCTTGTTCGTCGTGGTGTCGATCACGGAAACGGTGTCGGCCCCGAAGTTCGTCACGTAGGCGTGGGAGCCGGCCACCGCGACACCGAACGGGTGCAGGCCCACCGGAACCGTGGCCAGGGTGGAGTACGTGCGGGCGTCGATCACCGAAACGGTGTCGGAGAGCTCGTTGGTGACGTAGACCCGATCCCCGCCGGGTGCCGCGCCCACGCCCACCGGCGACCGGCCGACCCGGACGGTGGCGACCACCTCCTGCATCCGGGTGTCGTACACGGTGACGTTGTCCGAACCGCTGTTCGCCACGAACACCTGCACCCGCGGCGGGTAGGCGTGCGCGACCGGGCAGGCCGAGGCCAGCGCCAGGAACAGCACCGCCAGCACCCCGCCGGCGCGCCCGGTGCGGGGCCGCCGCGAGCGCGGATTCGTCGTCGCGCCATTGCCGAATGACATGTCCTTCTCCGGTTCAGCAGCCAACCCTGCCGTGATCGAAAATGAAGGCTCTTCGGATCCGCTGATCGGACGCCTTCGGGGAAGCCGGTCGGCGAAGCGCTTGTGGCGCGCCGTTTCCCGGGCCGGGATCACGCTAACCGACGGCTCGGCGAAGCTGCCACCGGAACAAGATCATGATCGCCTTGACGAGTGAACACGACCCCGAACCCCACCGATTTCCCATAAACCTTTTCAACCCGTCCGGGTGTCACCAAAAGCATTGCAATTCCCGGTGAATTCGGCGCGAAAGGGCCCGCAGGACGAAGAGGGGCCCCGGCCGTGGTCGGCCGGGGCCCCTCTTCTCGACAGTCGTTCAGGCGATCAACGCCGCAGCGTCAGCAGGCCCGGCCGCCACGGAAGCCGGTTGTAGTCGCCGCCGGCCGACGGGTCCTTGCCCTGGTAGAGCAGCTGCAGGTTGCAGGGGTCGATCGTCTTGGTCTGGTCGGGGTTGGTGCGGACCAGGTCGCCGTGGCTGATGTCGTTCGTCCACGTCGCACCGCTGTTGGCCTTGCCCGCGAACGGGTTGCTCTCGCTGGCCGCCTGCGGGGTCCACGAACCGCCGAGGCTGCTGGAGGTGAACGAGCGGAAGTAGCGGCCGCCCGAGCCCATCGCCTCGACGATCATCAGGTACTGGTTCTGGCCCTGGACCTTGTAGACCTCGACCGCCTCGAACAGGTTGGCCTGCGAGTCGCTCATGACCGTCGTGTACGACGACCCGAAGCTGCCCGGGAAGTTCCCGATCGGCATGCTGGCCCGGTAGATCTTGCCGTTGTCACCGGCGAAGAACAGGTACATGTTCGAGCCGTCGGCGATCAGCGTCTGGTCGATCGGGCCGGTGCCGGAGCCGGAGATGCTGCCCGTGAACAGCGGCTGCGGCGAGGACCACCCGTTGGGGTTGGTCGGGTCGCTCGACGTGCGGTAGATGAACGGCCACGCACCCCACTGGTACGCCAGCACCCAGATGTTCTTCGGCGCGAAGTAGAACAGCGTCGGGGCGACGGTGCCGGAGTTCATCCCGTTCTGCCCGGCCGAGGCCATGTCGGACCAGTTCGTGAAGGGGCTGAACGCCATCGAGCCGTAGGAGCCCGACGAGTTGACCGTCGAGCCGTAGACCAGGTGCTTGCCGTTGTAGACGACGTTGGTGAAGTCCTTGAGCGAGAGCCACCCGTTCTTCGGCTGCGCCAGCGCACCGGACGAGGACCAGTGGTAGGACGAGGGCAGGGTGCAGCTGGTGTTCCCCCCGGTCGTCGTGGTGGTCGTGGTCGTCGGCGTGCCCGACAGGCCCGTCCACTGCTGGTTGGTCCCGCCGTGGCACGTCCACAGCGCCACCGCGGTGCCGTTGGCCGTCGCGGCGCCGGTGACGTCCAGGCAGAGCCCGGACTGCACGCCCACCACCGTGCCGTCGGCGTTCACCCGCCACTGCTGGTTGGCGCCGCCGTGACAGGTCCAGATCTGCACCTTGGTGCCGGCGGTGGTCCCACTGCCGGCGACGTCCAGGCACTTGCCGCCGAACACCGTCAGCTGGCCACTGGCCGTCGACGTCCACTGCTGACCGGCCCCGCCCGAGCAGTCGTAGATCTGCACGCCGGTGCCGTCGGTCTGACTGGCGTTCACGACGTCCAGGCAGCGACCCGAACCGACGCCGCGCAGGGCGCCGGTGACGTCGGCCTGGGCCGCACCGGCCCCGAACAACGCCGTCACCGCGACCGTCGCCGCGGCGGCGAGCACGGCGATCAGGTGCCGGCTCCCGCGGCTGAAACTTCTTCTGTTCATGACGACCTTCTCCCGGTCAGCTACCCGCCGTTGGACGGCCAGATCGGTATGCGCATGAGCAAGACGACAACTGTTATCGCTAACATGCGTCGGGCAAGACTGGACTTCCGGGAGCGGAATTGTCAATCCACCCGGGCGGGGCGCGGTGTTCCCGCACCCGCGCCGGGGCACTTTGCCTCCTCAAAGGCCTGCCGGTGGTCCACAAAGGACAACCGAGCCGTGAAATTTACACAGGGGCGGGAATGCGAAACTTTCGAGGTCGACGCCCGTGCCCCGGCGAGTGCCTCAGCGGCCGACCTTGCGGTTCGCCCAGTCGATCACGGCCCGGAAGTAGTCGGGCGCGTTGGGCGCGTAGTTGATCGCGTGCCCGTAACCCGGCAGCGCATACGTCGTCAGGTCCACCCCGGCACCGTAATACGGCGTCTCCGAAGTCTTGATCCCGACCGCGGACGAACAGTTGGTCGCCAGCAGCCCGCAGAAGACCGTGTCCTGGCCCAGCACGATCATCACCGGCCGGTCGATCAGCAGCGAGTACGGCGCGATGATGCCGATCGGGAACAGGTCGGCCGCCTGCTCGTACGCCGAGGTGTCCTTAGTCGCCTCGTCGAAGGCGATCGCCCCGTCCACCTTCGGCCCGGGCGAATGGAAGATCGAGTACCGGGTACCCGGCAGCGTCGTCAGATACCCCGGGTCATACCCGGCGGCGGCGAACCGCGGATCGAGCAAAGCCGGGTAGGTGGCAGCGAAGACCGCCGCCGTCCCGGTGAGGTTCAACCGGTGGGCCAGCCCGGTCACGAGCACGGCGTCGACGTCGTGGAACGTCGCCGCCTCGATGCTGGCGGTACCGGAGCCGAACGAATGCCCCGCGAGGATCACCTTGCCGAAGCGCGGCCCCTGCGCACCCGACCGGACGGCCTGGATCACCTGGTGCACCACGGCGGCTTCGGTGATCGTCGTCAGCACCGCACTCGGCGGCGTCGTGCTGCCCCCGGTACCCAGCCGGTCGAGCGCCAACGTGGCGTACCCGGCGTTGTTCATCGCCAGCCGGTAGGACCGGACCTCCGGCTGGTACCCGATGTCCCAGTAGGAACTGTTGTACGTACCGCCGGGAATCAGCACCTGCACCGTGCCCGCGCCACCGGCCGGCACACACAGGGTGCCGTGCATCGTCTGCGGGAGCGCCACGAGCGTCACCGGGAAGTACAGCTCCCGGCAGCTTGCACCCTCCGCCCTGGCGGACACCGGCACCACCAGGAAGCCGAGCGCCACCAGCACGAGCACGGTGGCCCGCCGCCGACGCCCGGCGACGCGCTTCATCCCACCACGGAATCCGAACACGGAAAATTACCTCCGAAAGAGAACAGTACCGAACAAAACGATCAAGAAAGCCATGCAGATCAAGAAACTGCGTCGATCAAAAAGCCGATCACCACAAAGGTGATCGATTTCCGGTGCCGCTCAAGCCGCCCGCCGCGGAACCACGGTCATCGGCATCCGGTCCGGATAAGCCGCCGAAGTGACCGACAGGCGCACCGGCACCCCCGGCACCGGGAACAACTCCCACCCGGCCAGCACCGACGCCGCCACCAAAGTGATCTCGGTGTGCGCGAAAGCCTGCCCGATGCATTGCCGCCCACCCGCGCCGAACGGGACATACGCACCCTTCGGAATGCGCGCCGCCCGCTCGGGCAACCAGCGATCGGGATCGAACCGCTCCGGAGCTTCGTGGAACCGCGGATCGAAGTGCAGCGAAAACGGACTGAACATGACCTCCGTACCGGCGGGCAGCCGCACCCCGCCGAGTTCGACGTCCCGCAGGGCTCGCCGCATGAGGATCCAAATCGGATACATCCGCAAAACCTCGCTGACGATCCGGCGCAGGTACGCCAGCTTCGCCACGTCGCCGAAAGTGGCCGCACGGCCGGCCAGCACCGCGTCCACCTCCGCCCGCGCCCGCCGCCCGACCTCCGGGTGCCGGGCCAGCTCGTGGAAGAGCCACGTCAGCGCGACCGCACTGGTCTCACTGCCCGCCGTCAGCAGCGTGATCACCTCGTCGTAGACCTGATCGTCGGTCATCCCCTCACCGGTGCCGGGATCCCGGGCCAGCATCAGCATGGACAGCAGATCACCGTGATCCTCCCCCGCCGCACGCCACCCGACGATAACCTCCTGCACGATCCGCCGGAGCCGCTCGACGGCCCGGTCGAACCGCCGGTTGGCCGGAATCACCGGAACTCGTTCGAGGAACCGCGGCGACAGCGCCCGGATCATCCCCGCCTTCAGCACCACCGGGATCGACCGGCGTGCCTCCGCGACCGCCCGCCGCCCCAGTTCGGTGGCGAAGAGCGTCTCCCCGACGACCGTGATGGCCAGCCGCTGCATGTCCGCGTCCAGCCGGCGGACCTCGCCCGCCCGCCAGGTCCCGGTCAGCTCCCCGGTGACCCGCACCATCGTGTCCGCGTACGCGGCGAGCCGGGCACCGTGGAACGCCGGCTGCATCAACCGGCGCTGCCGCAGGTGGAACGCACCCTCCGACATGACGAGCCCGTTTCCCATGAACGGCCGGAAACGATCGAAGATGATCCCTTTCGAGAAGCTCGACCCCTCGGCGACGAGAACGTGATTGACCAACTCCGGGCTCGTCAGGAAATACGTCTCCAGCGGACCCAGGAAGAGCCGCACGATATCGCCGTGCACCCGCAACGAAGACGTGAAACCGACCCGCTGCCGCAACAACGACGGCGTGTGTCCCAGCAGGATCCGACGGCCGGGCGCGACCGGGACGTCCATTTCCTCTCCTTGGCTGTCCGGAAGGAGGACTGCCACCCTAGGCCCGATCGGCCGCAGGCGACAGCACCCATCGGCTGAATTGCCATCACACCGATGGCGTAATCAGGACCGCCGCGGGAGTGAGTATGTTCTTCGTTCGACAGCGAACGAGGGTGGACACGATGACACAACACCGGCAAGAGGAATGGGTTCCTCCGGGTATCGACACGACGAAACCCAGCAGTTCCCGCACCTACGACTATCTTCTGGGCGGCGCGCACAATTTCCAGGCCGACCGGGAGGCCGCCGAACAGGCCGAGAAGGTCATGCCCGGCATCCGCGACGTCGCCCGGCTCAACCGCGCGTTCCTCGGCCGCGTCGTCCGCACGCTGATGAGCCTCGGTATCCGGCAGTTCCTCGACATCGGCTCCGGCATCCCCACCGTGGGCAACGTCCACCAGATCGCCGGCGAAATCGACCCGCGGTGCCGGGTCGTCTACGTCGACCGCGACCCCATCGCCGTCGCACACAGCAAGATGCTGCTGCGCACCAGCGAACACGCCACGATCGCACACGGCGACTTCACGAACCCGAACGGGGTCTTCGCCGACCCGGAGGTGCGCCGGCTCGACTTCGGCGAACCGATCGGCCTGCTGATGGTGGCGATGCTGCACTGGATCCCGGACGCCGCCGAGCCGCACGCGCTGCTCGACGAGTACCGCCGCCGCCTTCCGGCCGGCAGCTACCTGGCGATCTCGCACATGGTCAGCGACCAGGAAGGCAACCGGATGAACAGCCTCGTGGGCACGTTCAACCAGGCCAGGGGCCAAGACCAGGCCACCACCCGCACCTACGGCGAAGTCGAGACGATGTTCGGCGACTTCCAGCTGATCGAACCGGGCCTGGTCGGCTGCGCACTGTGGCGCCCGGGCGGCCCGGGCGACGTCTCGGACGACCCGTACACCAACACGCAGCTCTACGGCGGGGTGGCCCGGAAGGTCACCGGCTGACCGCCCGGGGCGGTCGATGCGGTTTGGTCAGTGCTTTTGGTCATGAATTTCGCTGAATCACCCGCACCGTATATGACGTTATACATTTTTCTTAGTACTCGGCGAAGTCGCTGACGCCTCCGAACTCTCCTCCGTCCGGCTCGTCGCCGACCGGTCTAAGCGGTCGGGTCCGGTCCCAAAGCGCGGTCCAACAGCTCCCCCAGCTGGTCGAGCTCGGCCTGCGAGAGGTCGCGGAACGACGACTCGGCGATGCCGTCGACGAGGTCCTGGCCTTCGGCGCGCAGCCGCGCGCCTTCCGGTGTCAGCCGGTGCCGGACCGCGCGGCCCGGGCCGGGGACGCGTTCGATGAGGCCGCGCTCGGCCATCCGGGTCGCGAGCGAACCGAAGGACTGGTCGGTCTGGAAGGTCAGCACCGCGAGTTCGTGCAGCGAAGCGTCCGGACGGCGGTGCAGGTGGCGCAGGGTGTCCCACTGCACGAGTGAAAGCCCCAGTGGCGCGAGCGCGCGGCTCAGCGCGCGGTGGTGGCGGTACTGCAGGCGTTTGACGGCCAGGGAGACGTCGCCGGGACGGTACTTCATGGCGTCACCCTAACTCATCGAGGTCAGCTTGCTTATCTAAACAACCTTATATAAGGTTCCTTAGGTACCAACACCGAGACCGAGAAGGAACCATGACGACACTCCCCGCGGCCGGCTCGCTCCGGCCCACCCGTACCGAAACCCGCACCCTCGGCCCCGTCGAGGTGACCCTCCAGGACCGCGACCGCACCCGGCCCTTCCTGCTGCTCCACGGAGGCGGCGGCGTCGCGACGATGGCCGGTTTCGCCGACCTGCTCGCCGAACGCACCCACTCGCGGGTGCTGCTGCCCACGCACCCGGGCTTCGCCGGCACCCCGAAGGCCGACACCCTGACCGGCGTGACCGAACTGGCCCGGCTGTACGTCGACCTGCTGGATCAGCTCGACCTCACCGACGTCACGGTGCTCGGCAACTCCTTCGGCGGCTGGCTGGCCGCCGAGATCGCCCTCCAGAAGAGCCCGCGGGTCAGCGGCGCGGTGATCGTCGACGGGATCGGCATCGAAGCCGAAGGGCACCCGCTGACCGACATCAGCACCATGACCCTGCCGGAAATCCGGGCCCTGTCCTACCACGACCCGAGCAAGGCTCCGGTGCCGCCGGCGGGCGGGGGTACCGGGCCGAGCCCGGACGTGCAGGCCCTGATCGGCTACACCGGCCCGGCCATGGCCGACCCGACGCTCGCCAAGCGGCTCGGCGAGCTCGACCTCCCCGTGCACGTGATCTGGGGCGAAAGCGACGGCATCGCCGGACCGGGGTACGGAAAGGCCTTCGCCGACGCCATTCCGCTGTCGACGTTCACCCTGCTCCCCCGCACCGGCCACCTGCCGCAGATGGAGACGCCCGAGGAACTGCTCGGCGCCCTGCTCGACCTCGGCAACTGACACAGGAGAACCAGCATGCCCACTTCGTTGAGCGTGACCCGCATCGGGCACGCCTGCCAGCTGATCGAAATCGGCGGGATCCGCGTCCTGACCGACCCGTGGTTCACCCAGGCCCCGACCTACTACCAAGGGGAACCGGTCGCCTCGACCGTCGCCGGCCTGGGCTCTGTCGACGCGGTCGTGGTCAGCCACGAGCACTACGACCACTGCGACCTCGACGGCCTCGTCGACGGCGGCTTCGACCTCGGCACCCCGTTGATCGGGCCGGGCACGGTGGCGGCCATCGCGCGGGACAAGGGTTTCCGCGACGTCCGCGTCGTCGAAGCGTGGGAAGCCGCGACGGTCGGCGACCTCACGGTGACGGCCACGCCGGGCAAGCACGGCGTCCACGAGGTCACGTTCGTCATCCAGGCCGGCGGCCGCACGGTCTTCTTCGGCGGCGACTCGCTGCGGGTCCCGGAGCTCGACACGATCCCGGACCGGTTCGGCCCCGTCGACCTGGCCATCCTGCCGACGAACGGCCTGTGCATCCGGCCGATGCACCTCGAGCAGGTGGTGATGGACGCCGAGGAGGCGGCCGGCCTGACCGCGGCGCTGAAGCCGGCGTTGGCGGTACCGCACCACTACGCCTTCCACAGCGGCCGCCTGGGCGACCGGATGATCACCAAGGGCGACCAGGACCCGCGCCACTACGCCGACGCGGTGGCCCGCATCGCCCCGGAGATCCCCGTCCGGCTGGCGTTGCCCGGAACGCCGGTCGTGGTCCCGTGAGCACCGGCGACCGGCGGTTCATGCCCGACGTCGGCGACGACCTGCCGCCCGGGGAACGGCCGATGGTGGCCGTCGTCCGGGCGATCCCCGGCCACGAGGAGCAGCTGGCCGCCGCCATCGCGACCCTGACCGCCGCGGTGCGGCGCGAGCCCGGCTGCCGGGAGTTCCGGTCGTTCCGCGAGGCCGCCGAGCCGGGGACCTTTCACCTCTACGAGATCTACGACGACACCGACGCCTTCCGGGCGCACCTGGCGACCGGCCACGTGGCCCGGTTCTTCACCGAACTGGTCCGGCACAGCACGGCCGACGCCGGTGCCGTTACCCAGCTCGTCGAGCTCCCCGTGTCCGGCCCCGCCGAGATCCGCGGGTGAACGGCGGGCTCCCCCGGCCCGCGAAACAGCAGGAGAAACGAAACGGCCACCCGGCCCTGTTGCCATACCGCCAATTGTCCGCCGTCTTCTGCTCCATCCGCCGTGCGACTTCCCGAAAGTGCAGCGTCCCGGCTTTGTCGAATTTCCACCGGTTCCCCGCGCAGTTCATGAATGGTTTTTGACGGCCCGCCGGCACTGGGCCAACCGGATCATCACGTGGACCTGCACCGTTACGAGCGTTTCCGCATCGGGACCATACCGTGACCTGTGGCGACGGTTCGGAATGAAACGCCGGGGCAGGATGCGGCGATTAGTACAGCGGGTGACCATCCCGCTACGCGAAATGGAGCAGCCGGCTGGGCTACCCGCACGAGAGCTGGTACCCCGGTTCGCGAAAGGGGGTTCCGGACCATTTCTGGCGGACGGGGAGAACATGCGCCGGACATTCGTGGTCGCCGACGTCGGTCGACCCGCGGGGTACGAAGACCGGCTGAAACGGGTGCTCCACGATCTGCACGACGGTCTCGGGCCGACGCTCACCGCCGCCGTGCTGGGGCTGCGCGCCGCCCGGGACCTGATCGGGCGGGACCGGGCAGCCACCGAGCACCTGCTGGCCCGGCTCGAAGACGAGCTCTACGGCGCGATCACCGACCTGCGGCGGATCGTGGCCGACGCGCGGCCGCCTGCCCTCGACGAGGCCGGGCTGGTCCTGGCCGTGCGGCGGTACGCCGCCACGCTGACCGGGCGGGTGCCCGCCGAACACGGGCCGCTGCGGGTCGGGGTCGAGGTGCGCGGCGAGCTGCCGCCGCTGTCGGCGGAGGTCGAGGTCACCGCCTACCGGATCATCCGCGAGGCGCTGGTGAACGTCGCCCGCCACTCCGGGGCGCGGGAGTGCACCGTGCACCTCTGGCCGCTGGACGGCGACCTGCACGTGGAGATCGTCGACGACGGCGTCGGCACCGACGGCGGGGCGTTGCCCGACGTCGGCGGGAGCGGGCTGCGGTCGATGCGGGAACGCGCCGGCGACCTCGGCGGCGGCTGCCGGGTCGAGCCGGTTTCCTCCGGTGGCACGCGGATCGCCGCCTGGCTGCCGCTCGCCGCGGGGAAGTGAGGCGGTGTTCGGTTCCCTGCGTGTCCTCGTGGTGGACGACCACCCCGTCTTCCGCGCGGCGCTCTGCGCGATGCTCGACGCCACCGACGGCATGGAGGTCGCCGGCGAGGCGGCCGACGGCCTGACCGCGGTCACCGACGCCGGCCGGCTGGAACCCGACGTCGTCCTGATGGACCTGAACCTCCCGGACCTGGACGGGATCGAGGCGACGCGGCGGATCGTGAGCGCGAGCCCGCACACCGGCGTGCTCATGCTGACCATGTTCGAGAACGAGGCCGCGGTGTTCGCCGCGATGCGCGCGGGCGCCCGCGGCTACCTGCTCAAGGGCGCGCGCAACGAGCAGATCATCCGCGCGGTCCGGGTGATCGGTGACGGCGAAGCCATCTTCAGCCCGGCGATCGCGACCCGGGTGCTGTCGCTGCTGGGGACGGCGACCCCGCGCGACGAGTCGTTCCCGCGGCTCACCCTGCGCGAGCAGGAGATCTTGCGGCTCGTCGCGCGGGGCATGGGCAACGCCTCGATCGCCGAAGAGCTGGTGCTGAGCCAGAAGACCGTGCGCAACCACGTGTCCCACATCTTCCGCAAGCTCCGGGTCACCGACCGGAGCCAGGCCATCGCCAAGGCCAAAGAGGCCGGCATTGCCCGATCGGAGTAAGGAAAGCGGGACAGGTCGGGACTCCATGTCCCTGTTCGGCGGGCGTCCGCACCGCGATCCTTGGGGGTGGAACGATCCGACGTCGTTCGAGGGAGGGCCTCACCGATGATCACCGACCAGGTTCCCGTGCTGTTGCACGCCACCGACACCATCACCCACGCGGGCGTCACGGCCGCACTGCGGTCACGTCCCGAAATCCGCTTCGCCGACGAGGACTCCGGCGAGCCCGCCGTGGTGCTGGTCATCGTGGAGCGGCTGAACGAACAAGCCCGCCAGCTGCTGCGCAGCCTCCAGTGCGCCGGCCACACGGGCGTCGTCCTGGTCGCCGGGGAGGTGGAGGACTCGGAGCTGCTGGACGTCGTGGGCAACGGCGTGTCGGCGATCATCCGCCGGGCCGACGCCACCCCGGACACGCTGGTGCGGCTGGTCAAAGCCGCGGCCGTCGGCGAAGGCGCGCTGCCGCCCGACCTGCTGGGCCGCCTGCTGTCGCGGGTGTCCCGGCTGCAGCGGGACGTGCTGCGCCCGAACGGCTGGGACCTCGCCGGGATGTCCCAGCGGGAAACCCGGGTGCTGCGGCTGGTCGCCGACGGCTTCGAGACCAAGGAGATCGCCGACCAGCTGAGCTACTCGGAGCGGACGGTGAAGTCGATCCTGCACGACATCACCAACCGCTTCCAGCTCCGCAACCGCGCCCACGCGGTGGCGTTCGCCATGCGCGAAGGGCTGATCTAGCACGGCTCACTCGACCCGGCCGGAGAAGGAGACCGACGGGGTGCAGTGGCCCCGGTCGGCCGGGTTCTGGCAGCTGACCGCGAGCACGATCTTGTCACCCGGCTGGAAGCGCCAGGCCTGCAGCCAGTGGTGGTCGAGGTCGCGGAAGTTCGAGAGCCCCACCTCCAGCAGCACGGTCTTGGTGCCGCCGGAATCCCGCAGCAGCCGCAGGGTTCCGGCGTCACCGCGCGGGTTCTGCAGGATGAGGTCGGTGATCACCAGCGTCTTGGTGGCGTCCGGCAGGGTGTAGGGGAATTCGGCGAACCGGTTGACGTTCGAGTCGGTCTTCGCGTCCGCGGCCACCCGGAAGTCCGTCGGTGTCCCGTCGGCCGCGGCGTTCGAGACGCGGGTCGGGGGTGGCGTCCCGGGACCGGCGCCGGTGCCGGGAGCCGCCGACGCGTCACCCGGTGGGGTCAGGCCGACGGCTTTCATCGCCTGTTCGGAGTTCTGCTTGGCCTGGTCGGCGTTCTTCTTCGCCTGGTCCGCCCCGGCGCCGGCGTCCTGCGCCGCCTTCACGATCTCGTGGTTCTGCTCTTCGGCAGCCTCGCGGGCGGCCGACTTGACCGCGGGCCGCAGCACGGTGAACCACAGCGTCACCAGCGCGAGCAGCAGGATGAGCAACGCGGCGAGCACGGGCAGCAGCCACTTCGGCAGCAGCTGCCGCTGCACCATGGTGCCCTCGGTCTTGAGCGGCTCGGCCCCGTCGGCGACGACGAACACCTGGAAGCGGTGCCGGACGGGTTGCCCGCGCAGGAAGCGCTTCCGCGGCCGGGTGCGCATCCGGATGAACGCGGCGGTGCCCGGCGCCAGCTCGGCCCGGTCGCGCTCGAGCCGGAAGTCGAGTTCGTCTTCGGGGTCCAGCGGGCTCAGCTCGACCGCCACCGGCCGGTTGCCGCGGTTGTCGACGGCGACCTCGAAGTCGGCCTTGGAGCTGCCCTCCACCTTGGCCGGCACGATCTCGGCGGTCACCTCGGTGAAGGCGCCGAGCTCGACGGTGCCCTCCTCGACGACCGAGCCGGCGGGGTCCTCGCTCGAGAACACCCGCACCCCGAAGGGGATCGTCCCGGCGGGGACGTCGGAGGACCGCGGCGGCGCGAACCGCACGGTGACCGTCCCGGTCTCCCCCGGCATCAGGTTGACCGTCGCGGGTTCCGCAGTGGCCCAGCCACTCGCGTCGCCGACCACGTCGATCGCGAACTGGTCGACGACCTGCCCGGCGTTCCGGACGGTCACCGTGCAGCTGGTCTCCTGGCCGGGTTCCGCGACCAGGCCGGCCTCGGACAGCGTCGCCGTTGCTCCCATGCGCCGAAGTCTCCCTTTCGTGGTGCGGATCCGGCACCAGCGGACGGGTGTGCGGCCGTGCGCCGGTGGTTGCCCCTACGGGCAGCGGTCCCGAACGCAGTGAATGACTCATTCCTGGCGTCGGACGCCAGGAATGAGTCATTCACTGCAGCGCGACCGTGGCTCAGCCGCGCGTGATGAACGGGGGTTGTTCGGTGCGCAGGACCACCAGGATCGGGTTCGACTGTGCCGTCCCGAACTTCGGCCCGCTCACCGAGGTCACCGACACCGTCCGCGGCCCGGTCAGGTCGTGGTGGAAGATCAGGAACTGCGCCTCGAACTTCCCGTCGACACCCACGGTCGCCAGGCCCGGGGTCTCGGAGATCCCGGCCGACCACGCCAGCCCGACGGTCGCGCCCGGCGGGAAGTCCGTGCCCGTCACGCGCGGGACCGAGCCCAGCGGGCCGACGCCCGGGTCCACGGTGACCACCGGCTGGCGGATCACCACTCGCGCGGAGGCCGTGTTGTCGCGGGGGTCGGTGTCCGGCCCGCTGGTGCTGACCGTGCCGGCCACCGGGGTGTCCGCCGCGGCCTTGGCCGCCAGCGCGATCCGGATCTCGACGGTCTGGCCGGGCGCCAGCGTCCCGAGCGCACAGCTGCCGCCGCCCGGCGCGCACCCCGGCGACACGGAGGTCGCGGGCAGCTGCGGTGGCAGCTGGGTGACCAGGCGGACGTCCGGCATCGGTGCCCCGGATCCGTTGTGCACCAGGAAGGTCAGCACGACGTCGTCACCGCCGACGAACAGCGGCACCGCCGACACCGCCAGGCCCACCGACAGCGATCCCTGCGTGACCGGCGGCACCGGCTTCTCGCCGACGGTGACCACGGCCGTGGCGGAGTTGTCCCGCGCGTCGGCGTCCTGGCCCGCCGTGGTGACCGTGCCGGTCGCGGCCTGCGGCCCGGGTTCGGCGCCGGTGGCGCTGAA
Source organism: Amycolatopsis mediterranei (assembly GCF_026017845.1). Taxonomy (NCBI): domain Bacteria; kingdom Bacillati; phylum Actinomycetota; class Actinomycetes; order Pseudonocardiales; family Pseudonocardiaceae; genus Amycolatopsis; species Amycolatopsis mediterranei. Next base: position 5,630,561 of record NZ_CP100416.1, read on the forward strand.
CCGCACCCGCGCCTGCGCACCCGGCGCGAGCGTGCCCAAGGCGCAGACGAGGTCCGGCGTGCAGGTGCCCGCGCTGGTGATCGGCGCCTGCGGCCGCAACCCGGCGGTCAGCCGCACGAACAGGCCGACCCCGGGCGCCGCGGCGACGCCGTGGTTGGTGACCACGAACTCGAACGTCGTGAGCCCGGAGAACGGGATGGCGGCCGGGACGGCGGTGGCGGTCACCCCGACGTCGGCGACCCGCTGGAACGCCGGTTGCCCGGCACCGCCCGGTCCGTCGATCAGCGGCCTCGGGGTGCCCCCGGCCGACGGCACGATCAGGATGCTCGGCACCGATTCGGAGAACGCGCTGTCGTAGGCGACCAGCGTGCCGTCCGGTGACCAGGCGGGATCGTTCAAGGATTCGCCCTCGTCGCCGGACTGCACCAGGACCCGGGCGCGGCCGCCGTCGGCGGGTGCCACGCAGAGCTGGCTGCGGTCGTTCTGGAACACGAGCGCGGCGCCGTCCGGCGAAACGTCCGCCGAACCCTGCCGTCCCACGCCGCACGGCGTTCCGAACGACGGCGAAAGGTTCCGCTGGGTGCCGGGGACCACGCTGTCCGGCCCGGCGGCGAGCGCGACCTGCCACAGCTCCTGCCGGTACTCCCCGCCGGGGTCGACCGACACCACGGCGGACTCGGTGGCCGTGCCGCCCCGCCCGGTCGCGGTGCAGGTCACGGTCGTCGCACCGACCGGGAAGAGGCTGCCGGACGACGGTGAGCAGAACGGTGTGAGCCGGGTTTCGCGGTCGGCGTCGATCGCGGTCACGGGGTATTCGACGACCGTGGGCGCGGTGCCGGTGACGGTCTTGTCGTGCAGGGTGATCAGCGGCAGCCGCGGGTCCTTGACCCGGACGGTGACGTCCTCGGTGTAGCCGGCCCGCACGGTGGACTCGCCCGCCAGCCGGAACTCGACCCGGCAGTGCAGGAAGGCCCCGAGTGGCGCGGTGGGCGCGACGGCCGCGAATTCGGTGAAGTTCGCGGTCGTCCCGCCCGGCACCTGCTGCGTTCCTTCGGGGGTGAACGTCAGGGTCAGCCCCGGGTCGCAGAACGGCACCGGCTGCACCTTCACCCGCAGGTCGCCGATCTTCTCGGTGATCACGGCGCTGATGTTGGCCGGGTCCGTGCTGGCCAGCACGCCGTCGGTCGCGGTCGTCACCTGGGTCGCCTGGTGGGCCGGGTCGCTGTCCAGGCCACCGCCGCTGCCCGCGGCCGACACCCCGACCACCCGGATGCCCTGCGCCTTCAGGTGCTCGATCGCCTGGGTGAGCGTCACGCCCTGGTCGTGGTGCAGGTGGTCGCCACTCGGGTCGTGGCTGGGTGCGTCGCCGACCAGCACGATGATCCGGCTGCTGTCCGGCCGGAAGGTGACCGCGCCGGTGGCGAGGCGGTCCAGGGCGTAGATCCAGTCCTCCGGGGTGTCGATCCCGCCGCCGATGGTGATGTTCTCGAAGGCCTTCGTGATCGCGGCCTGGTCCTTCGTCAGGTCCCGCTGCACCTGGAACAGACGGCCGTTGGGGTTGTTCTTGTCGGCCACGTCGTCGCGGTCGCCGAACGCCACGGCGGCGTACTGGGCGTCCGGCTGCGCCGTGCTGATGGTGGTCATGACCTGGGTCAGGCTCGCCTTCATGGCCGCCAGCGCGTCGCCCATCGAGCTGGTCTGGTCCATCAGCAGCACGATGTCCGGCTTGGCAGGCACCTTGTCGGTCGGCACCTTCTTTTCGATCGCCGCCGACGAGCCCTGCCCCACCGGGATGTCGACCACCGACGGGTCCACCCGGCCCGGCGGCGGCGGCGCGATCCGCGAGGCCGCCCGCGTCAGCGTGACCTTCGTGCCGTCGGCCGACCACACCGGCTGCGAGTCGTTGCCGGACAGGTACGGCGGGATCGGGATTTCGCCCAGGATGCGGCCGTCCGCGACGCGGGCGATCCGGACGACGTCCCGGCTGCTTTCGCCGCCGCCCACGGTGACGGTGAACGCGATCGCGGTGGCGTCCGGCGACCAGGCGGGGTGCCGCTCGCGCTTGGTCCCGTCCGTCGGGCCGGTCAGGGGTCGGGGTCCGCTGCCGTCGGCGTTCGCCACGATGATCTCGGTCGCCACCGAATCGCCGCGACCGCCCTGGGTGTAGGCCAGCTGCGAGCCGTCGGCGGAAAACGCGGGGTCGAACTCGTCGGCGCCCGGCCGGTTCGTGAGGTCCCGGCGGTCGCCGCCGGCCGCGTCCGCGCTCCAGATGTCCGTGGTGCCGCTCGCCCGCAGCTCGGTGAACACCGGACGGCCGTCCGAGCGGAAGGTCGGCTCGGTCTCGCCGATGTCCTTCAGCGCCGAGATGTCCGTCACCGTCTCGCCCACGATCTGCCTGACGTCACCGGAGGGGTCCTTGGCGCGGGTCGTGAAGGCCAGGCGGCCGTCGGGCGACCACGCCGGCTCGGACGAATCCCCGGGGTCGGGGACGGCCCGGGTGACCGCGCCGCCCGCTTCGGCCATCAGCACCACGTCGCCGGCCGGGTGGAAGCGGGTCGTGGTGAACGCGATCCGCGCCGGGCCCCACGCGGGCTGGGTGTCGGCGGCCGGGTCGGTGGTCAGCCGCGCCGGTGTCCCGCCGTCGACTCCGACGGTGTAGATGTCCCCGGCCGGGTCGTCGCGGGTGCTGCTGAAGGCCAGGCGGGTGCCGTCGGGCGACCAGCTCGGCGAGTCGTCGGTGGCCGGGCCGGACGTCACCTGGCGGAGGCCGCGGCCGTCCACGCCGATCACGAAGAGCTTCCGGCTGCCGGTGCGTTCGGAGGCGAACGCAACCGTGCGGCCGTCCGGCGAGAGCGCCGGGTGGAGGTCGACGGCGTCGTCGTTAGTCAGCTGCAGCGCCGTCGGGGCGCCGTCGCGGAGGAACCACAGCTCGCCGTCCCGCTCGGCGCCACCGGCGGCCGCGGCGCGGTGGCTCACCCACACGATGCCCCCGGTGCCCGCGGACGCGTCGGAGTCGACGCCGCCGACGGCACGGGGCAGCGCCGGTTCCGCACCTTCGCCGGTCGCCTGGTACAGGCCGGTGGTGGCCTCGCTGACGTACCCGACGCGGTACGGCGAGGCCACCGGTGCCGGCGCCTGTGCCTCGGTCGGCGCGAGCGCTCCGCTGAGCGCCCAGCCGCCGAGCACCGCGACGACCGCGATGCCCGCCACCGCTCGGTTCGCGCGCATGGTCGGTCCTCCCCAAAAAATGACTTCGGTGACTCAGCCGGCTTCGAACAGCTCGATCTCGGAGATCGCGACGTCCGTGCCGTTGAGCGAGCGGTACAGCCCGGTCACGTGCAGCTCGACGCTCGTGGCGCCGGCGCTGTTCTCGATCGGGACTTCCTGGGCGTCCGGCGTGTCGGCCAGCACCATGTCGTAGGTCTTGCCGGTGGAGAACACCAGGTGCAGCTTCTGCGGCCGGTGCGCGGCCGGGAAGTTCGCCGCGTCACCGGAGTACACGATCGCCTTCCGCAGGTCGGCCGGGTGGTCGAAGGTGAACACCAGCACCTGTTCCCGGTCGCCGGGGGCCGACCAGAACGTGTTCTTGGCGTTGTCGGTCACCAGCGGTGCCGCGTGGCCGTTCGATTGCGCGGTCGCGGTCACCTTGATCGGGTGGATCGGGTTCAGCTTCGCCTCGAAGATGCCGGTGACCTGGCTCCACAGCCCCACCGCCGCGGTGTTGATCGCGCCGCGGAACGGCTGGTACAGCGCGTAGATCAGCGCCGAGAAGATCAGCGCCATCGCGATGGCCCGGCGGAGCACCTTGCCCACGGTCCGGCGCGCGGCCCCGGTCCGGCCGGTCCGGCGGCGGACGCCGTCCTTGCCGGGCCGCGCCCCCGCCTTGAGCTCCTTCGGCTTGCGGCCGAACAACCGCCGCCACCACGACGTCTTGACGACCTCGGACTCGGCCAGGGACGCCCCGCAGCGACTGCAGAAGTTCCGGGCCGGCGCGTTGCCCTTGCCGCACCGGCCGCAGATCAGGTCACCCGGGTTGAGGATTTGCTCCTCCACGGTCTGCTGCACCGGCTGCCGGACCGGGGCGATCGGCTCGGCGGGCTGCACGACCTGCTGCTGTTGCTGCTGCTGTTGCTGCACCACCGGCTGCGACCGCACCGCGACCGGGCCGTCGTCGTCCCACTTCAGGTAGCGGCCGCATTCGCCGCAGAACTCGACGTCGGCGGGCCCCTGGTGCCCGCACTCCGCGTAGATGACCATCCGCTAGCCCTCCAGCACTTCCACCGTGACCCGCACGTGGGCGGGCACCGCATCCACGACCGTCGCCGTCAGCCGGCGCACGTCGACCCGGGCCGGGTCCGGCACCCGCACGCGCACCTGCACCCACGGCGGTCCCGGATCCGGCAGCGGCGCGCCCGGTTGCGGGTCGGCGACGACCCCGCCGCTGTCGGTCACTTCGACCGCGCCGCCGGTCAGCAGCCGCACGTGCTCGGTGAGGCCGCGGCGCGTGCCGCGCCACCGGTGCAGCTCGACCGAGCGGGTGACCAGCTGCCGCAGCTGGTCCGGGTGCCAGCTCTCGTCGACGCCCAGCGCGACCCAGTGGGCCAGCCAGCCGACGAAGTCGGCGGGCGCCACACCCGGGTCGAGGTAGCCCGAAAAATTGTCCAAAGTGGAGATGACCGGGGCGAGGACTTCGTCGAGCGCGCCGGTGAAGCCCTGCACGAACCGGTCCTCGGCGTACACCGAGGGCAGCTGCTCGCCGATCGGGTGCGGGCTCGGCAGCCCCGGGATCCCCGTCCTCATGCGCCCGCCTCCCGGACCCGGACCTGGTGCCCGAACGAGAACGCCAGCGCGTTGGGCGGCAGGTCGAGCCGGTCGACCTGCTCGCCGCGTTCGCGGGTGATCGGGTTCGCGGCGAACAGACGCACGTCCTCCACCAGCTCGACCCCGGGAAGCCGCTGCAGCACCGCGAACACCTCCCCCGACTGCACCGGGCGCCCGAACGGCCAGCCGTCGCCGTCCGGGCCGCCGCTGATCGGGTTGAAGTAGTCGTAGAGGGCCTGGCTCGCCCGGGCGCCCAGCGTGCCGGCCGTCGTCCGGCGCCGGGCCCGCAGCCGCGCGACCACCGTGACGCCCTGGTAGAACGGCGGTTCCACGGACACGAGCGCACCCACGCAGCGGCGTTCGCCGAGGTGGCGCTCGATGCGGCCGCGCATGCCGGCTTCGAGCATCAGGGTGGCGAAGGCGAGTTCGCCGGTGTCGGGCACCGCCGGGACGACGAGGACCCGGATCGCGCCGGTCTCGCGGCCGTCGGCGCCGTGCGCCGGGATGCACCGCACCCGGGCGGCTTCCGGTGCCGCTTCGCGCGCGAGCTGCTCGTAGTCCTCGGCGGTGACCGCGCGGTCGCGGGTGCGCAGCAGCAGCGGGCCGCGGACCGCCGCGTCCTGCACCGACTCGCCGTCCACCCCGCCGATCGCGGGACGGCGGTTCACCACGCTGCTGACGAACGGGATCGGGTCCCGCTGCACCTCGAGGACCTCGCGGGCGACGTTGCCGCGCCGCCCGCCCCCGGACCGGTATTCGGGCACCCGGATCGCGGCGGACTTGGGCGGGAACGCCCCGTAGTACCGGAGCCCGCCCTCGGGCTGGCGCACCGCGGGCCCGAACGCGACCTGCCCGCCGACGCGGTCGAGCATGACGTGCCGGTCGTCCGGGCCGGAGTCGGCGAAGGAGCGGACCTCCGTCCACTGCTGCCAGCCGTCCGGGCCCGAGACCTCGACGACCAGCTCGCCGTCCCCGACGACCACCGGCGGACGGCCGAGCGGGAACCGCTGGCCGGGGGTGCCGTCGGAGGTCCCGACGATCTCGTTGCGGACGATCTCGGCGTGCACGGCGGCCACCGTGCCGCCGATGGTCGAGGCCTCGACCGCGTGCAGCCGCGGCGAGCGCTGGTAGAACGGCTGGTTCCGGTTGGCCTCGACCAGGCGGCAGCGCAGCCAGCCGGCCCGCTGCCGGGCGAGCACCGACATCGCGTGCCCGGGCGGGACGTGCACGACGATGTCGCCGGACCGGTTGAACGCGGCGGTGCTGTCCCGGTCGACCTCGCACGCCGCCCAGCCGGTGCCGTCCCAGGCCTCCCACAGCCACGGCGGGTCGCGCGGGTCGACGCCCTGGCCCTCGACTTCGCAGTCCAGCCGCAGCAGCACCGCGCAGCCGGGGACGGCGTCCGACAGTCCGAACAGGACCGCGTCGCCGGGGGCCGGGGTCTCGCCGAAGGCCGCCGGGCCGCCGCCGACCAGCAGTTCGTCGGTGCGGTCGACCGGTGGCTGGCCGGTGTCGGCCGTGCTGGTCGCCAGGTGCGCGAACGAGCACGGCACGATGTTCAGCGTGCGCTCCACGGTGAAGACCACCGGGTCCTCGACCTCGTTGCGCACGCTCGCGACCTGCTTGCCGGCCGCGACGACGACCGGAACGTCGCGGGCGGCCGAGAGCCAGAACGTCACGTCCGTCCGCGCCGCGGCGGGCGGGAACAGCCGGACCCCGATCAGGTCGAGGAAGCGCAGGTAGTGCAGGTCGGGCACCCGGTTGAGCCGGTAGAGCAGCTGGTCGACCATCTGCGCGAACGTCTCGATCAGCGTGACGCCGGGGTCGGAGACGTTGTGGTCGGTCCACTCCGGACAGTTGCGCTGGACCAGGTACTTGGCTTCGTCGACCAGGTCCTGGAACCGGCGGTCGTCGAGGTTGGGCATCGGGAGGGTCATCACGCACCGTCCGCTTGGGAATCGAGCGCGGCGGACTCGTGCGGCGGGATGACGTAGAAGGGAAAGACGAGGTTGCGCGGGTCGTTGGTACCGCGCAGGCGGTAGCGGATGTCGATCAGCAGGGTGCCCCGGTCGGCCTGGTCGAAGCTGACGACGACGTCGTCGAGGGTGATCCGCGGCTCCCAGCGCTCCAGCGAGGTGCGCACCTCGTAGGCGATCTGCCCGGCGGTCGCCGCGTCGGCGGGGGCGAACACGAGGTCGTGCACCGCGCAGCCGAACTCGGGGCGCATCGGGCGTTCGCCCGGCGAGGTCGCCAGGATCAGCCGGATGCTCTCGACGACCTCGCGCTCGCCGCCGACCAGCGCGATCGAGCCAGTCGCGTCGGTGTGCAGCGGGAACGCCAGCCCCCGGCCGAGGAAGTCTTTCCCGGTCACACTCACATCAGCCTCCGATCAGGACGGTCGGGCAGCCCATGACGATCGGGGCGCCGCAGGTGGCCATGTCCCCCATCCGGGCCGCCGGCATGCCGCCGATCAGCACCGTCGGGCAGCCCGGCGGCGCGATCGGCGTCGGCGGGTGCACCGCGGGCGGCGGGAACGAGCACGTGTGCAGCGTCCCGACGTTCGCGGCGGGCAGCCCGCCGATCAGCACGGTCGGCACCCCGGGCCCGGCGATGACGCCCGGGTGCCCGGTCGGGTCGCCGACCCTCGCGGCTGGTGGCATGTCGCTCCCCCGTCAGTTGATCTTGACCACGCTGCCGCGCACGGTGACGACACCGCTGGCGGTCAGCTCCGTCTGGCCCTGGCCGGCGACCGAAACGGTGGCGCCCTCGACCTTCACACCCGCCGTCCCGTTCAGCTTCAGCTGGCTGCTCGCCTCGATGCTGGCGTCGGTCTGGGACTTCACGGACACCTTCTGGCCCTTGAGCTCCAGCGGCCCGCTGCCCGCGTCGATGCTCACGCCGTTCTGCGCCTTGACCGTGACGCTCTTGCCGCTGGTCACCTCGATGACCTGGTTCTTCTGGTCGATCTTGACCACGAACTTCGCGTCCCCGGAGGACAGGATGATCCCGTCGTCCTCGGCGAATTCGAGCTTGTGGCCCTTCCGCGAGACGAACCCGCGCAACGCCACCTCCCCGCTGTTGCCGTCGACGACCGCCTTGGTGAACTTCGACGGCGCGGTGTCCTTGCTGTTGTAGAGGCCGCCGAGCACGTAGGGCGCTTCGAAGTCGCCGTGTTCGAAGCCCACCAGGACCTCGTCCCCGACTTCGGGCAGCACCAGCGCGCCGCGGTCCTTGCCCGCCCCCGGCTGGACCGTGCGCGCCCAGGTGCTCGTGAACTCCTTGTCCAGCCACGGGAACGTGAGCTTGACGCGGCCGAGTTTCGCCGGGTCCTTGAGGTCGGTCACCTGCGCGGGGACGACACCCGGCCACGACGAGGGCTTCGCCCCGCCCGCGACCAAGCCGTACAGCGAGCGTTCCTGGCGCCCCGACACGGCGAACTCGGTGGTGTAGCCGACTTCGTCGTTGAACAGGTGGCGGGTGCTGGTCAGCGTGTACTTGCCCGAGAAGGGCTGGCCGACGCCGGTGAGCGTGACGGCGGCGCCCGCACGCAGCTTCGGGTTGCCCTTCGCGACGCCGTCGAGCTCGGTGCAGGCACTGCCGAACCGGTCGGCCAGCGCCTTGGCGGTCGCGTCCGCCTCGCCCTGGGTGCGCCGGGGCGCGGCGGCGTCGAGGAAGGGCGGGCTCGCGAACTTGCCCGCCAGCGCGACCGGGTCCACGCCCGGCACGTCCGTGCCCGCGTTCTTCGGGGTCGCGGTGGCGGTGATCGGCTGCTTGTTCTCGTAGTCCCAGCCGTTGACCCGCACCTCGGGGACCTGCTCGGCCGCGGTGACGCTGGCGCGCAGGCTGAGCAGCGTCCCGTGGGCCTCGAGGACCAGCGGGTCGGCGGTCGCCTTGGTGGTCGGCGAGGGTGCGCCGGACGGCTTCTCCGGGAGCTCGAAGTTCAGCTTCCCGTCCCGGACGGCGATCTGCGCGCCCACCACGTCGGCCAGCCGGGACAGGAACTCCCAGTCGCTGACGTTGTCCTGGCTCAGCTGGGCGTTCGGCCGGCCGCCGACGCCCTTGACGTCGTCGATCTTCCCGGCCGGCAGGTTCGCGCGCCGGGCGACCTTGCGCACGACGTCGGCGATCGTCATGTTCGGGTACGCCGCGACCCGGCGGCCGCGGAACAGCCGGTGCGCGTGGTCGTACCCGCGGACCTCGGTGAACGTGCCGTGCGGGTCCAGGTCGACGGCGACCGCGGTGACCTCGCCCGAAAGCAGGTCCTGCGGGCCCTCGGGGTCGGACGTCTGGACCTTGAGCTTGATCTTCGCCCCGACCTTGAACTTGCCCTTCTCCAGCACGACGGCACCGGGGTCGCGGAAGCGCAGCACGAAGGTGTCCGGCAGGTTCCGGCTGTCGTCGACGTAGGCGTAGCCGAGCATCACCCGGACGTCGTCGGGCAGCGCGGTGCCTTCGACCTCGACCACGAGGGTGTTCGTGAAGGTTTCGTTAGCCATCGAGCTCCTCCAGCGCCGGCACCAGGAGCCGGGTGCCGGGCCGCAGCCGCATCGGGTCGTCGATGTCGTTGGCGTCGGCGATCTCGCGCCACCTCCCGGCGTCGCCGTAGGCGCGGAACGCCACCGAGGGCAGGGAGTCCCCGGCGACGAGCACGTGCGTGTCCCGGGCGGCGAGCGCGCCGGACGTCGGGTTCTGGCCCCCCAGCTCGCCCGAGATCTCCTCGAGGTTCACCGTGCAGATCGCGCGCACCGGCGTCCCCGCCGGCGTGAACAGCGTGTACTTCGCCGTGACACTGGCGACGTAGGCGGGGAAGCCGGTCATCCCGCCCCACTTGAAGATCACCCACGGCGGCGAGGGCTTCTTGTGCTGACGGCTGTCCTCGGTGGCCACGCAGCAGGTGAACAGCTGCTCGACCTTCTTGACGACGGCGTCGTTCATCTTGTCGGTGGCGTCGATGAACATCTCCAGCGAGAGCTTCGCCGGATCGGACCCCTTGAACTGCGGCGGCGCGCTCTTCTTGGCGTTGGGCTGGGCGTCCCGGCCCCATTTGGCGTTCTTGCTGACCGAGAATTCCTTGGGGTTGAACTGGAACTCGATGTCGAACATCCAGTCGCCGGGCGGCTGCCCGGTCCCGCCGGACTGGGGCGGCTTGTGGACTTTCAGCACCGCGCGCTGGAGGTTGCTGGGCGCGCCTGAACTGTAGGCCGCCGTGGACTGGGAGCCGGCCGAGGTGAAGGTGACGGGCGAGGGCATCGGTCAGCCTTTCTTCGCCGGGCTGAGGAAGCCGTGGTGGGCCAGTTCGAGGGTCTCGGTGGCGACCTTCGGCGAGTCGGGCGAGAGCTGCGGCCCGCTCCACCGCACCGGGACGACGCCTTCGAGGGCCCAGCTGGCGATCACCTTGCCTTCGAGGGTGCGCGCCTCGATGGTGGCGGTCTTGCGTTCGATCCCGCCGGCCAGGCTGGCGAACCACTTGGTGATCTGCGAGCTGGCCTCGGTGACCGGGCGCGAGAGCTTGATGTTCGAGTACTTGATCCGGGTCGGCAGCTGCCAGACCATGCCGTTGTTGCCGCCCTCTTCCCGCTGTTCCATGACGAATTCGCAGCCGAGCCCGTCACAGCTGGAGAATGCGCCGAGGTTGCCGAGGTTCTTGTCGTCCAGCTTGACGACATAGCACACGGCAACGGCCTCTTCGGTGTCCGGCATCGTCGGCTCCTCCTTCAGTGCGGGCGATCGGTGAGCGCGCCCCGGCGCTCACGGTCGAGACGGAGTTCGGTCTTGAGCCGCCGCAGCAGCGGATCGAACAGTTTCTTGACGAGCTCTTCGGTTTCCGGCGGCTGCTGGTGCGGAACCGGCGCAGGCGCGGGCGCCGGATCGGGTACGGGTGCGGCCGGCGGTTCCGGCTCGCGCTGGACGACCGGCGCGGGAGGCGGTGGCGGGTCCGGTGTGGACGGTCGGACCGGCTCGGCAATCCTCGCGACGGGCAGGGTTTCGCTCGTGCGGAACGCGAGGTCGGCGTGGGGTGCCGGGGTATCGGCGGGGCGAGCGACGGGCAGGGCGGGGGTTTCGATCGCTCGTGCGACCAGGAGAGGCGGTGCCGCGGCTCCGGTCACGGAGGCCATGCCATCGACGGCCCTCGCCACCGAGAGCGGCGGCAGTGCGGTCCCGGTCGACGATCCATCGGCGAGCCGCCCCACCGAGAGCAGCGGCTGTGCGGCCCCCGTCATCGGCGCCGATCCATCGACGGCCCGCGCGACCGGAAGCGGCGGTGCGGCGGCTCCAGCCAAGGGCGCTGACCCATCGACAGCTCCCGCCACCGAGAGCGGTGCCCCGGCGGTCCCGGTCGACGATCCATCGGTGGACCGCGCCACCGAGAGCAGCGGTTGCGCGGCCCCCGTCATCGGCGCCGATCCATCCGCGAGCCGCCCCACCGAAAGCAGCGGCTGCGCGGCCCCGGTCACCGGCGCCGATCCATCCGCGAGCCGCCCCACCGAAAGCAGCGGCTGCGCGGCCCCGGTCACCGGCGCCGATCCATCGACGACCCGCGCCACCGGAAGCGGCGACACGGCGGGTCCGGTCACCGCCGCTGACCCATCGAAGGCCCGTGACACGGGAAGCGGCGGTGCGGCGGGCCCGGTCACCGGTGCCAATCCATCGGCAGCCCGCGCAACCGGAAGCGGCGACACGGCGGCCCCGGTTACCGGCGCCGACCCGTCGACGGCCCGCGCCACCGGAAGCGGAGGTGCGGCAGCTCCCGGCAGCGGGGTTGCCGAGCCTTCAGCCGCGCGAGCCACAGCGAGGCCCGGGGTTTCGATCGCTCGTGCCACCGGGAGCAGCGGCACCGCGGCTCCCGCCATCGGGCTCGCCGCGCCTTCGAGCGCCCCGGCCGCCGGGAGCGGCCCTTCGATGGCGCGCGCAACCGTCAGCGGGGCACTCTGTGTCGTTTCTGCCGTCGCGGCAGGGGCATCCTCGGCTGCCCGGGCCACCGGAAGCAGGGAACCTTCGCTCGCCCGGGTTGCCGGGAGCTCGAGACCGCGTGTCACCGCAAACGGTGGTTCCTCGGCCGCTCGTGCCACGGAGAGCACCGAGGTCTCAGTCGCCCGCAACACCGGAAGCGGCGGCTCCGACGCAACCGGGCGCCCCGATGTCTCGACAGCCCGCAGCACCGGAAGCGGCGGTCCCGGTGTAGCGGACGCGGCAGCGAGTGTCGGGGACTCGACCACCCGAGAAACCGGCGACTCATCGGCCCCGGGTGCCCCGGAAAGTGCCGAAGTGCCCTCCGCGCCCGGCAACGAAAGCGTCGAGGTCCCGGCCGCTCGCGCCATCGGCTCCTGAACCGCGGCCGCCCGGGACACCAGCAGCGAGGAATCCTGCACTGTCGGCGCCACCGGCAGTTCGGCCGCCCCAGAGGCCTGCGCCGCGGGTCCCACCGGCAACGCCGAGGGTTCGATCGCTCGCGACACCGGCAGCGACGGCCCGTGCCCCGCTGGTTCCACCGTCAGCGCCGAAGTTTCGACCGCCCGCGCCACCGGCAGCAACGGCCCGTGCGTCGCCGATCCCATCGGTGGCGGCGGCTCGGCAGCCGGTCGCGAGGTCTCAGCCGCCTGCGACACCAGCGGTGACGAATCCTGCGCCGCCGTCTCAACCGCGCGGGACACCGGCAGCGTTGACTCCTGAGCCGTCGGGACGACGGGAAGCGCCTCGGTCGCACTCGGCACCTGAAGCATCGGCTCCGCCGGCGGAAGCCCCGCCGATCCACCGGCTCCCAGCACCGGAACCGAAGCACCCCCCGCCTCCGAGCCGGCTGAGCCGTCGACCGCTCGCGAAACCGGGAGCGGCGCCCCCGGGTTCTCGCTGCGCAACGGCGGGGAAACGCTCGTCGAGCCGCCCGGTGTCCCGGGCGGCTCCGTGGTCTCGACTGGGCGGAACGTGTTCACCGGCGGCGAACCGGTCGTCCGCGACACCGGCTCAGGTGGAGGCGAGAACGGCGCAACGTCGTCCGCCAGGCGCGACACCGGAAGCGCACCGGACTCCGGCAGCATCGGCGCGCCGAGTCCCAGCCGCCGTGGCACCGCCTGCTCGGTCCGCTCGACGAGCGGCAACTCGAGCCGCGCCGGCTCGGCCGGTGCCGGTTCGGGTGCCGGCGGTTCCGGCGCCGCCACCGGGACCACCGGGGTGACGTCGGCCGCCGGAGTGTCCACAGGGGACGGCTCGGCGATCGCCTGGAGGGTCCGCACCGGCGGCCCGCTCTCGGCCGCCGCGGACGTCAGCGGCGGCACGGCCTCGCGCGCGGCGACGACCGGCAGCACCAGCGGCAAGTCCACCGGTTCCCCGGCCTGCCCGCCGCCGGCGGCCCGCTGCACCGAAGCGCCGCGAAGCCGGGACGGCGGCTCCACCAGCGGCAGGGGCGTCTGGGCGGGACGCACCAGATCGCCGATGACGCCGGCGGGTTCCGCCGGGCCGACCCGGTGACCGAGCGGCTCGAGGTAGCCCGGACTCTGCCAGGACGACAGCGTCGAGCTGAACCGCTGCACCGGGTTGACCAGCGGGTGCTCGGCCAGGACGCGCTGGATCGGCGCCACGCTCCGCCACTCGGCGCGCTTCACCGGCAGCGCGGCCGGCTCAGGCGCAAGCACGGGCGGCGGCCCTGCCTCCTTCCGGCGAAACCACATCGTGCGTCACCGTCCCTGGCTCATCCGGGTGTTGATCCGGGCGATCTCGGCGACGTAGGTCAACCGGTCGGGGTGTTCGAGGTCGAGGATGTCGTCGAGGGACCAGTGGAGGTGGTAGGCCACGTACGCGACTTCCTCGTGCAGCCGGTCGGCCGCGTACGTCACGATTCCCCCAGGCGGCCACCGGCGACGTCCACGACGAAGCTGTGGCCGCACTCGGGGCAGGCGACACCCGCCCGGGTGTGGCCCTCGCTGTTGACCCGGCGGTACATGTCCTGCAGGAACGCCAGGTCGGAGGCGAACAGGTTCTCGATGACCCCGGCGTGTACGTCGGTGATGTCGCCGATCCGGGTGACCACCCGGGCCAGCAGCACCACCGTGAGGAACGCCGAGTTCTCGCGCACCCGGTCGTCCCGCAGCGGGATCAGCTCGTCGCGCGCGGTGGCCAGGCGCATCACGCCGGAGTGGTGCACCTTGCCCTCGTCGTCGACGTACCCGCGCGGGAGCTCGAACGCGAACTCCGTCCGCAGCTTCGGCCGTTCCGCCCGGGGCTCCCCCGCCGGCGCGGCGGGGGCTTCCTCGACCGGGGCCGACGCCATCACCCTGCGCATCGGCTCACTCGACTTCCATCTGCTCGTAGGTGATGACGAGCTTCTCGGTGAGCACGCTCGTGTCGCCGGCCTTCAGCGAGCCGATCTCCAGGCTCTTCGGCCACGCGTTGGTGAGCTTGTAGCGCTTGAGCGCGGTGCCTTCGTAGTCGTAGACGATGATCGCGCCGCCCTTGCGGGCCGTCGCCATCTTGCCGAAGTGCGCGTCCTTGACCCACTTCTCGAAGCTGTTGTCCTCGGTCAGGCCGCGGGTCAGCGTGACCTCACCGGCCTTGGGGCGGCCGGGGAGCTTCTTGATGACGTACTTGCCGTCGGCGGTGTTCTGCTTGAGCTCGATGACGTCCTGCTCCATCTTGAGGCCGGAGACCTCGGAGATCTGCTTGATCTGGACGCCGTCGATCTCGAGCCCGAAGGAGTGGCCTACCGCCTTGTCAAGATCGGGAAGTGCCATTGCGAAGCCCTTTCATCAACACTGTGGCGCGCAGCGCCTCGATTGAGGGTGGTGGCGGGGGCATGGATGGATCACTCGTTGACGAGGCTGGTGCCGCCGGACATCTGGGCCAGCCGGAAGATCACGAACTCCGCCGGTTTCACCGGGGCGATGCCGACTTCGCAGATGACCTGGCCGAGGTCGATCCCCTCGGCCGGGTTGGTCTCGCGGTCGCACTTGACGAAGAAGGCCTCGTCCGGGGTGAGCCCGAACAACGCGCCCTTGCGCCACTCCATCACCAGGAACGCGCTGATCGTGCGCCGGATCCGCGCCCACAGCGCGTCGTCGTTCGGCTCGAACACGACCCACTGGGTGCCGCCGAGGATCGACTCCTCGAGGTAGTTGAACAGCCGCCGGACGTTCAGGTAGCGCCACGCCGGGTCGCTCGAGAGCGTCCGCGCGCCCCAGACCCGGATGCCCTTGCCGGAGAACGACCGGACGCAGTTGACGCCGATCGGGTTGAGCAGTTCCTGCTCCGCCTTCGTCAGGTGCGTCTCCAGCGCGAGCGCGCCGCGGACGACCTCGTTGGCCGGGGCCTTGTGGACGCCGCGGGTGGCGTCGGTGCGGGCCCACACGCCGGCCATGTGACCGCTCGGCGGGATGAACGCGTTCGTGCCCGAGGCGGGGTCGAGGACCTGGACCCACGGGTAGTACAGCGCGGCGTACTTCGAGTCGTACCCGGCCGCGTCCATCCGCCAGCTGCGGATTTCCTGCGGGTTGAGCGCCGGCGGCGGGTCGATGATCGCCATCCGGTCGCCCATCAGCTCGCAGTGGGCGATCATGGCCAGCTGCACGGCCTTGACGGTGTCGAGGTCGATCAGGTCGCGCTGGTAGGCGGCCATCAGGTCCGGTGCCGCGACCATGGTGATCTCGTCGATGGCTTCCAGGCCGCCGAACCCGGTCCGGTCGGCGACGTCACCGACGTAGTCGTTCGCCGCGACCCGGCGCGGGACCGGGGGTGCCTCCGGGTCCTTCGGCGGCGCCGAGAGCACCGCGGTGCCCTTGTCGGGCTTGGTGACCGCGCCGCCGGTGGCGACCTCTTCGATGGTGATGAGGCTGGACTTCTCCCGCACCGCGGTGACGACGTTCTCCTTGGTGCGCTTGGTCGTCACGTTGTGCGTTTCGACGACCTTGCCGTCCTGCTTGACCAGCACGGTGAACCGGTCTTCGGCCGGGTTGTCGCCGGTCGGTTCGGCCACCTCGACGGTGATCTCGCCGCCCTGCTTGCCCTCCGGCAGCTCCTTCGCGACGAAGCGGTAGCCGCCGAGCACGGCCTGGCGGGCCTCGATCTGCTTCGGCGCGGCGCCGTTGTTCTGGGCGCGCGACCCGCCGATGCGGACGATGTAGCAGTTGCTGCCCCCGTTGAGGAAGTAGCCGTAGACCGACTGGGCCAGGTAGCAGCCCTCGATGAAGTCACCGAAGGTCTGGGTGAACTGGCCCCAGTTGGACACCAGCGTCGGGGTGTTGAAGGGACCGTCCGCCGCGAAGCCGACGAAGGCGGCGACCGCGGTGCCCACGCCCTCGATCGGCCGTGCGCCCGCCTCGATCTCCTCGACGTACACCCCCGGCGTGAGATAGGTGGGCATGCGTGCCTCCCTTGTCGACGCACAAGTCTTGTCCCCGGCGATGCTGCTGCCAGGGCGTTCTCCGCGGAACGACCGTGCGGCTAGGCCCGCGGGAACCGATCTCTGCCCTTAAAGGCAACTGCCCGTTCGGGCAGCCGTGCCCGCCCGTCCGGTCGTTGGCAACCGGCCCGGCAGGGCCGACAGTTGAACCCATGCCAACGGGCCGGGACAAGGCGCCACGGGAGCCGTCCGGGCAGTCCGCCCAGCCGGTCCGGCCGGCCCGCCGGGCGACCCCTCCCGCGTTGCTGCGCCTGCAGGCCTCGGCGGGCAACGCGGCGGTTTCGGGCCTGGTCGCGTTGCAGCGGCAGGGCTGTCCCGCTCCCCCGGTCGCTCCGCCCGGCGTGACCCCCGCGTCCGACCCGAAGTTCCAGTCGCTGAAGAAGGACGTCGGCGGCCAGGCCAAGACGGCGAAGGCGCACCCGCCCGCCGGCGCGGAGGTCAAGAAGGCGCAGGACGCCGCGGTGGCGCCGCCCGACGACAAGGACGCGCAGGCCAAGGCCGCCCAGGCGGACAAGATGGCCGCGGCGAAACCGGCCGGCTTCGACAAGGCGGCCTTCATCGCGGCGGTGAACGCCGCGATCGCCAAGCAGGCGCCGAAAAACCTCGACGAGGCCGACAAGTTCGCCACCTCCGGCAAGGCGGACCAGGTGAAGGCCGAGGTGCTGGGCAAGGTCACCAGCGGCAAGGACGCCTCGGCCAAGGACGTCACCGACCGGACGAAGGAACCGCCGGACCCCGGCCGGGCCGTGGAAAAGCCGGTCACGCCGCTGCCGGAACCACCGGCCGCGCCCGTGCTGGCGCCGCCGGACGCGCGCAAGGCAACCCCGGACAAGGCGCCGCCCGAGCAGACGGATCTGCGGGCAGGCCAGTGCGAGACCCAGGGCGCGATGGCCGAGGCGGGCGTCACCGACCAGCAGCTGGCCGAGTCCAACGAGCCGGAGTTCACCGGCGCGCTGGCCGCGAAGCGGGAAGGCGAGCAGCACACGGCTTCGGCGCCGGCCGCGGTCCGCGAGTCCGAGGCCGGGCAGCTGGCCGCGGTGACCGGCGCGGCCCAGGCGTCCGGGCAGGCGGCGATGGCGGGCATGACGGGCGCCCGGTCGTCGTCGGCCCAGCGGGGCCAGGCGGCGAAGTCGGCCACGAAGTCGAAGGACGAGCAGGACCGGGCGCGGATCACCGGCGAGATCAAGGCGATCTTCGACGAGACCAAGACCAAGGTCGAGGGCGTGCTGGGCGCGCTCGACGACCAGGTGGCGAAGAAGTTCGAGGCCGGCGAGGCGCAGGCCAAGGCCGCGTTCACCGCCGACCACCAGGCGCGCATGAAGCGCTTCAAGGACGAGCGCTACGACGGGATCACCGGCGCCGCGCGGTGGGCGTACGACCTCTTCGCCGACCTGCCCGCCGAAGCGAACAACCTCTTCCTCGAGGCCAAGAAGGTCTACGAGTCGAAGATGCAGGGCGTCATCGGCGACATCGCGGACTTCGTCGGCCAGAAGCTGGGCGAGGCCAAGCAGCTGATCGCCGACGGCCGCGCCCGCGTGCAGCAGAAGGTGGCGTCCCAGTCGCCGGCGTTGCGCAAGATCGCCGGCGAGGCGGCGAAGGAGTTCGGCGGCCAGTTCGACGACCTCGAGAAGTCCGTCGACGAGAAGCAGGATGCGCTGGTCGAAGACCTGGCCCAGAAGTACGGCGAGGCCCGCAACGCCGTCGACGAGGAGATCAAGACGCTGCAGGCGGAGAACAAGGGCCTGTGGAGCAAGGCGAAGGAAGCCGTCGGCGGCGCGATCGAGACGATCCTGAAGCTGAAGGACATGCTGCTCGGCGTGCTTTCGCGGGCCGCGAACGCGGTCGGGTTGATCATCGCGAAGCCGATCGAGTTCCTCGGCAACCTGGTCAACGCGGTCAAGACCGGCGTGATGAACTTCGGCGCCAACATCGTCGAGCACCTCAAGGAGGGCCTGAAGGGGTGGCTGCTGGGCAACCTGGCGAGCGCGGGCATCGAGATCCCGGAGGCGCTGGACGCCAAGGGCATCCTGAAGATGGTCCTGTCGCTGCTGGGCCTGACCTGGGCCAGCGTCCGCGCGCGGATCCTGCGGTTCATCCCCGAGCCGGTGCTGGCGAAGCTGGAGCAGACCCTCGACGTGGTCAAGATCCTGCTCACCGAGGGCGTGCCGGGCCTGTGGCGCTGGATCGTCGCGAAGCTGGGCGACCTGAAGGAAATGGTGCTCGGCCAGATCAAGGAATTCGTGATCGAGAAGATCGTCAAGGCGGGCATCACCTGGATCATTTCGATGCTCAACCCGGCGGCGGCGTTCATCAAGGCCTGCAAGGCGATCTACGACATCGTGATGTTCTTCGTGGACAAGGCCGCGCAGATCAAGGAGTTCGTGGATTCGGTCCTGGACTCGGTGGAGTCGATCGCCCGGGGCGGCTCGGGTGCGGTGGCGGGCCTGATCGAGCGGACGCTGGCGAAGGCGTTGCCGATGGTGCTGGGGTTCTTGGCCAGCCTGCTGGGGCTGGGCGGGATCTCGGAGAAGATCAAGTCGGTGCTGGAGAAGGTCCAGGCCCCGGTCGGCAAGGTGATCGACTCGGTCGTGGGGACCATCGTCAAGGCGGGCAAGAAGGTCTGGAGCAAGTTCAAGGGCAAGAAGGGCAGCGGGGTTCCGGACCCGCGCAGCGCCGGCCAGAAGCAGCAGGCGCTGGCCCAGGCGAAGCAGGCGGCCGACGCCGAGATGCGCAAGCCGAACGCGACCCAGCACACCGTCGAAGCGGCGTTGCCGAAGATCAAGGACACCTACCAGCTCACGACCATCGCGCTGGTGCCCACGAGCAACGGCAAGTTCAAGACCCACCTGGAAGTCAACCCGACCGACGACACCGGCGAACTCCCGCTGGGGCCGATGGCCCCGGTCGACGAAGCGAAGGTCTACCTCGGCAAGCGGTTCGTCGTGAAGGCGACCAACCGGGTCGCCAAGGTCACCGACGTCCGCCCCGACGGCTGGGTGACGCTCCAGTACGAGCTGGAACGCAACGCCGGCGGCCGGAGCAAGAGCTCCGAAGGGCGGCCGGCGTTCCCGGTGCTCAAGTTCCTGGCCAACACCCCGAACGGCGGCCCCGAACTCGCCCCGGCCGAAGGCGGCGCGAGCCAGACGCAGTACACGATCGACGGCAAGACGCTGCGGCCCGAGTACCACGACGTCCGCGCGGTCTTCTACGGCGGTTCCCACAAGTACAGCGGCCACGACGCCGCCAAGATCGCCGCGGTGATGCGGCCCGACGGGCGGACGTTCACCTGCCCGGGTGTCCCGTTCCTCGGCATCGCCCCGCACGTCGCCGCCCGCGTCAAGCCGAACAACGCCGACAACTACGCGCTGGACCACCGGAAGTCCGTGGCCGGGCACTGGAACACCCAGGGCCGGGAGAAGAGCCAGACCGACCGCTCCCAGTTCTACGCGGACCCGGGCAACCTCGAGGTCCTGTGCGGGTCGTGCAACAGCAAGAAGGGGTCCAAGGACGCCGACACGGGCGCGGCCGAGCGGTACCGCAAGGACGTGGAGATCCCGGGCTTCACCGGCCCCGACGGGAAAGAGTGATCCCGGCCGGGCGTTCTCGGACGGCGCAGCCGATCAGGCCTCTTCTTCGGCCTCTTCCTCACGCTGCACGAAGGTCTGCGCCATCTTTTCTTCGCCTTCCTCGGCCTCCGGCGCTTCCTCCCGCTGAACGGCCGCGGAATCCTCCGAATGCGCAGCGTGGCCGCCGTCCTCGCAACGCTGCACCGCGGGCCCGGCCGGAGCCGGCGAAGACATCAGCCGGTCCGCGTTCGCCACGGCTTCGCGCTCGAAGCGGTCCGAAGGATCCGACACCTTCACCCCGCCCCCGGCGTCCGTCCCGTCCACCGGCCCGCTCCGCTGCTGCACCACGTGCGTCAGCTCGTGCGCCAGCATGTGCTTGCCGGAATCGGACGAAGGGTCGTACTTGTCGCGCTGGAACACGATGTTGGACCCCACCGTGTACGCCTGCGCGTTCACCGACTTCGCCGAGTCGTGCGCCGCCCCGTCCGTGTGGACCCGGACGTCGCCGAAGTCGTGGCCGAAGCGGGACTCCATGTCCACGCGGGTCGAGGTGTCCAGCGGCGTTCCGCCACCCGAACCGACCACGTCGTGGACCGGGGAGCGGTCCTCCTCCACCAGCGAAGCCGTCCCCGCGTTGCCCGCCGCGCGCTGCAAGCCCAGCATGCCCGCCGGACCCAGGACGTCGGTGCGGCCGGCCGCGGCCGCCCGGCCCAGCAGGTCGTGGTCGTCCCGCTCGATGCGGTCGCCCTTCGGCCGCAGGGCCGGTTCGAGGTCGTTTTCGTGACTGTGCCCGCGCATGACAGCTCCCTCCGCCGCCCGTAAAGCTTGCCCCGCCGCCGCGCCGCGCGCCAGACTGGCGGGCCCGTCCGGAAGGGCAGCGAAACCTGCCCCTCCGGGCAGCTCAGCCGTCCGTCACCATCGCCAGGTAGGGCCCGAACTCCCGGTCGAGGCAGAGCCGGCCCAGCTTGCGGTACTCCCGCGCGACCGCGCCGACCAGGTCGCTCATCGCCACCGGGCGGCCCGCCTCGGCGGCCAGGTACGCGCCGGTGACCGCGGCCGAACGGATGTGGCCGCCCGCCAGTTCGAACGCCTCGGCGAGGAAGCCCAGGTCCAGGTCCGCCCCGCGCGGCATCCGGACGCCCAGGCAGCGGTCCCACAGCCGGTGGCGGAGTTCGACGTCCGGCAGGGGGAAGTCGACGATGACGTCGAGCCGCCGGGTGAAGGCCTCGTCGAGGTTCGCCCGCAGGTTCGTGGCCAGCACCGCGATCCCGTCGAACGTCTCCATCCGCTGCAGCAGGTACGCGCTTTCGATGTTGGCGTACCGGTCGTGCGCGTCGCGGACTTCCGACCGCTTGCCGAAGATCGCGTCCGCCTCGTCGAAGAGCAGGACGCCGTTGACCCCGGACGCCTCGGTGAAGATCCGCTCCAGGTTCTTCTCCGTCTCGCCGACGTACTTGTCGACCACGGTCGCCAGGTTCACGGTGTAGAGGTCCAGCCCGAGCGACGAGGCGATCACCTCGGCGGACATCGTCTTGCCGGTCCCCGAGTCCCCCGCGAAGAGCCCGGTGACCCCCCGGCCGCGGCCGCCGCCCGGGCGCATCCGCCAGTCGTCGAGCACCTGGTCGCGGTAGCGCGCCCGGGCCGCGAGTTCGTCCAGCAGGGACAGCACGCCCGCCGGCAGCACCAGGTCGGCCCAGCCGACGACCGGTTCGATCCGCCGCGCGAGCCGTTGCAGCCCGGCCGCGTTCTGGCTGCGCGCCCCCGCCCGGACGTGGGCCGTGCGGACCAGCCCGTCGTCGGCCAGCGCGGTCACCGAGGCGGCCTTCGCCGCGCGGGCGATCTGCCCGGGTCCCAGCACGAAGTGGGCGGTCTCCTCCCCCGGGTCGACGCCCGGGGCGAGCCGGCCCTCGAGGCGGCTGCGCCAGAGTTCCGCGCGGTCGGCGGCGGAGAGCGGCAGCGCGTCGAGCTGCAGCGGCGGCGTCGCGCTCCAGCGCGGGTCCCAGGCTCCGGTGCCGTGCGCCACCAGCGGGATCGCCGGGTGCGCGAGTGCCTCCAGCCGCGGGTCCTCGACCGGGCCCAGCACGATCCCGGCGCCGCGCAGCAGCGCCTCCCGCCGCAGCGAGGCGGTGAGCTCGGCGTGGCCGGGTTCGGCCTGCCAGCGCTCCGCGTCCACCACCAGCGCCGGGTAGCCGGCCGCGGCCAGCGCGCCGACGCCGAGTTCCTCGGCCCCGCCACCGGGCTGTTCCTTCAGGTAGACGAGCCCGACCCGGCCGCGGATCGCGCGGGCGAGCCGCTCCCGGCCCGGCACTTCGACGAGTTCGGTGCCCAGGTGCGCGCAGCCGGCGAGCTCGGGCGCGAGCCGGTCGTCGCCGAGCAGGTGGTTGACCACCCGGTCGGGGACGCGCAGCGTGCGCGAGAGGAACGGCCGTTCGTCTTCGCCCACGGTGAGCAGGCCGCAGGTGACCAGCGGGGAGTCGGCGTCGAGCCGGGCGCGCCCGGCCGCCGACGCCTCGGGGATGCCGCACAGGCGCAGCGCCAGCCCGGCGCTGGCGCGGCGGCGGGTCACGTCGTCGTTGAGGTAGCCGTAGAACTGCTCGAACCGGCTGTCCAGGTCGGGGGCGAGGGCGACCAGCAGCAGTTCGACGTCGACGCCGGTGAGTCCCGCGCGTTCGGCGAGCGGGCGCAGCCTGCCGTCCGGGACGGAGTCGGTGAACGGCGTGAACGGCTCGCGGAGCCCTTCCAGCAGCGCATCGATCGTCTCGTTGGACAGGTACAGGCCGCGGAACGGGTCGTCGGGGTTCGGGTCGGCCGCGCGACGGCTGTCGACGGCGTCGCGGATGCGCTGTTCGAGCCGGGCCAGCCGCTCGAACAGGTACTCCAGGCTCACCGCGGCTTCCGGTGGGTGCGCGCCATCGCGACCCGGCGCTGCCCTTCGACGGCCCCGGTCGCGGACACGTGGTGCCCGAGGAGCTCGCCGTCACCGGTGTCGAGCTTGAGGCCTTCCTTGGCGGGCGGCCCGGCCGGGTAGACGCGTCCACTGTGGATCGGCGCGGAGACCACGACGTCCAGCGACGGCTTGAGTTCGCCGCCCAGCGCGGTCCACACGTCGGCGAACGCGCGGTCCTCCGGTGGCGGCAGCGCGACGGTCATCGGCACCGGCAGCCCCATCTCGGCCAGCGACCCGCTGAGCACCTCGGCCGGCACGGCTTCGTGGCGCAGCAGCCCGAGCAGCAGGTCCGACAGCACGCGGTGCTCGTCTTCCGGCCGCTGGGTCCAGGCGGTGACCAGGTAGGACAGCTTGACGTGCTTGGGCGGCAGGTGCCGCGCCGCGACCTCGCCGCGCTGGTCGTACTCGTTGAGCAGCCCCCGCGACCGGCGCCGCATGTCCTCGCGCACGTCGTAGAGGTAGATGTTCACCGTCGGCGCGTTCCGCCGGGCGGCCCAGTCCTTGGTGGGCGCGTCGAAGGCGACGTCGACCTCGCTGCCGCGCAGCGCCTCGTCCTTCACCAGCCGGCGCAGCGCCTCGTCGACCTCGTGGATCACCGGCGGACCTCCTCGCACTGGCGGTGTCTCCACGATGATCGCGCCCGGGCTCCCCGGCCAGCCGCGCAGCGGCGAACCTTCGGGTACGCCCGGCTGCCCGTACGGGCAAAGTGTGTACCGGACGATCACGACCAGGGCCGATCGATGGTGCGACGTTGCCGAACCTCACGCGGGGAGCACGGTCGTTCATGCTCGTCGAGAACGTGGTGGTCGCTGCCGAATACCGGCGGTCGGGCGTGGGCGCGGCGCTGGTCGAGGCGGCCTTCGCCATCGCCCGGCAAGCGCGGTGCTACAAGGTCCTGCTGGCTGTCCCGGTCCGGCCGGGAAGCCGCCCTGAACGCTTTCACGCACGGAGCGAGCCGGGTCCGCGCGGTGCGGACCCGGCTCGCTCAGCCTCGGCTGTGACCGGGAACGTCAGCCCCGGTCGTAGTCGTAGTCGCTGTCCGCGTCGTGGTCGGCCCAGACGTTGTCGTGGTCCGTGGCGTCGGCCACCGCCGTGACCGAGTGCGCCGCGGCACCGCCCACACCCGCCGCGGTGTACCACGCGTGGTAACCCGCGTAGTCCGGCACGGCCAGCGCGTGCGCACCCTCCGACGATGCGCCGTGCGGGCCGGCCGTGTACTTCTCCGCGTCGTACGTCGCGTGGTGCTCACCCGCGTGGCTCACGACGTGCGCCGAGGTCGCGCCGTCCACGCCCGCCGAGTGCTGCTCGGCGTAGTACCCCACGTCGTCGGCGCCATCGTCGTCGGCGTCGTAGACCGGGTGGGCGACGTAGCCCACCGGCTCCTGGTTCACCGGGTCGGGGTGGCTCATGACGTGGTGGTGGTGGTCGACCACGTCGGGGGCGTCGTCGTTGTCGCCGTAGACGTAGTGGTGCTGGTCGCCGGCGTCGTAGTCGCAGTCGTCGTCGTCCCCGTCCTGCCAGCCGTTGTGCGCGGGGTGGTGCCAGGCGTGGTTCCAGCCGTCGTCGCCGGACTCGCCGTTGTGCGTGACGTAGGCGCCGCCGATCCCGGCCACGGCCGCGTCCGAATCCGACCAGTGGTGTCCCCACCAGGTCGAGCCTTCGTCGGTGTCGGTCGTGCCCGCGCCGCCGATGCCGGCCCAGCTGCTGGAGCTTTCGGCGCTCCAGGAGTCGTTCGGCCAGCCGAGCGGATGCGCCGTCGCCGGGCCGGCGATGACGAGGGAAAGCGGCAACGCGAAAGCGCCGGCGACAGCCAGTCGTCGCAATGTGGACATGATTTCTCGGGGTTCCTTCCTGAGTGCGGCAACCGGGTTTCATTCGGGGCCCGGACGCCGGGGCAGAAGTTCTGTCCGATAGGTGACGTTACCGCCCCCATGGGGTTCCGATGCGGCGTTGACCTGCGCAAATACCCGATCGGTGCGGCCAACGCACCATGTGGAGGACAGCCGGGGAATGGGGTCGGACCAGCCTAGTTCGCCGCCGCGGCAGTGGCCGGAATGAATGGCGGTAAATCACTCGCTCAGGTAGTCCTCCGTTTAGCGGATAAGACCGCGGTGCGGAGATCGGCGCCGCGGCGGGGCGGCCCGGCCGCCGTCGGCCGGTCGACGGCCGCGGAGTTCGGCCGGCCGGCTGCCCGGAACGCGGCAGGTGGCCCACCCGCGGGGCGCCGGATGCGCGTCCCGAAGCCCCGCCTCGGCGGGGAATTCCGGCCACGAGCACCGCGGGGCCACGATAACAGAACTGTCCACCGATTGTTCCCACGGTATTCACAGTCGTGGAGTAATCACTGCTTTTTGGGTTACCTGGTACACCCGAAAAGCGCATGAATGGACTCGTTCGGCCCAAGCCGTTGCGCGGTCAATTGCGTAGGTTCACGGCATGTCGCCGATCAGATCCATTCTGACTGTCGTTCTGCTGGCCGCGTTCGTCGTGTCTCCCGGCCCGGCGGTGGCCGCCGCCGAGGTGACCCCCGGACCGGTGTGCGATCACCAGCCACTGGCCAACATGACGGCCCCCGCGGGCGCCGTCACCGTCGACGCCGCGGTCCCCGGCGACCTCTACCACAAGTCGCAGGAGTCGCCGCCCGGGACGACGTTCTGGCTGCCCCCGGGCACGCACACGCTGGCCACCGACCCGTACGGGCAAATCATCCCCAAGGATGGCGACGTCTACCTCGGTGCCCCCGGCGCGGTGCTCGACGGGCAGGGCATCAACCGGGCGGCCTTCACCCAGCAGGCGAAGGACGTGGTGATCCGCGGGCTGACGATCCAGAACTTCGTCGCCCCGCAGGACCAGGGCGTGGTGAACCACGATTCCGGCGAACATTGGATCATCGAAAACACCACCGTGCAGAACAACAAAGGCGCGGGAATCATGGCCGGCGCCCGCCAGGAGGTGCGGCACAGCTGTCTGCGCAACAACGGGCAATACGGTATGAACGCCTACCGATCGGACAGCACGCTCACCGCGCTGATCATCGAAGGCAACGAGATCTCGGGCAACAACACCGATGACTGGGAAACGCGCAGTCCCGGGTGCGGCTGCAGCGGCGGGGTCAAGTTCTGGGTGGTCGACAAGGCCGACGTCCGCGGGAACTGGATCCACCACAACCACGGCGCCGGACTCTGGGCCGACACCGACAACAACGACTTCCTGATCGAGAACAACCTCATCGAGGACAACGACGCCGAGGCGCTGTTCTACGAGATCAGCTACAACCTCGTGTTCCGCGACAACGTCCTGCGCCGCAACAGCCTGGTGGCGGGCAAGCGCCGCGCCGACCGCGGTGACAACTTCCCGGTGGCGAGCGTCTACCTGTCCGAGTCGGGCGGCGAGCCCCGGGTGCCGGCCCGGACGCACCTCATCGACATCTACGACAACACCTTCGAGGACAACTGGTCCGGCATCACCGCGTGGGAGAACGCCGACCGGTTCTGCAACAGCCCGGCCAACACCTCGATCAACACCTGTACCAAGCTCGTCACCGACCGGACGCAGTGCTCGGCGCCCGGCATCGCCTCCCCGCCGCTGTACGACGACTGCCGCTGGAAGACCCAGCTGGTCGAGGTGCACGACAACACGTTCCGCTTCGACCCGGTCGCCGCCGGCTGCACGAACGGGGTCTGCGGCAAGATGGCGCTGCTGTCCAACTACGGGACCTACCCGTCCTGGTCGCCGTACAAGGGCACGCTCGTCCAGGACGCCATCACCCGCGACCAGGGCAACTACTGGTTCAGCAACTCCTACTACGGCCCCTGGAAGTTCGTCGCGGGCGACACGTCCCGGATCCTGACGGCCGACCAGTGGCAGTCGAGCCCCTGGTACCAGGACAACTGCGCGTCCTTCGACGACGTCATGCCGCGCTGTTGAGTCGTGCCGCGCTGCTGAGTCGTGCCGCGCTGCTGAGCGCCGTGCTCAGTGCGCGGAAGCGCCGGAAAGCAGCCCCAGCACCGCGGCGGACTTCGCTTCGTCGAGGAACCGCAGGCCCATGAAGTTGTCGCCGGGGTTGAACCCGGGCAGTGCCCAGATCGCCTCGTAGGGCAGCTCGACGCGCCGGTAGCGGCGCAGGCTGTAGACGTTGCTGAACAGGCACTTGCCCGGGTCGGGGTTCCAGAGACGACGGGCGAAGGCGGGGTTGCGGAACCCGTGGCCCACCTCCGCCGTCGCCTGCACGTGCTTGCGGCCGGTGAAGAGCACGACGTCGCCGGTGGTCACGGTGTCCATCCGGCGGTCGTACTTGTCCTTGGCGCCCCAGAACCGGGCCCGGCCGCCCGGGTGCAGGGCGTCGAGGCGAGCGAGGTCCGCGGGCTCGAGCAGGTCGGCGAGCTCGCGGAAGGCCACCATCCGGTCGAGGGATTCCGCGCCGTAGCGGCGGGTGTCCGCGGTGCCGTATGCGGGCTGGACGAAGACCTGGACCACGGTGCAGAACGGTAGCTCAGCCGCCGTGGGTGGTCTCGCTCTGGTAGTCGGTGTAGGTGTACGGGTTGTCGAGGATCTTGGCTTCCGGGACGTCGGGGTTCATCCCCTGCCGCCACGCCTCCTCCCCCAGCTGCGTGCGCAGGTGCTCCACCGTCTCCTCGACGCGCCGCCGGACGGCGGGCAGGTCGACGCCGACCAGCTTGCCGTCGCGCTTGACCACCCGGCCGTCGACCAGCACGGTGTGGACGTCGGCGCGCTGGGCCTGGAACGCCACGTGCCCGTAGGGGTTCAGCAGCGGGAACGACACCGGGGAGTCGTCGTTCTTCAGCAGCACGACGTCGGCTTTCTTGCCGGCTTCGAGGCTGCCCAGGTCCGGGCGGCCCAAGGCCGCGGCGCCGCCGCGGGTGGCCCACTCCACCACCTGTTCGGCGCGCAGGGCCGCGTGCGTCACCGTCTCGCCCTTGGCGTGGGCCTCCAGGTGCTCCCGGGACCGGTCGGCGCCCAGGGTGGCGCGCATGGCCGAGAACAGGTCGCCGCTCCACCACACCGAGGTGTCCATCGACAGCGACACCGGGATGCCGTACTTGCGCAGCGCCCAGGTGGGCGGGTAGCCCTGGCCGGCGCTCTGCTCGCTTTCGGTCGAGACCGACACCGACCCGCCGGTGGCGGCGATGCGGTGGTAGGAGTCGGCCGACAGCGAGGCGCCGTGGACGTAGATCGTCTCGGGGGTCATGAACCCGTGGTCGTACATCAGCCGGATGCCGTCGTCGCCGGTCGCGCCCCAGACGCCGGCGTGCGTGGTCACCGGCACGCCGAGGTCGCGGGCCACTTCGAAGGCCGGCTTCTCGGGGAACGCCGGGTCGCCGGTGACGTCGAAGGCGAGCTGGAAGCCGAGGTCGCCGCCCGTGCGCCGCGAGACGAAGTCGCGGAACTCCCCGGTGGCCGTCCAGTTCGCCGGGGCGTCCTGGATGTTGCCGTAGGCGAGGACAAACCGGCCGGGCACGGCTTCGAGCGCGTCGGCCGCCGCGTCGGCGTGCCGGGTGGTCTGCAGGCCGTGGGACCAGTCGACGGTGGTCGTGACGCCGGCTTCCAGGGCTTCCCACGCGCCGAGCAGGTTGCCCGCGTAGATGTCCTCGGGGCGGAACACCTTGCCCCATTCGAGGTAGTACCAGACGAAGTACTGGGTCAGCGTCCAGTCGGCGCCGTAGCCGCGCATGGCCGTCTGCCACAGGTGGCGGTGGGTGTCGATCATGCCGGGCATGACGATGCCGCCGGAGGCATCGATCTCGGTCGTGCCCGCCGGGACCTCCAGCGCGGGTCCGATCGCGGCGATCCGGTCGCCCTCGACCAGGACGTCTTCGCCGGGGAGAACGCTGCGGGCGTCGTCGAAGGTCAGCACCGTGCCACCCCGCAGGACGATCGATCCGGACATGACTGCCTCCGTTGCGTACACTCGTCCGCTGTACGGACAATCGATGGGCGCAGTCACCTTTGCCCAGTGCCGCGCCGGTGTCAATCCCCCCGGCTACGCTGCGGGCAGGACTGCAGAGGGAGGTCGCGCATGCCACGCGAGGGCACCGGTCCCGATTTCATCGAAGCGCTGGCGCGCGGGCTCGAGGTGATCACGGCGTTCGGGCCGCACCGGCCGGAGATGACGCTCGCCGAGGTGGCCGGCGCCACCGGCCTGGCCCGCCCGACCGCCCGCCGGATCCTGCTCACCCTCGAAGAACTCGGCTACGTGCGCACCGACGGGCGCGGCTACGCCCTGACCCCGCGTGTGCTCGACCTCGGCGTCGCCTACGTGCGGTCGATGGGCCTGTGGGACGTCGCCCGGCCGCACCTGGAACGGCTGGTCGCGCGCACGAACGAGTCGTGTTCGATCGCCCAGCTCGACGGGTCGGACATCGTCTACGTCGCCCGGGTCGCGGTGCCGAAGATCGTGGGCCTGAGCGTGCAGATCGGCACCCGGTTCCCGGCGCTGCCGACGTCGCTGGGCAAGGTCCAGCTGGCCGCGCTGCCGCCGGCGGAGCTGGACGCGGTGCTGGCCCAGGCGTCCCGGTCGGGGCTGGTGCCGCGCTGGCAGCCGGACCGCGCCGAGCGCGACGCCGAACTGCGGGAGGTCCGAGCCCGCGGCTGGGCGCTCACCGACGAGCAGCTCGCGCTGGGCATCCGGTCGGTGGCCGCGCCGCTGCGCGACGGGTCCGGGCGGGTGATCGCCGGGGTCAACGTCAACTGCCACGCCGCCGAGACCTCGGTCGAGAAGCTGCTGGAGCACCACCTGCCCCTGCTGTTGCAGACCGCCGGCGAGATCGGCGCGGACTTCGCGCGGCTGGACCGCGTCCCGCACGTCACCGTCCCCGCACTGCCTTGACACTGCCTTGCCCAAGTCGCCTCTGAGTAAGCTGCCTTGACCGCGACGGCACTCGGGAGCAAACTGCGGACACTAGTCCGACAGGCGGACACGAGTGGAGGCGTCGCGTGGAACCACCCCCCGGCCCGCTGTCCGGGCTGCTGGTCGCGGACTTCTCCCGGGTGCTGGCCGGCCCGTACGCCACGATGCTGCTCGCGGACCTGGGCGCGGACGTCGTCAAGGTCGAGGGCCCGCAGGGTGACGAGACGCGCACGTGGATGCCGCCGGTGCGCGGGGACGTCTCGACCTACTACCTCGGCGTCAACCGCGGGAAGCGGTCCATCGCGCTCGACCTGCGCGACGAGGCCGACGCCGTCGTCGCCCGCGAACTGGCGGCCCGCGCGGACATCCTGATCGAAAACTTCAAGCCCGGCGGCCTGGCCAAGTACGGCTTGGACTACGAGACGGTCCGCCAGGCCAACCCGGGCAGCGTCTACGCCTCGATCAGCGGGTTCGGAGCCGGCGAAGGCGCGCACGTGCCGGGATACGACCTGATGGTGCAGGCGATCTCGGGCCTGATGAGCCTGACCGGCGATCCGGACGGCCCGCCGTACCGGGCCGGGATCTCGGTGTTCGACGTCATGGCGGGCAACCACGCGGTGATCGGCATCCTGGCCGCACTGCGGCACCGCGACGCGACCGGCGCGGGCCAGCACGTCGAGGTCAACCTGCTGTCTTCGGCGCTGACCGGGCTGGTCAACCACAGCTCGGCCTACGCCGCCGGTGGCGTGGTGCCGTACCGGATGGGCAACGCCCACCCCAGCGTGTTCCCCTACGAACCGCTGCCGACCGCCGACGCCGACCTGATCGTCGCCGCGGCCAACGACGGGCAGTTCCGCCGGCTGTGCGAAGTGCTCGACCTGCCCGACGTCCCGGACGACCCGCGGTTCGCCCGCAACGCCGACCGCACGAAGAACCGCGAAGAGCTCCGGCCGATCCTGGTCGAGCGGCTGGCGAAACGCGGTGCCGTCGACTGGTTCGACGCGCTGACGAAGGTCGGTGTCCCGTGTGGACCGATCAACACCATCGACGGCGGGTTCGCGATGGCCGAACGCTTCGGCCTCGACCCGATCGTCGAGGTCGGCGACGGCGACCGCGCGGTCCCGACGACCCGCCACCCCATCCGGTTCTCGGCGACCCCGGCCGGCTACCGGCTGCCGCCGCCGGAGCTCGACGAACACGGCGCCGAACTGCGGGCGTGGCTGACGGAGGCCGCCGATGGCTGACCCGGTCTACGAAACCGCCCTCGGCGCGTCCACAACGGACAAGATCACGCTGCTCGGGCACGACCTGGCCGAGGACGTCATGGGCACGGTCGGGTTCGGCGAGCTCGCCTTCTGGCTGGCGACGCAGCGACGTCCGTCCAAAGGGGAAACAAGGGTCTTCGAGGCGGTGCTCGCCGCGCTGGCCGACCACGGCTTCACCCCGACCGCGATCGTCACGCGGCTGACGTACCTGTCCGCGCCGGACTCGGTCCAGGGCGCACTGGCGGCCGGCCTGCTGGGCGGCGGGTCGCGGTTCCTCGGCGTCACCGAGGACTGCGGCCGGTTCCTGCACGACGTCCTGTCCGAAGTGGACACCCGGCCGGCCGGTGACGGCGAGTGGGACGCGCTCGCGCTGGAAACCGTCGAAAAGCGCCGTGCGGAAAAGAAGTTCGTCCCCGGCCTCGGGCACCACGTGCACAAGGACGGCGACCCGCGCACCCCGCGGCTGTTCGCCATCGCCGACGAGGAGGGCCTGCGCGGCCCGCACCTGGAGCTGTTCGCCGCGATCGGCCGGGTGCACCCACGGGTGCTGGGCAAGACGCTGCCGCTCAACGGGGCCGGCGTCTGCGGCGCCGCGCTCGCCGACCTCGGCCTGCCGCTGGAGCTGCTGCGCGGGTTCGCGCTGCTGGCCCGGACCGCCGGGCTGATCGGCCAGCTCGCCGAGGAGCTGCGCCACCCCGTCGCGAACGACATCTTCCTGTCCGTCGACCTGAACAACCGGTCGGTCCCGCCGGATCCGCACGCGTGAGAGGAACGCCGATGCAGCTGGTCACCGAGGACAACATCACCGAGCTCGCCGCGCAGCGCTGGGCGAGCGCGCACGACCCGCGGACGGCGGAGGTGCTGGCCGCGTTCGTGCGCCACCTGCACGCCTTCGCCCGCGAAGTGCGGCTGAGCGAGACCGAGTGGATGGCCGCGATGCGGTGGCTGACCGAGACCGGGCGGATCAGCGACGAGAAGCGGGAGGAGTTCATCCTCGCCTCCGACGTGTTCGGCCTGAGCATGCTGGTGGTGCAGATGAACCACGCCTTCGACGCGAAGGCGACCCCGGCGACCGTGCTCGGCCCCTTCCACATCGAGGGTTCGCCGGAGAAGGAGTTCGGCGGCGACATGTCCGACGGCCTGCCCGGCACGCCGCTCTACGTCACCGGCACGGTCCGCGGCCTGGACGGCTTCCCCGTCGTCGGCGCGGTCCTCGACGTCTGGCAGGCTGACGAGGAAGGCGCGTACGAGTCGCAGGTCGCCGACGTCGACGAGGCCCGGCTGCGCGCGAAGTACACCAGCCGCGCCGACGGGACCTACTGCCTGCGCACCATCGCGCCGAAGGGGTATTCGATCCCGATGGACGGCCCGGTCGGCGCGCTCGTCCGGGACACCGACATCAGTCACTTCCGGCCCGCCCACGTGCACTTCCTGATCAACGCCGCCGGGTTCGAGCCGCTGATCACGCACCTGTTCCAGGAGGGTGCGCAGTACCTGGACAGCGACGTCGTGTTCGGCACGAAGCAGGAGCTGGTGGTCGCGTTCGAGCCGCGCGAGCCCGGGCCGACGCCGGACGGCGGCGAATCGGCGCAGCCGTGGCTCGAAGCGCGGTACGACTTCGTCCTGCAGCCGGTGTGACCGACGGTGCGCGCGGCTGAGGTCCGGACGGCCGGGCAGCCCCCGGTGGTGGCCGAACGGCCGGAGCCGGCTCCCGGGCCCGGTCAGGTCGCGGTGCGGGTGACGGCGGCGCCGATCACCCCGCTCGACCTGCTATGCGCGTCCGGCACGTCCTACTTCGGCGTGCCCGCCACGCCCTATGTGCCAGGAGTACAGGGCGTCGGAGTGGCAGCGGGGGCGCCGGTCTGGTTCGCCACGGCGGCGGGCATGCGCCCGGGTGACGGCAGCATGGCCGAGTGCGCCGTGGCCGCGTCCGCCGACGTGGTCGCCCTGCCGGAGGGAGCCGATCACGCCCTCGTCGCGGCGCTCGGGCTGTCCGCGGTCGCGGCGTGGATGTGCTTGACGGGCAAGGGAGAACTCGCCGCGGGTGAGACGGTGCTGGTGCTCGGCGCGGGCGGCGTGGTCGGGCAGTCGGCCGTCCAGCTGGCGCGGGTGGCCGGAGCCGGCCGGGTGGTGGCGTGCGCGCGGTCGGACGCGGCGCTGGCGCGGGCCCGCCGGCTCGGAGCCGACGGCACGGTCCGGCTCGAGGACGGCGAAGACGCCGAAGCGCTGGCACAGCGGCTCGGCGCGGTGGCCGGGCCGGTCGACCTGGTGATCGACCCGCTGTGCGGGCTCCCGGCCGCGGCGGCGCTGCGCACCCTGCGCCCGGGCGGACGGCTGATCAACCTCGGCAGCGCGGCCGGCGAGGTGTGCCCGGTCCCCTCGGCCGTCCTGCGCAGCCGGTCGCTGCGCATCCACGGTTACACGAACAACGAACTCACCACCGACGAGCGCCGCGAAGCGCTGCTGACCGTGGTGGCGCAGACGATGGCGGGCGCGCTGACGGCCGGCTACGAGCGCGCCCCGCTGCAGGACGCGGCCCGGGCGTGGAGCAGCCCGGGCCGCGTCGTGCTGGTGCCCTGAAACGGGCGTCCGGCGGTGACCTCTGTGGTCACCGGCCCCCAGGACCGGGTTGCGGCACGTCGCCGATGTAGGGACCGCCGCCCATCCCGCCGACCGGTTGTGGGTCATTCGTCGCGGACGCCACGGGGGCGAGCACGACGAGCGCGGCCGCGGTGAGCAAAGCGGCAGCTACAGCACGTTTCATCGATGAGCTCCTTCGCGTTCCCCCGCATTCTGCGGGATCCGGCTTCCAAACCGCTTCCGTTTCCCGGAATCCACCGTCGCCGTGGCCGAGCCCGAGTGGATCGGCCGCGCACGGTGGCCGGGCGAGTGCGGCGAGCGATCACCGTCACCCAGGCGGGCTGAGGTGCTCGCAGAGAGCGGTGGGGAACTTCGGTTCGACAGCCAGGATTTCGGCGCAGCCGCCGCCCTTGGCCCCGGCGAAGCTCTCCCAGAAGCTGCCCGCCCAGCGGTAGGCGACCCGCGTCGCGGCCTGGCCGCTGTGCCGCTGCAGATCGTGGACCAGCCAGTTCTGGTCGCACGCCCGCGTGGTACCGGGGAATTCGGCTTCCGCGCTGAACTCCAGCTGCCCGACATACGCCGGGTCGCAGTGGTCGGCGGGCGGGTGGCAGCCGACGTACCGGTCGCACCGTTTCCAGCCGCCGGACACCAGTCCCCAGCTTTCGGCGTCGTTGACGATCACCGGCCGCTCCCCGATCGGTGCGGCCGTCCGGAACGGGAAGTCGGCCGAGGCCTGCTTGCAGTCCGGATCGGGCCGGGGCCGGTACCGGACGCCGGCGTCGATGCGGTCGCCGGCCTCGGTGACCTGGGTGTGCGGTGCGTCGGCGCAGGTCGGCAGGTTGACGTGCAGCACGGCGCTGTGGTCGTCCGGGCCCGGCCGGACGTCGGTGACATACGCGGTCCCTTCCGACGGTGGGCCCGACGGCAGGACCGTGGTGCTCGCCGGGGTGGTCACCGGGACGGTGCCGGGCGTGGTGTCCGGCGCGGCGGTGCTCTTGTACGGGATGTTCAGCGCCAGGAGCAGCCAGAAGACGAACCCGCCCGCGGCGAGCACCCCGACCGTCCACAGTGCGGGCCGCACGAATTTCGCCATCGAAGTTTCCCCCCTTCAACGGCGGGAGCCTATCCGAAGCCGCAAATCCGGGATCAGCGGCCGTAGCCTTCGGCGGCCAGGACCTTCCCGATCTGAGCGTAGACCGCCGGGTCGTCCGGGGCCACCGTGGCGAGGCCGTCGACGTAGCGGTTGAACATGCAGAACGCGGCGGCGATCAGGACCGTGTCGTGCAGCTCGACGTCGGTGACGCCTTCCGCGCGGGCCGCCGCGACGAGCTCGGGGGTGACGGCGCGGCCGGTCTCGCGCGTGGCGAGGGCGATCCGCAGCAGCGCCTTCATCTTCTCCCCCACCGGTGCGTCGTCGATCCCGACGCAGGCCGCGTCGACCACCGCGCGGCCGCCGTCGAGGGTCTCGGCCGCGGCGGCCGCGTGGCTGCCGTGGCAGAAGCGGCACTCGTTGCCGTTCGAGACGACCGCCGCGATCAGTTCGCGCTCGCCGACGGTCAGGCTGCTCGGGCCGCGCAGCAAGGTCTGCGCGAGGTGGTTGAGCGGGACGGCGGTCTCCGGCCGGAAGGCCATCAGCGACCGGATGCCGGGCAGCTGCGGGTCGAGCGGGATGTGCGGCATCGGTTCCTCCTGGCTGGCGAAAGATCGTCCCCCGCAGTCTCGCGCCCGGCGGCGGCCCGGCCAACCTCCGTGTTGCCCAACCGGGCCGCCGCCGGAAGCCTCAGCCGAGGGAGAAATCGTCCGCGTAGACGGCACTTTGGCCGTACCAGCCGTGGACGTACACCGTCACCGCACCGGAAGCGCCGGTCGTGAACGGCACCGACAGCCGCGTCCAGCCACTGCTCGAGGTCCACGCGCTCGCGGTGGCCCCGCCGCGGACGCCGACGTAGGCGTAGCTGCCCTGGACCCACGCCGTGAGCGTGTAGGAGTGGTTCGGGGCGAGCGTGACGTTCTGCGCCGCCTCGCCGGTGGCCGACGCCGAGGGCGTCACCTGCAGCGCGTGGGTGCCCGAGTGGGCCGGTGCGGCGACGATCGCGTCGCCGGGGGCGGTCCACGGGCTCAGCGCACCGGTTTCGAAGCCGCCGTTGACCACTCCGCCCGCGGGCGGAGTGCCCTTGACGGTGAGGGTGAAGGTGGTGCTGTGGCGGCCGGAGGCGGCGGTGCCGGTCACGGTGAGCGGGTAGCTGCCGGGAACGGCGGCCGAGGTGGTGCCGGCCGAAAGCGTCGCGCTGCCGCCGGCGGTCACCGAAGCGGGGCTGACCGATGCGGTGATGCCGGCGGGCGCGCCGGTGACCGACAGCGTGACCTGCTGGGCGGAGCCGGACGTCACGGCGGTGGTCACCGTCGCCGTCACCGAGCCGCCGGGGTCCACCGCGGCCGAGGCGGGGGCGGTGGTGAGGGAGAAGTCGTTGCCGGGCAAGGAAGTGCCGCCGGTGAAGGGCTCGAAGGCGTGACTGAAGAACCAGGTGTCCTGGGCGATGCCGGAGCAGTTGTCCGCCGCGGCGCCGCCGGGGCAGCTGCCGTTGTCGCGTTGCAGCGCCCAGAAGGAGAGGGTGCTGATGCCCTTGGCGACGGCCCAGTCGTAGACGGTGGCGGCGTCGGCGGTGGTGAAGGTCTCGGCCGGGCCGAAGTCGTCGACGCCGATCATCTCGGTGATGCCGACCATCGCCCACAGCTGCGCCGGCGTCTTGCCCGGGTAGAGCGCGCCCAGCTGCGAGACCAGGCCGTTCGCGGCGGTCTGGGTGTCGGTGGCCATCTCGTGGGCGGCGTTGTCGTAGTAGTCGAAGGTCATCATGTTGACGACGTCGACGCGGGTGCCGTTGGTGACGGCGTTGCGCAGCACGTTCAGGCCGCTGTCGGCGAGGCCGCGGGTGGTCGTGGGCAGGGTGTAGGAGATCTGCAGCGGGCGGCCGGAGGCCGCGGCCCAGTCCTGGACCTTCTTGATGGCCTTGTTGCGGCGGTCGATCCCGGCGGTGTTGGTCAGCGAGTTGTCCTCGATGTCCATGTCCAGCCGGGGGACGTCGTAGGTGGTGATCACCGACTCGTAGGCGGCGGCGATCGAGTCGGCTCCTCCGCAGCTGTCGGCGATCTCGGTGCCGGTGTTGTCGGCGGTGTAGCCGCCGAAGGACGGGATCACGTCGCCGCCGCGGGAGCGGATGGTGGCGATGTCGGCGCCGAAGGTGCCGGTGGAGATCGGCATCCCGGTGTCGCCGTTCCAGTACACCGTGCAGGAGCCCTTGGTGGCGGCCTGCAGGAACGCCATCGTGAGGTGCTTGGCGCCGGACTGCTGCGCCAGCGCGGCGGGGCTCTCGCCGGTCCAGGCTTCGAAGTACGGCGCGAAGACGTGCGCGGGCAGCGGCGTGGCGGCGTGGGCGGTGCCGGCCGCGGCGACCAGCGAACCGGCCGAGAACGCCGCCAGGGCCAGGGAAACGGACAATCGGGCGAAAGATCTGTGTCGACGCATCTGCGCTCCACAGCCGGCGGGGAGCCGTGCGGCGGCGGAGCACGGCGGGAACGCGTTCAGGATTGGATCAGACCAATCAGCACGTCAAGGGTCTAGACCACTAAACCGGCCGGATGGCGGCAATGATTGCTCGGGGGCCACCCCTCGACGCGAACACAAGGGGTGAGCAACGATCATGACAAAAACGTTCCAACCGCGCGGGGTGCCCGGTAGCGTCCTGGTCCATGCGGGTGGCGTGGGGGAAGAATGGACGACGCACAGTGACGAAGCCGTGGCGGGCGGCCCCGAAGGCCGCCCTCTCGAGCCCGCTGACGCTGGTCGTGGCGGCGGTGACCGCCCTGCTGGCGTGTTTCCTCGGCACGGCCGCGGTCCTGCAGGCGTCCGCGGCCGGCGGTGCGACGGTGCGGTACCAGACGGGCATCACCTGCCCGGACAGCTACGGCCCGATGTTCGGCAAGGGCAACATGCCGGTGCGGGACATCCCCGCGGTGACCGGCGCGATCCGGCGGCACGCCGGCGCGCACGGGTTCGGCGCGCCCGTCGTCGGCCAGTTCACGAACGTGCTCCCGCGTACCGAGTTCAACGGCGACCCGCACTACAAGATCCGCCTCGGCTACCGCGACCAGGTGGGCCTGGACAACCTGACGCTGCAGCAGGGCACGCGTGCGCCGGGACTGTGGCTGGGCAACGTGGTGGCCGGCGCCGAGCACATCGGCGTCGGCACCAAACCGAGCCTCCAGGGCGTTCCGCTGCCGCCGGTCACCGGCATCTACGGCGACCTGCTCGACCCGCCGCCGCGGTGGTGGTGCTCCCAGCAGTCCGGCGCCGTCATCGACCGGCTGGTGGACGACCCGATCGACTCCATCGTCTTCGCCACCGACCGCAAGACCTTCGACGACACGATCAAGGCGATCGGCCTGCCGACGATGCAGTACTTCCACGTCTCCTTCTACGAGCCGGCGCCGACGACGCTGAGCGCGGCGGAGGACCTCCTGCAGCGCTCGCAGGACCTGGTCGCCGACGTCCGCGCCGACCTGACCGCCCAGGGGCTCGGTTCGCTGATCGCCGCCGAGGTCCCGACGTTCCAGCGTTCGGTGCAGATCTCCCGCCAGGCGCAGGACAACGTGTTCGTCTCGATCCTGCCGCTCGCGCTGATCAGCGTCCTGGTCGGCTGCGCGGGCCTCGGCACCGTCGCCCTGCAGTGGTACCAGCGGCGGCACGCGCAGCTGCGGCTGCTCTCCGCGCGCGGCAGCGGCCCGGCGGCACTCGGCGGGCTCGCCGTCGCCGAGCTGGGCCTGCCGATCCTGCTCGGCGGCGCGGCCGGCGCGATCGCGGCGCGGCTGCTGCTCGGCGTGTACGGCCCGCCCGGCGCCCCGGATCCGACGGCCGAACTCGGGGCCGCCGGCGTCGCGGCCGTGACGCTGGCCGTGTCACTGGCGCTGTTGGCGCTGGTCGTCGCGGTGCGGGTGCACCGGGAGTTCGAGCTCGGCCGGATCCGCCGCGGCCGTGGCCGGCGAATCCGGCTGCTGGCGTACTTCCCGTGGGAGCTGGCGGCCGCGGGCATGGCGTGGCTGGGCTGGACCCGCCTGGCGCACTACGGCACGACGTCCCGGCTGGGCAACCCCCTGCCGCAGGTGGACCCGCTGGCCCTGACCTACCCGGTGTTCGTGGTGCTGACCGTGGGCCTGCTGACCGCGCGGCTGGCGTGGCTGGCGCTGCACGCCTCGCACCGCGCCCGGTTCTGGTCGCGCCCGGCGCTGCAGCTGGCGATCCGGCGGCTGGCCGGCGCCCGCGCCCCGGTGACCGGGGTGCTCGTCATCGGCACCCTCGCCATCGGGACGCTCGCCACCGGGATCGGCATCGCCGACGGCCAGGAGGAAGCCCTCGACACCAAATCGGCGATCTTCGTCGGCAGCAACGCGCGGCTGGACACCGACAGCCCGATCGGCATGGGCCAGGTCCCGATGCCCGCGTCGCTGGCGGGGACCAGCACGGTGGTCGGCGAGCTGACCGGGACCGGCAGCGTGGTGCTGGTGATCGACCCGGCGACGTTCGCCCGCGGCGCCGCGGTGGACCGCGTGCCCGGCGACGACCTGGCCGGGCTGCTCGAGAAGATCTCGCACCCGGACCCGCGCGGCACGCCGGTGATCCGGGTCGGGCACACGGCCAAGCAGGACGCCCGGCTGCCCGACGACCTGCCCGCCGCGGTCGTCGCCGGCGACCTGCCGGTGTTCCCGATGATCGGCACCTCCCCCGGTTACGTCGTCTCGCGCACGGTGCTCAGCCACGCGCAGCTGGACGGCATTCCGAAGTGGAGCGTGCTGACCACGGCCCCGATGGCCGAGGCGACCACCGCGCTGCGCGCTGCCGGGGTGTTCATCCCGAACCGGATCAGCCGCGAGTCCGCTTTGGACGGTCTGCCGTTCTTCGTGGTGTCGTGGACGTTCTCGTTCGTCGCGCTGCTGGGCGCGGTGCTCGGGGTGGTGGCGATCCTGGCGCTGCTGGTGGCGGTCGAAGTCCGGCGGCGGCAGAACGCGCTGGCCGGGGCGCTGGTGCTGCGGATGGGCATGCGGCCGCGGACGCTGCTGGCCAGTCACCTGATGGAGCTGGGGACGCTGAGCGGGCTGGCGATCGTCGTCGGCGTCGTCTGCGGGGTGTCGGTGGCGGGCCTGTCGGTGCCCCGGTTCGACCCGGCGACGTTCCTGGCGCCGCGTTCGGAGCTGCCGGATCCGTTGCCGTTCGTGCTGACCGTCGTCGTGATCGGCGTGGCGGTGGTCGCGCTGGCCGGCTGGATCGCGGTGCGCTCGGTGCGCACCGCCCGGACCGCGGAGCTGATCCGTGCCTGAGAAACCGATCTTTTCCCTGCGCGGCATCGGCGTCGACTACCCGACGCCCACCGGGGTCGTCACCGGCGTCGACGACGTCAGCCTCGACGTACCCGCGCGCGGGATGACCGTGCTCGCCGGCCCGTCGGGGTCGGGGAAGTCGACGCTGCTGCGGGTGCTGGGGCTGTTCGAGCCGCCCGCGCGCGGCACGCTGACGTTCCAGGGTGCCGACGTCCGCAAGCTCAAGCACCGCGAGCGGCGGGCGTTGCGGCGCCACCACCTGGGGCTGGTGTTCCAGAACCCGGGCGACAACCTGCTGGGCTACCTGACCGTGGCCGAGAACCTGCACGCCGCGGCCGAGGCCGCCGGGACCGAGTGCCACCCGGACGACATCCTCGGGCAGCTGGGCCTGGCCGGCACCGGCGGCTGGAAGATCCCGGCGCTGTCGGGCGGGCAGCAGCAGCGGCTGGCGTTCGGGTGCGTGCTCGCCGCGCGCTCGACGGTGATCCTGGCCGACGAGCCGACGTCGCAGCTGGACGAGGCGTCGGCCGACCTGGTGCTGGACACGCTGCGGTACCTGGTGGACCAGGATTTCGCGGTCCTGGTCGCCTCCCACGACGAACGCCTGATCGACCTCGGCGCGCGGGTGGCCCGGCTGCACAAGGGCGCGCTCGAGGGCGTCGAAGAACGGGAGCTGCCGGCATGACAGTCGTGGAAGCGGTCGGGCTGCGTCGCAGTTTCGCCCACCCCAGCGGGGACATCGAGGTGCTGCGCGGGCTGGAACTGCGGGTCGGCGCGGGTGAGCTGGTGACGGTGTCGGGCCGGTCGGGGTCGGGCAAGAGCGCGCTGCTGGCGCTGCTGTGCGGGTTCGACTCCCCCGACTCCGGCTGCGTGCTGCTCGACGGCGTCCCGATCAGCGGCGCGCCGCCGTGGCACACCTGCGCGGTGCTGCCGCAGGCGCTCGGGCTGGCCCACGAGCTGACGATCGCCGAAAACGTCGCCCTGCCGCTGCGGCTGCGCTCGGACGTCCCGCGCCCGTCGCGCTCGGCGATCGCCGAACGGGTCGCCGGCCTGCTGGACGAGCTGGGCATCGGCGAGCTCGGCGACCGCTACCCCTTGGAGGTCTCGTTCGGGCAGCAGCAGCGGGTGGCGCTGGCCCGCGCGGTCGCCGGCCGGCCGCGGGTCCTGCTCACCGACGAGCCGACCGCACACCTGGACGCCGGCTCGACGCCCCGGGTGCTGCGGTTGCTGCGCCGGTGTGCGGCGGAGGGGGCGGCGGTGATCGTGGCCACCCACGACGAGGAAGTCCACCGCATCGCCGACCGCCGCGTCCGCCTGCTCGACGGAGTGCTCACCGCCCTGCTGGACTGACCGGATTCGCGGAGTCCGGCACACCGGCGTAGTCCGGCAGCTCGACGCCGTTGAGCGCCCGCTCGATCAGCGGCATGAGCGCCTCCATGTCGGGCTCGGCGTGCGCGGCGGCGCCGTCGCGGCTCTGCACGTGCAGCCGGCCGATTTCCTGGTTGGCCTCGACGTACGGCCGCATCCGCGTCTCGTAGGCGGCGAACCCGGCCTCGGGGTCCCACCCGGCGGCGGCCAGTTCGCCGGCCAGCAGGTAGGCGCCGACCAGGGCCAGGCCGGTGCCCGCGCCGGACATCGGCGAGGAGCAGAAGGCCGCGTCGCCGATCAGCCCGACCCGGCCGGCCGACCAGCGGTCCATCACCACCTGGGCGACCTGGTCGAGGTAGAAGTCCGGGGTGTCGTCGAGGTGCGCGAGGATGCGCGGGGCTTGCCAGCCCAGGCCGGCCATCCGCTCCCGCAGCAGGTTCTTCTGCGCTTCGATGTCGCGGTGGTCGACGTCGAAGCCGTCCGCCGGGAAGGACAGCATGGCCATCGCCCGGGTGGGATCCTTGAGGGGCCGCAGGCCGGCGGACCGCCCGGACCCCGGCTCCTGGTAGTCGATCATCCAGCGCTCCAGCCCGAACTCGTTGGGCACGCTGTAGAAGGCCAGGACGAGCCCGAGGTGGCGGAGGAACCGCTCGCGCGGCCCGAAGACCATCCCGCGCAGGGCGGAGTGCAGTCCGTCCGCCCCGATCACCAGGTCGAAGCGCCGCCGGTCGCCCTTCGCGAAGGTGACGTCGACCCCGTCCGCGTCCTGGCCGAGTTCGGCGATCCGGTCGTCGAAGACGTACTCGACCTCGTCGCACGTGTCGTCGTGGAGCACCTGGGACAGGTCTCCGCGCAGGATCTCGATGTCCGCGATGTAGCCGTCGCCGCCGTTGTCCTCGGCGCTGAAGGTCTCCAGCACGTTCCCGTCGACGTCCACGGTGTGCGCGCCGGCGGTCTCGGTGCGGGCCGCGCGCACCGCGGCGTCCAGCCCCATCCGCTTGATGACTTCCTTGGCCACCCCGCGCGCGTCCACCGCCTGCCCGCCGGGACGCAGCCCGGGGGCCCGTTCCACGACGGTCACTTCGGCGCCCCGCCGCCGCAGCCAATGGGCCAGCGCGGGTCCCGCGATGCT
This sequence comes from Amycolatopsis mediterranei, assembly GCF_026017845.1. NCBI lineage: Bacteria > Bacillati > Actinomycetota > Actinomycetes > Pseudonocardiales > Pseudonocardiaceae > Amycolatopsis > Amycolatopsis mediterranei. Next base: position 5,672,866 of record NZ_CP100416.1, read on the forward strand.
CGCCCCGGTCACCAACACCCTGTTCCCGCTCACCGCGGTCCCCCCATCGCCGTCGGATGCCGGTCCGGAGTGTAGCGGCGGTGGCCGCACCAACCGATCAGGAATCGAGAAGCGCTGGTCAACGGGCCGGGAATAGCGTCGTACCCGTACCGCAGACCACGACTTCAGGAGCACCGAAGATGAGCACCCAGGGGATCAAGACCGTCCTGCACCCCGTCACCGACCTGGCCGCCGCCAAGGCCGTCTACTCCGCGCTGCTCGGCATCGAGCCGCAGGCCGACGCGCCCTACTACGTCGGCTACGACGCCGGAGGCCAGCACATCGGCCTGGTGCCGAACGGTGCGCAGCAGGGCATGACCGGGCCGGTGACCTACTGGCACGTCGACGACATCGAGGCGAAGCTCGCCGAGGTGACCGCGGCGGGCGGGACGGTCAAGGACGAGCCGAAGGACGTCGGCAACGGGCGCCTGGTGGCGACCTTCACCGACGCCGACGGCAACGTCCTCGGCGTGCTGCAGGACGCACAGGGCTGAGACCTAGTCGAGTGCGGTGGCCCGGCTGACCTCCTCCCAGGCGGCCAGGTCCGCCGCGACGGTCTCGTGGTGGGCGCGGATGGCTTCGACGGCGTCCGCGCCCAGCGCGAGCCGCAGCGGCGCGTCGTCGCTGCCGACCGCTTGGACGATCGCCGCGGCCGCCTTGGCCGGGTCGCCGGGCTGGGTGCCGTCCATGTTTTCGACCGCTTCGCGCGTTCCGCCGGTCGACACCGCGTAGGCGTCGATCGTGCGGGAGCGGTGCATGCGGCCGCCGCCGAACTCGGTGCGGAACGCACCCGGCTCGACGATCAGCACCTTGACCCCGAACGGCGCCACCTCCGCGGCCAGCGCCTCCGACATGCCTTCCAGGGCGAACTTCGCCGCGCAGTAGGCGCCGAAGCCGGGCAGGGACACCTGGCCGCCCATCGAGCTGATCTGCACGACCGTGCCGCTGCCCTGCGCGCGCAGGTGCGGCAGCACCGCCTTGGTGACCGCGACCGCGCCGAAGAACATCACGTCCAGCAGCGCGCGCAGCTCGTCCATGGTGAGTTCTTCGACCGCGCCGACCGAGCCGTTGCCGGCGTTGTTGACCACGACGTCGATCCGGCCGAACGCCTCGAGCGCGGCCTTCACCGCCGCATCGATCTGCCCGGCGTCGGTGACGTCCAGTGCGGCGGTCCGGAGCCGGTCGCCGCCGCGGTCCAGCAGTTCTTCGAGGGTTTCCGGGCGGCGGGCGGTGGCCAGCACGCGGTCGCCCGCGGCCAGTGCGGCCAGCGCGATCTCCCGGCCGAAGCCGGCGGAGCAGCCGGTGATCAGCCAGACGCGGCCGTCGGTGTTCGTCATCTTCGTTTCCTCCCAGTGCTTTCCTCCCTTCCATCCTGGGGATGATCACGGCCGCGGCGCCAACACCGATGTCCTGCCGCGGCTACAGTCTGAGCCTGTGACCCCCGAGTTGCGGCAGCTCCGCTACTTCGTCGCCGTCGCCGAGGCGACCAGCTTCACCCGCGCCGCCGCCGGCCTGCACCTCGCGCAGCAGTCGCTGTCCCAGCAGATCACCGTGCTGGAACGGGCCCTCGGCGTCCGGCTGTTCGACCGCGACGCGCGCGGGGCGCGGCTGACCGCCGTCGGCCGGCTGTTCCTGCCCGAGGCCCGGGCGGTGCTGGCGCGCGCCGAGGAAGCCGTCGCGACGCTCGGGCGGGCGGTGCGCGGCGAGATCGGCGACGTCCGGCTCGTCTTCCTCGCGACGACGGCGAACTACCTGCTGCCGCCGGTGGTCCGCGCGGTGCGGGAGCGGTTTCCCGGGCTGGCGGTGACCACGGCGGAGGCATCGATCGCCGAGCTCGTCGAGGGCCTGCGCGAGGGCCGGTTCAACCTGGCGTTCACCCGGCCGCCGCTGGTCGGCGACCTGGTGTCCCGGACGCTGCTGACCGAAGAGGTGTGCGCCGTGCTGCCCACCGGCCACCCACTGGCCGGACGGGCCTCGCTGAAGCTGGCCGACCTGGCGGACGAACCGTGGGTGCTGACCCCGCGCGGCAGCTGGGAGCCGTGGCACCGCGGTTACGACGCCGACTTCGCCGCGGCCGGCTTCACCCCGCGGGTGGTGCAGCGGGCCGCCACCGTGCAGGGCCTGCTCGGGCTGGTCGCGGCCGGGGTCGGCGTCACCCGGCTGGCCCGTTCGTCGCACAGCCTCCGCCGCACCGGCGTGGCGTTCGTCCCGCTGGAGGGCGATGTCGCCCGCACGGAACTGGTGTGGGTGCCGGGCAACGACAACCCGGCGGTACGGTCGATCGCCGACGTCGCGGCCGAACTGGCGGCGGCCACGGACCTGACTCAGGCGGGCTGACCGCTTTCGGTGGGCAGGCCGGCGCGCACCCAGTCCTCGATGCCCGCGGCGTACTTGCGGACGTCGGTGTAGCCCAGCCGGGCCAGCTGCGCGGCGACCTGGCCACTGTTGGCACAGGCGGGGTTGGAGCAGTAGGTGACGATCGCGGCGGCCTTGTCCGGCAGCAGCCGGGGCGCCTCGGCCGCGACGTCGCCGGCGACGAGGTTGATCGCTCCCGGCAGGTGCTGTGTCGTGTAGGAGGACTCGGGCAGCGCGTCGACGAGGACGAGGGTGCCGTCGGCGAGCCCGGCGCGGACCGCTTCGCGGTCGATGGTCTCGGTCACGGTTTTCCCTTTCAGAAGGTCTTGGCGGCGTCGCGGGCGGCCGCGTCGGCGACCCGGCCGAGTTCGCGGGCGTCGCCGGTGAGAGTGGGGTGGAACCGGACCTCGGTGACGTCGTCGATGCCGGTCCAGTTCAGCCAGCCGGTGAAGAACGGCGACTGGAAGTCGGCGCCGAACTCCGGGCCGAGGCCGGGGGCCCACACGGCGCTGGTGTAGATGACCGCGGCGCGCTTGCCGCGGCCTTCGAGCAGGCGCCGGTAGCCGGTGACCGGGTCGACGCCGAAGATCCAGCCGGGCTGGGACACGACGTCGACGAACTGCTTGAGCACGTACGGCACGCCGGAGTTCCACATCGGCACGCTGAACAGGATCCGGTCGGCGGCGTCGAACCGGGCGAACGCCGCCTGCGCGGCCGCCCAGGCTTCGGCTTCCCCGCCCTGCGGGGTCCCGCCGCCGAAGACGGTCATCTTGGCGCGGGCCGCGGCCGGGCCGAACGCGGGAAGCGAGCCGTCCCAGAGGTCCCACTCGTCGACGTCGGCGTCCGGGTGGAGGCTGCGGTAGGTGTCCAGGAAAGTAGCTGCCAGGCGCAGCGATGCGGACTCTTCCCCTCGTGGGGACGCGGAAATGTGCAGCAGATCGGGCATGCCGGGGCTCCTCGGACGGGTGCCGGCTTTCGCCGGGCGAAGAATCGGACTAGAGTCCGCTTATGTCCTCGAACCGTAGCGGACCGCAGTCCGCTTCGTCAACGCCCGCCGAGCTGCCGGTGCTCGGCGCCCCCGTCCGCGAGCGGGCGGACGCCGCCCGCAACCGGATCCGGGTCCTGCAAGCCGCCGAGAAACTCTTCGCCGAACGCGGCGTCGACGCGGTCACCATGGACGACGTCGCCGGGGCCGCCGGCGTCGGCAAAGGCACGCTCTACCGCCGTTTCGGCGACAAGAGCGGCCTCGCCATGGCCCTGCTCGACCAGCGCGAACGCGAGCTGCAGGAACAGATCCTCACCGGCCCGCCGCCCCTGGGCCCCGGCGCGGAACCCGCGGACCGCCTCGGCGCGTTCATCGAGGCCTACCTCGACCTCCTCGACCGGCAGCTGGACCTCGTCCTGCTCTCCGAGACCGCCACGACCGGCGCCCGGTTCCGGACCGGCGCGCACACCCTGTGGCGGCAGCACTGCCGGCACCTGCTCGAAACCGGCGGCGCGGACGGTGCCGGGATCGCCGCGGACGTCCTGCTCGCGGCCCTCTCCGCCGAGCAGGTCCGGCACTGGCGGCGGGACCGGGAGATCAGCTCGGCGGCGCTGGCGCAGTCCCTCGTCCGGCTGGTGCGGACGTGGCTGCCGTGACGCACGGTGTCCGAAGCCGGAGCCGATCACCCGATCCGTAGAATCGACGGCAATGCGACGTCTTCGGTGGTACTGGGGAGCCCTCGTCCTCGCGTGCGTGGCCTTGCTGGCCGGGTCCTTCGTCTTCTTCGGCTCCGAAAGCGAGCCCGGGCAGCCGCAGCCGCGGCAGGGCCCGCCGGGCACCGGCCCGCTCACCGTCGTCGCCATGGGTGACAGCACCGTCTCCGGCGAAGGCGCCGGCCAGTACACCGCCACGACCAACGGCCAGGGCGGCAACTGGTGCCACCGCTCCCCCAACGCCTTCGCCGGGAAGATCGCCGCCCCCGGCATCACCGCGCACGTCAACCTCGGCTGCTCCGGCGCCCCCGCCGAGCAGGTCGCGCTCGGTGACGTCAAGCAGTGGACCGAGGGCTCGCAGGCGCAGCAGCTGGCCGCGCTGGTGAAGGACCACCGGGTGGCCGCGGTGGTGATCGCGGTCGGCGCGAACGACGAGCCGAAGTTCTCCAACCAGGTCAACGACTGCTTCAAGGCGTGGTTCGACGCCGGCGGCCCGCCGTGCAGCACGGCACTGAAGCAGACCTGGCAGTCCAAAGTGGACGCGATGGTGCCGAAGGTGGCGAAGGCCGTCTCCGACGTGAAGGCGGTGCTGGCCGCCGCCGGTTACGTCCCGGCGGACTACCAGCTGATCCTGCAGTCCTACGCGGCCCCGATCGGCCCGGACCTGCCGGAGAACCTGCGCACCCTCGACGGCTGCCCGTTCCGCACCGAAGACCTGCGCTGGATCGCCCAGACCGGCATCGGCGTGTTGTCCTCCGGCCTGAAGGCGGCCGCCCGGCAGACCGGGGCCCGCTTCCTGGACCTGGCCAAGGCGGGCGTCAAGCACGAGGCCTGCAGCGGCGGCGCGAACCCGGCGACGGAGTGGTTCACCCGGCTGACGCTGCAGCTGGCCGACCTCGCCCAGGCCGAGCGCGCCGGGCACGCGCTGCAGGAGTCGTTCCACCCCAACGCCGCCGGCCACGCGGCGATCGCCAACTGCCTGACGGAGTTCATCGCGGCCAAGGACGGCAATGCCTCCTGCCTGGCCGGCGCGGACGGCAAGCTCCACGCGGTCCCGGAGGTCGTGGCCCGCTGACCCCGAGGGCCGGTTCGCGTACCGACTCTCCGGGTACGCGGGTCAGAGGTCGAGGGCGGCCCGCAACGCGATGTCGATGCGCTCCTGGACGTCCTGGTCGATCTCGGCGATCCGCTCGTCGAACCACGGGCGGTAGAGCCGGGTCAGGTTGAGCGTCGACACCCAGTAACGGGCGTCGACCGCCACGCCGAGGATGTCCATCGGGTCGCGATCGAGGAGCTCGGTGCCGAGCAGCCAGGGCCGTTCGGACTCGTTCACCCCGTCCGAGGACAGCAGCACCACCGTGCGCTGCCGGGCCGGATCGGTCGGGGGGTGGTACGTCCAGACTTCACCCCTGCGCACGCAGATCCTTTTCCGCCGCGTTGCGCTCGGCCTCGTCCGATTCCGCGACGGCCGGTTCCGGCCTCTGCGGGGTGTAACCCGTGCGCACCGCCTCGCGCCTGGCCGCCTTCGACAGCCAGGAGGAGACCGAGATTCCGTGGGCTTTCGCGGCTCGTTCGGCGAATTCCAGCGCGCCGCTGTCCAGCGAAAGAGTGACCTTACGTGTTGCCATACCTTTTACCGTACCAGCGCCCCGGCCGCCGGACGGAGCGCCGGTGTCAGAACGTCGGCGAACGTCCCTCGAACGGCGTAGAGAGCACCACCGTCGTCCGGGTGGACACCTTAGCCGCCTCCCGGATCCGGCGCAGCAGGTCCTCCAGGGCCAGCGGCGACTGGACGCGCACCAGCAGGATGTAGGACTCGTCGCCGGCCACCGAGTAGCACGACTCGATCTCCTTGATGTGCTGGATCCGCTGCGGGTAGTCGTCCGGCGCCGCCGGGTCGTTGGGCGTCAGCGAGATCAGCGCCGTCAGCGGGAGGCCGATCTGCTCGCCGTCGAGCCGCGCGGTGTAACCGAGGATGACCCCGCGCTGCTCGAGGCGGCGCACCCGCTGGTGCACCGCCGACACCGACAACCCGACGCGCTCGGCGAGGTCGGTGAAGCTGCGCCGCCCGTCGGCCGCGAGTTCCTGGACGATCGACTGGTCCAGCGGCTCCAGGCCGCCGGGCGTCATGCGTCCAGCACGACGAGCTCGTGCGGCTGGTTGTTGACGGACTCGACGCCGTCTTCGGTGACGATGACGATGTCCTCGATCCGGGCGCCCCAGCGGCCCGGCTGGTAGATGCCCGGCTCGACGCTGAAGGCCATGCCCGGCTCCAGCGGCAGCGCGTTGCCGGCGATGATGTACGGCTCCTCGTGCACGTCCAGGCCGATGCCGTGCCCGGTGCGGTGGATGAAGTACTCGCCGAAGCCCGCCTCGGCGATGACGTCCCGCGCGGCGGCATCGACGGCCTCGGCGGTGACGCCCGGCTCGACCGCGGCGACCGCGGCGGCCTGAGCCCGCTGCAGCACCGCGTAGGTCTCGGCCACGTCGGCATCCCGCGGCTCGCCGACGGCGTAGGTGCGGGTGGAGTCGGAGTTGTAGCCGGCCGGCAGCGGGCCGCCGATGTCGACGACCACGACGTCACCCCGCTCGATGACGCGGCCGGAGACGTCGTGGTGCGGGCTGGCGCCGTTCGGGCCGGAGCCGACGATCACGAAGTCGGCCTGGACGTGCCCCTCCTCGACGATGGCCGCGGCGATGTCGGCGCCGACCTCGGCCTCGGTGCGGCCCGGCCGCAGCCACTCGTGGACGCGGGCGTGCACCCGGTCGATCGCCGCGCCGGCTTCGCGCAGCGACGCGATCTCGGTGGTGTCCTTGCGCATCCGCAGTTCCCGCACGACCGGACCGGCCAGGGTCTGCTCGGCCTCCCCGAGCGCGGTCCGCAGCGCGAGCACGTGCAGGGCCGGGGTGAAGTCGCTGACGGCGACCCGGCCGGGCTTGCCGAGCCGGTCGGCGACGAGCTTGTACGGGTCGTCGCCGTCGACCCAGGTGAGCAGCTCGACGCCGAGGTCGTCGGTGGGGACGTCGGCGTACCCGGGCGCCTCCAGCTTCGGCACGACCAGCGCGGGGGTGCCGTCGGCGGGGACGACGAGGGTGGTGAGCCGCTCGAACGAGCCCCCGGCCTGCCCGAGCAGGTACCGCAGGTCGGAGCCGGGCGCGATCAGCAGGGCATCGGTGCCCGCGGCGGCCGCGGCAGCGCGGGCACGGTCCAGCCGCGCCCGCAGGGCGGCGGCATCGGGAGCGGACGTGTGGAGGGATCGGCGCGACATGAGGCCGAGCCTAGTGGGGCGCCACGACCGGCGGACGCGCCCGGGCCCACGACATGCCGGGCCGGGTGACACAGCCGGCACCCGCCGGGAAGCATGGCACCGCGTAGCGTCGGCTCGCCGCTTGCGCGCGGGCGAGCGCGGCACTCCCCTGCGCCGGATCAGTACAGCGCCCGAACCGGCCCGGCGCGCCTCCGTTCGCCGCACACCGGAGAACCCGTGCCGAGCCGCGTGGCTTCCCCCTCGCCCGGGGCCGGGGCATGGCAGGCTGTGCGGGTGACCGGATCCCTTGCCCTGCTCGACTCCGCGAGCCTGTACTTCCGCGCCTTCTTCGCCCTGCCCGACTCGATGCGCGCCGCGGACGGGACGCAGGTCAACGCCGTGCGCGGGTTCGCCGACACGATCGCGCGGATCCTCACCGACCGGCGACCCGCGCGGCTGGTCTGCTGCCTCGACGCCGACTGGCGGCCGAAGTTCCGCACCGACCTGCTGCCCAGCTACAAGGCGCACCGGGTGGCCGAAGAGACCGGCAGCGGCCCGGACGTCGAAGAGGTGCCCGACACGCTCACCCCGCAGGTGCCGATCATCCTCGACCTGCTCGAAGCGTTCGGCTTCGCCACCGCCGAAGCCGCCGGCTACGAGGCCGACGACGTCATCGGCGCGCTGGCGACCCGCGAAAAGACCGACCCGGTCGAGGTGATCACCGGCGACCGGGACCTCTTCCAGCTGGTGCGCAGCGAACCCTCGCCCGCGTCGGTCATCTACGTCGGCAAGGGCTGGGCCAAGGCCGAAGTGCTCGGGCCGGCCGAGATCGCCGAGCGCTACAGCCTGCCCCGCGAGACCGCCGGGCCGGCGTACGCGGACATGTCGGTGATGCGCGGCGACCCCTCCGACGGCCTGCCGGGTGTCGCGGGCATCGGCGAGAAGACCGCGGCGAAGCTGATCACGCAGTTCGGCTCGCTCGACGCCCTCCTCGCCGCCGCCGCGGCCGGCGACTCCGCGCTCCCGCTCAAGACCCGGCTGCGGCTGAAGGACGCGGCGGACTACCTCGCCGTCGCCCCGACCGTCGTCCGCGTGGCGGTCGACGCGCCGGTGGAGCAGTCCCGCCCCGACACCGTGCCCGCGACGCCGGCCGACCCGGAGCGGGTCGCCGAGCTGGCCGAGCGGTGGAACCTCGGCAACTCCGTCGAACGGCTGCTCAAGGCCCTGCCCGGCGCCTAGAAGGCCGTGCCGCACCACGGCGCGGCGGTCGTGGTGAACAGCTCGTCGGCCCGCCCGAGCGCCGCCGCGTCGCGGACGTCGATGCGGCCCACCTCCGCCAGCGTCGTCGCGGCCCACTGCCCCAGGTAGAGCATGCCGAGCGTGTCGACGTCGAGGGCCAGCTCCGCGGCCGCGTCGGTGCGCCGGGCGCCGTCCGGGCCGACCTCGTAGTGCCCGGTGTTGGCCGGCAGCAGCCGGTCGGTCACCGCGAGCACCACCGGGCCGGCCGCGCGGTAGGTGCGGGCGGCGAGCGCGGCCGCGACGTCGACCGGCCGCAGCCACAGGTCGTCCTCGACGGCGACGGTCGCCGCGTGCCGGTGGTCGGTCAGCATCACGGCCAGCGGCTCGTCGACCGGCCGGTGCCGCGCGCGCACCTCGGAGACCAGGTCCACCGACAGCAGGAACCGCCAGAGCGCGGCCCGCGCGGCCGGGCCGGCGGCGTGCAGGTCGTGGACGTCCAGCACGGCACCGCGGTCCGGTGCGTCCACGGACCGGCTGCCGATCGTGGCGTACACGACGAACCCGTCGTCGCCGTCCGGTCCACTGTGGACCGCGACCTGGTGGCCGTCGTCCGCGTTCACGTGCCGGTCGTGCGCCATCGGCCACCACCGCTCCGGACGCCCGATCATGCCCGGCCGGTGCAGCCCGATCCGCCGGTACAGCCCGGGAATCTCCTTCACCGCCTCCTCGGGCGTCAGCAGCCGGACCTCACCACCGGTCGCGACGCGCTCGTGGAGCCGGGCCGCCGGCCGCGTCACCCGCAGGATCTTGCCGAGCGCGGCCGAGCCGTAGCCGAACCGCCCGTAGATGGTGGGTTCGCTGGCGTGCAGGACCGCCAAGGGCAGTCCGCGCGCCACGAAATCGGCCAGCTGGGCGGCCATCATCGCGCTGAGCACCCCGCGGCGGGTCCGGTCGGCGCGGACGCCGACGCCCTCCACCGCGGCGACCGGCAGCGTCCGCCCACCCGAAACGGCGATCTCGGTGTCGTAGGCGCTGACGATCCCGATGGGGCTCCCGGCCTCGAACGCACCGAACTTGTGCGCGGCAGGCCAGGACACCCCGACCCGGGCCCAGAAGCCGTCGGTGGCGCGCGGCCGGTGCAGCGCGCGGCGCAGCAGGTCGAACGTGCTGCGCCGCTCCTCTTCGGTGATCGGGCGGACGTCGAAGGCGGTCATCCTCCCGATCTTGCCGCGGGACATCCGGCCCGGCACGCGGTTTTCCGCGGCGGCTCAGAAGTGGCTGCCGCTCCAGGCCGCCACGCGGGTGCCGAAGAGCAGGTCCGCGGCCTCGGGAGCGGCCGGGTCGCGAACCTCGATCCGGCCGGCCGCCGCCAGCGCCGAAGGCCGCCAGGTACCGAGGTAGACCATGGCCAGGGTGGTGACGTCCAGGCGCAGCCCGGCCGGCCGGTCCGTGCGCCCGGCACCGTCCGGGCCGACGAGGTAGGCACCGCTGTTGCCGGGCAGCAGCGGGTCGGCGACCTCGACGACCACCGGGTCGGCGTGCCCGTAGGTCCGGCCGGCCAAGGCCGCCGGGACGTCGACGAGCCGGATCCAGTGCTCGTCCCCGATCCGGTCGACGTTCCCGCTCCGGTGGTCGGCCAGCAGCAGCTCGATCGGATCGTCCAGCGGCCGCGAATCCGCGACGACCCGATCGACCAGGTCGATGCCGAGCAGGAACCGCCACAGCCCCGCGAACGCGGTCGCGGAACCGGCGAACAGGTCCGCCACCTCCAGGGTCTTGGTCCACGGGTGGACGAGCGCGCCCCCGACGGAGTAGGTCGCGAACCCGTCCGGCCCACCGGGCCCGTGGTGCACGACCGCCTTCACCGGCGAAGCGTGCCGCCGCAGCTGCATCTCGTAGAGCCGCCACAGCACCTCCGGCCGGGACATCATCCCCGGCCGGTGCTCGAGACCGTCGTACACACCGGGGCAGACTTCCAGCGCCCGGTCGAGGTCCAGCAGCTCCAGCTCCCCGCCCACCGGCGCGTCCGGCCGCAGCCGCCCCCGGCGCCGGTCGACGCTGTAGGTGCGGTACCGCGTGGCCAAGCCGTAGCCGAACCGGCTGTAGATCCCGGCTTCGGAGGCGAGCAGGTTCGCGAACACCACTCCGCGCGCGGCGAAGTCCGCCAGCTGCGTCGTCATCAGCGCCCGCAGCACCCCACGACGAGTGCGATCGGCGCGCACCCCCACCGAGGTGACCCCCACCATCGGCAGCCGCGTCCCGCCGGGCACCGTCAGCTCCGCGTCGAAGAACCGCGCCGTCCCGATCAGCTCCGGATCGAACGCCCCGATGGCACCCCCGGGCTGGTAGTACCGCGCCGCGTACACCCATTCGGCGTCGTCGGACGGCGGGAAGTGCACGGTCTCCCGGAACAGGTTGCTCGCCGCCCGGTGCTCCCCGGTGCCCAGCGTCCGGATCTCGAAGTCGCTCATGCCCGGATCATCTCCGGAAACGCCGAAGCCCGGCCACCGGAAGACACCGGCAGCCGGACCTCGGAGTCGCTGGGGGTCGCTACTTGGCGACGGGCGGGGAAACCTCGTAGTTGCCGCCGTTGCCCTTCACCGTGATCGGCACCTGCTGCGGCTTCCCGGCGATCGTGGCGGTGCAGGTGAACTTCGCCCCGTCCTCCACCTTCTGCTCGGCGGGGCAGGTGACGCCGGTGACGCCGTCGATCTTGTACGTCTCGGTCAGCAGCTTCTGCACGTCGGTCTGCATCTGCGTGTTGTTGAAGACCTGCGTCTTCAGGAACCCGGGCGCGACGAACCCGAGGACCAGGAACACGGCGACGACCACGATCACCGCGACCACGCCGATCAGCAGGCCCTTCTTCGACTTCGCCGGCTTCTCGCCCTCCGGGGCGGCCGCGCCGGGGAACTGCTGGCCGTAGTCGTACTGGCCGCCCGGCTGCTGCCCGTACTGCGGCTGCGCCTGTGGCCCGCTCGGCGGGTACGCCCCACCGGACGGCTGCCCGTACTGCGGCTGCGCCTGCGGCCCGCTCTGCGGGTACCCACCCCCGGGCTGCTGACCGTAGGGCGGCGGCTGCTGCCCCCACTGCGGCTGCTGCGGCGGGGTGTACCCGCCCGGCTGCTGCCCCCACTGCTGCGGTTGCTGGGGCTGCTGCGGCTGGCCCCATTGCTGCTGCTGGTTCGGGTCGTAAGAAGGCTGCTGCGACTGCCCCCACTGCGGCTGCTCCTGCGAGCCGCTCGGCGGGTACGCGCCGCCCGGCTGCTGCCCGTACTGGGGCTGCTGTGGGTCGTTGCCGCCATACGGCGTGCTCATCGTCTGCCTCCGCCTGCTTCGCTCATCTCGCTGTCCACCCCGATACACCGGCAAGCCGCGCACACACGGTGTCGCACGCGATCCAACCACAGGTCGGAGCCGAGCACACGTGTCGACGCTCACCGCCCGCGCAGCCACCGAACAGGCCTAACACCGAGTTCACGCCGCGCCCGCGGCCACGACTCCGCGACGGAGTGCCTTCACCGCTTCCGCCGCCGCCGCACCCACCGGATCCGCCTTGCCGAGCACGTCCCGGATCTGGTCGAGCAGGTCGATCACCTGACGCGACCAGCGCACGAAGTCACCAGCCGACAGCTCCTGGCCGTTGGCCTCGGCCGCGGTGAGGACCTTCTCCAAGGATTCACCACGAGCCCACCGATAAACCGGCCACGCGAACCCCGCGTCGGGCTCCCGGGTCCGGTCGAGCCGGTGCCGCCGCTCGTCCTCGGTCAGCTCCACCCACAGCCGCGCGGTCTCCTGCCACGCCTCGGGCACCGCCCCGCCCGGCAGCCGCGGCTCACCGGCGGTGTCCCGGCGCGCCTCGAACACCAGCGTCGACACGACCGCGGCCAGCTCGGCCGGGTTCAGCTTCCGCCACACGCCGTGCCGGATGCACTCCGCCGCCAGCAGGTCCGACTCGCTGTAGAGCCGCGTCAGCCGCCGGCCGTGCTCGGTGACGCGATCCTCGCCGTCCCCGGCCGACTCCGGCCCCAATCCATCCATGCCCCCGCCAGCACCCTCAACGGAGGCGCTCCGCGCCGCTGCCAGGTACCCGCGCTCACCCAGCAGAGCCAGGATCCGGTCGAACGCCCGCGCCAGCGAGTGCGTCGTCGCCGCGACCTTCCGCTCCAGCTGCTTCGTTTCCTCGGCCAGTCGCTGATAACGCTCCACCCAGCGCAGGTTCGCCTCGCGCTCGGCCAGCCCGTGGCACGGATGCGCCCGCAGCGCCCGCTGCAACACGGCCAGCTCGCCGTCCTCGTTCGCCCCCGACCGCCGCTTCTGCCGGCCCGGCAGCGAAATCCCGGCGTTGCGCAGCGTCGATGCGATGTCCCGGCGCGTCCGCGGCGACCGCAGCTCGATGTGCTTGGGCAGCTTGATCCGCCCCAGCGCCTCCACCGGCGCCGGGAAGTCCGCCACCGACAACGGCCCCGACCACCGGTCCTCGGTCACCACCACCGGACGCGGCTCCCGGATCGGGTCCAGCCCCGGATCGACCACCACCGCCAGCCCCGCCCGCCGCCCGGCCGGCACCGCGATGACGTCACCCTTGCGCAGCTTCTCCAGCGACTCCGCGGTCCCCGCCCGCCGCACGGCCGTGTTCTGCCGCGACAACGCCTTCTCCCGCGCCGAAATCTTCGCGCGCAGCTCGACGTACTCGAGCATCTCGTCGAAGTCGCCGGTCACCGCGGCCGTGTAGCCCTTCAGCGCTTCCTTGTTCCGCTCGATCCGGCGCGCGGTGCCCACCACCGACCGGTCGGCCTGGAACTGCGCGAACGACTGCTCCAGCAGCTCGCGCGCCTCGGCCGCCCCGACCTGCGCCACCAGGTTGACCGCCATGTTGTACCCCGGCCGGAACGACGACCGCAGCGGATAGGTCCGGGTCGAGGCCAGCCCCGCGACCTGCTTCGGATCCACGCCCGGCTGCCACGCGACGACGGCGTGCCCCTCCACGTCGATGCCCCGCCGCCCGGCCCGGCCGGTGAGCTGGGTGTACTCCCCCGGCGTCAGATCGACGTGCGCCTCGCCGTTGTACTTCACCAGCCGCTCGAGCACGACCGTCCGGGCGGGCATGTTGATCCCCAGCGCCAAGGTCTCGGTGGCGAACACGACCTTCACCAGCCCGCGGACGAACAGTTCCTCGACGGTCTCCTTGAACGCCGGCAGCAACCCGGCGTGGTGCCCGGCGATCCCGCGCTCCAGCGCCTCCCGCCACTCCCAGTACCCCAGCACGCCCAGATCACCCTCGGGCAGATCCGCCGTGCGCTCCTCGATGACCCGGCGGATCTCCTCGACCTCACCCGGCCCGTTCAGCCGCAACCCCGACCGGACGCACTGCGCCACCGCGGCGTCACAACCGGCGCGGGAGAAGATGAACACGATCGCCGGCAGCAACCCGGCCCGGTCCAGCTGCTCGACGACGTCGACCCGTGACGGCGGCCGGAACCGCGGCATCCGCGGCGGCGCACCCCGCCGGCCCCGCGGCCCGCGGAACCCCGCCGGCGCGTACTGGCGGCCGATCTCTTCCGTCCGGCGCAGCAGGGTCGGGTTGATCCGCAGCTCGGCGCCCGGCGCGTGCACGTCGTCCCCGGCGAACAGGTCCAGCAGCCGGTTCCCCACCAGCATGTGCTGCCACAGCGGCACCGGCCGGTGCTCGTCCACGACGACCGTCGTGTCGCCCCGGACCTCCACCAGCCACTCGCCGAACTCCTCGGCGTTGCTGACCGTCGCCGACAGCCCCACCACGCGGACGTGCTCGGGCAGGTGCAGGATCACCTCTTCCCACACCGCGCCCCGGAACCGGTCGGCGAGGTAGTGGACCTCGTCCATCACGACGTACCCGAGGTCGATGATCGTGGACGAGCCCGCGTAGAGCATGTTGCGCAGCACCTCGGTGGTCATCACGACCACCTGCGCGTTGCCGTTGATCGAGGTGTCCCCGGTCAGCAGCCCGACGGCGTCGGCGCCGTGGCGGGCCACGAGGTCGGCGTACTTCTGGTTCGACAACGCCTTGATCGGCGTCGTGTAGAAGCATTTGCGGCCCTCGGCGAGCGCCAGATGCACGGCGAACTCGCCGACCACGGTCTTGCCCGCCCCGGTGGGCGCGCAGACCAGCACGCCGTGGCCGTCTTCCAGGGCCTCGCACCCGCGGATCTGGAACGGGTCGAACTCGAAGGACGCCTCCGCGGCGAAGCGCGTCAGCTGGGGGTACTTCCCGCGGCGTGCGGAGGCCGCATAGGCCTCGGCCGGGGACGAAGAAGGGCTATCGGCCACGTCGTCAGGGTTTCACATCACCCCGCCGGTCCGCACGCCGCGTGACCGACGGCGTGGCGCTCCTCGTCAGTGCGGCTTTTCTGTTCTGCTGGTGAAATTGTCGATCAAGAAAACCGGCCCGCGGTATAGGGCGTTATACACTGCGATATCCGGGGAACCGGGCGCCGTCCGGCGGCGTCGGAGCGGGCATGACCGAACCGTGTCCGAGCTGTGGCCTGCTGGACCGGGTGCAGCACGTGCCCGCGGCCTACCACGGCGGCCACTCGTTCTACCGCGGTCAGGGCCCGTCGGTCGCGGTGCCGGCCGGTGATGCCGTGATCGTGACGAAAAGCCAGGTCAGCGGCGTGTCGGTGACGGCGGTGGCCCGGGCGCTGGACCCCTTCCCTCCCCCGCGCCGCGGCGGCGGCCTGCTGGCGGCGGCGATCGTGCTGGCCATGGTGGGCAGTTGTTTCCTGGTGCTGCCGTTCTCGGCGTCCGACGATCCGCCGCCCGGCGGCGCGGCGGCGAAGGCGCTGGGTGTCGCGCTGTTCTCGCTGCCTTCGGTGTGCGTGTACGTCGCGGCCGGCGTGCTGGTGTGGCTGTACGTGCGGCGGGTGCGGGCGCACCGGCGGCAGCGGCGCGGGGTCCCGGCGGCGCGGCAGGTGTGGGAGCAGGGCTGGTTCTGCCACCGCTGCGGCGGCGTCTACTTCGCCGAGGCGGGACGGCTGCTGACCCCGGCCCACTTCCGGCAGCTGGTGGCGCGGGCGGGCGGCTACGACCGTTAGGCCAGCACCGTGAGCGCGCCCGGCACGCAGCTGGCCGTCACCGGGACCGTGCCCTGCGGTTCCCCGTCGGCGTAGGCGGGCCAGGTGTTGCCGGCCAGGGTCACCGAGCGGGCGCGCAGCGTGCGAACGGCCGGGTGGGTCAGGTGCTTGCCCGTGCGCAGGCCCGGGAGCAGGCGGATCAGGCCGCGGCGGGTGGCGTGGCCGATGATCGTGACGTCGAAGACGCCGTCCTCGGGGTCGGCCGTCGGGCAGATCGGGACGCCGCCGCCGTAGAAGCGGGTGTTGCCGATCGCCACGAGCGTCGCGTCGAGTTCGAGGCGGCCGGTGCCGGTGTCGACGACCACCGGGCGGGAGCGGAACCCCGCCAGTTCGGCCAGGATCGCCACGTCGTAGCGGCGCGGCCCGGACGGCCAGCGCATCCGGTTGGCGCGTTCGTTGACACTCGCGTCGAACCCGGCACACAGCACCGTCGCGAACCACGTGTCGCCGACGCGGCCGAGGTCGATCCGCCGGCGGGCGCCCGAGCGCAGGGCCGCGACCAGGGCGTCGACCGCCGGGAGCGGCTCGCCGGGGAGGCCGAGGGCGCGGGCGAAGTCGTTGCCGGTGCCCGCCGGGACCAGGCCGAGCGCGACGTCGTGGTTGGCGCAGAACTGGACGCCCTGGTGGGCGGCGCCGTCCCCGCCGAGCACGACCAGGACGTCGAGCCCGGCGGCGTGGGACGACTGCATCAGCGCGCGGGACTCCTCGACGGAGTGGGCGACGAGGACGTCGAGCCGGTCCACGGCGGTGCGCAGCCGCTCGGCGACGGTGTCGGCGACCCGGGCGGCCGCGCCGTGCCCCGACGCCGGGTGCACGGCGAGCGCGGCGTGGATCCCCACTAGGTGACGTCGTCGGTGCTCGAGCGGCCGCCGGACGCGGTCGGGGTGGACGGCTCGTCGTCGACGGTGCTCGGCGTGTAGTCGAACGGCGCGGCTTCGTCGTCGGCGAGCTGGTCCCAGCCTTCGTCGCCGCGGGCCTTTTCGAGCTTGCGGTCGTGGAAGCGGGCCATCTGGACGGCGATCTCGAACAGCACGGTGAGCGCGCCGGCGAGGCCGAGCATGGAGAACGGGTCCGAGCCGGGGGTGGCGAAGGCCGCGAAGACGAACAACGCGAACACGATGCCGCGGCGCCACTTCTTCAGCTGCACGTACTTGACGACGCCGACGCGGTTGAGCATCACCACCAGCAGCGGCAGCTCGAAGCTGATCCCGAAGATGATCAGCAGCGACAGCAGGAACGAGATGTACTTGTCCGCGGTGAGCGCGGTGACGAACGCGTCCTGCCCGAAGCCCATGAGCAGCTGCAGGGCGTGCGGGAAGAGGATGTAGGCGAGCACGGCGCCCGTGGCGAACAGCACCGACGCGAACCCGACGAACGTCAGCGCGTACTTGCGTTCCTTGCTGTACAGGCCGGGCGCGATGAACGCCCAGAGCTGGTACAGCCAGGCCGGCGAGAGGAGCACCGCCCCGGCCGCGAGGCCGACCTTCAGCTGCGTCATGAAGGCCTCGAACGGCACGGTCTGCAGCAGCCGGCACCCCTCCGCGCTGTCGAGCCGGCGCTGCGGCGGGATGGCGCAGTACGGGTCCTTGACGAGGTCGCCCAGTGACGGGATCGGGCCGAGCTTGGTGCCGAACCAGATGAACCCGAAGATGCCGCCGATGACGACGGCGAGCAGCGCGAAGCCGAGACGGCGGCGGAACTCGTAGATGTGCTCGATGAGCGTCATCGTGCCGTCGGGGTTGGTGCGACGGCTGCGCTTGCGCCGCTTGGAGCTGCGGCTGTCACCGTTTCCGGAGGCGGATTCCGCCACGGGTTGTTCCGTTCTCGTCGGAGTCCGCCGGAGCGCGCCGGGTGCGGCGCGCTCCGTGGACCGGGGACCGGGTGTGGCCGGAGCCGCTCAGCTGACGTTCTTCTGCGGCTGCTCGGCCGCCTGCTGCTTCTTCAGCTCGTCGAGCTGACGCTGCAGGTCGGCGACCTGCTGGTCGGTCGAAGCGGGCGCGGCGGGCGTGGCCGGGATCTGCTTCGTCTCGACGGGCTCGGCGTCTTCGTGCGCCTTGTCGCCGGTGAGGTCCTTGGTCTCGGCCTTGAAGATCTTCATGGACTTGCCGATGGACCGGGCCGCGTCGGGAAGCCTCTTGGCCCCGAACAGCAGCACGACGACGAGCACCAAGATGATCAAATGCCACGGCTGCAATCCGTTCAGCATGGTGGCCTCCTATCTGCGTCTGGTAGGGATGTTACTGGTTTTCCGCTTTGCGGTGGCGCTGCGCGAACGCGACGCGCAACGCCGCCGACCGGGCGCGCACGAGCCCCGCCCGGTCCTGGGTGTTCGTAGCCACCATGCTTGTGGTTTGCCGGAAGGCACGCAAGACCTTGACGGTCCGCACCAGCAGGACCACGAGGCCGGCGAGGCCGAGCACGATGAGCACGGCGGTGGGCAGGTACGGCACGCCGTCAGCCTAGTGGCCGCAGGTTGACGGTAGGTGACGGGCTCGGGCCACGGCGTCGGCGGCCCGGCGGCCGACGTCGGAAGCGAGGTCGGCCGGGCTCTCCACCAGCGCTTCTCCGCCCAATCCCAGCACCAGGCGCACCATCCACGACTGGTCGGCGTAGCGCATCCGGATCCGCAGCCGGCCGCCGTCGAGCTCGTCGAGCTCCTCGCACGGGTAGTACTCGGCTACCCAGCGTGCGTCCGGGTCGAGGACCAGGACGGCCTCCCGCTGGTCGGGACGCTCGCGAAAGACACCCTCGGAGATGTCGGTGGGGTGGGCATGCGCGG
The DNA here is from genome assembly GCF_026017845.1 of Amycolatopsis mediterranei. Taxonomy (NCBI): domain Bacteria; kingdom Bacillati; phylum Actinomycetota; class Actinomycetes; order Pseudonocardiales; family Pseudonocardiaceae; genus Amycolatopsis; species Amycolatopsis mediterranei. Next base: position 5,691,336 of record NZ_CP100416.1, read on the forward strand.
GCGGCCGGGCCGGCTCGTCGAGGACCGTCAGCTCGTCGATCCGGTCGAGCCGGAACAACCGGACGTCCTCGGCGCGGCGGCACCAGGCCTCGAGGTAGCCCACCGCCTGGACGATCAGCAGCCGCATCGGGTCGACCGTGCGCTCGGTGATCTGGTCCTTCGAGGCGGTGTAGTAGCGGATCCGCAGCGCGCGCCCGTCGCGCAGCGCGCGGGCGACCTCCTCGCGGGTCCGCGCGGTCTTCTCGCCCTCGCGCACTCCCCCGCCGACGACCACGCCGGCCGGCTGGGCCTGCCCGGCGGCGGCTTCGATCTTGGCGATGGAGCGGCGGACGGCGTCGCCGTCGACCACGCCCGGGGTCTCCGCCAGCGCGCGCAGCGCCACCAGCAGCGCGGTCGCTTCGCCGCCGGTCAGGCGCAGCGGGCGGCTCATCCCCGCGTCGTGCGTGACGATGATCGTGTCACCCTCGAAGGACAGGTCGATCAGGTCGCCGGGGCCGTAGCCGGGCAGCCCGCACATCCACAGCAGCTCGAGGTCCTTGCGCAGCTGCTTCGGCGAGACGTCGAAGTCCTGCGCCGCGTCGTCGATGCGGACACCCGGGCGCGCCAGCAGGTACGGCACGAGGGCGAGCAGTCTCGGCATCCGGTCGGTGGACCCGCTCACCGCGCGCTCACCTGCCGGGCGACGACGGCTTCCAGCCGGTCCTGGACGCTCTTGGCCAGCACGTCGGGTTCGAACACGACGACGTCGGGGCCCTGCGCGCTGATCCAGTCGGCGGCCGATTCCGGGTAGAGCAGGCCGATCTCCACGAGGTCACCCTCTTCGCCGTCGACGCTGGCGCGGCCGACCACGGTGCCGCGGCGGCGGACGCCGGCCGCGCGGCCGTCGGCGACCCAGACCCGGGCGGTGGTGACCGGGGCCGGTTCGCTTTCGCCGGTGGCCGTGACCAGCTTGAGCAGGTTGACGCCCTCGGGGCGCCGGACCTCGCCGGGCTTGCCGACCGGGCGGACCTGCCCGGTGACGCGGGAGAGCCGGAAGCAGCGGGTGGCGCCGCGGTCGCGGTCGTGCCCGACGACGTACCAGCGGGCCCGCCACGACACCACGCCCCAGGGTTCCAGCGTGCGCATGATCCGCTCCGGGGAACCGCTGCGGCGGTACTCGAAGCGGACGGCCTGGCCGTTCTGGACCGCGGCCAGCAGCGGCCCGAACGCCGGTTCGGCGCGCACGCGCGGCTCGACCACGGTGGGCGCCTGGTCGTCGACCTCCAGGCCGGCGGCGCGCAGCTTCACGAGCGCCCCCTGCGCCTGGCCGGTCAGCTCCGGGGAATCCCACAGCCGGGACGCCAGCGCGACCGCGGCGGCTTCGTCGGGGGCGAGGTCGATCTCGCCGAGTTCGTAGTCGCGGCGGGCGATGCGGTAGCCCTCGATCGCGTCGAACGCGGAGTTGCGGCCGGTCTCCAGCGGGATGCCGAGCTCGCGCAGCTCGGTCTTGTCCCGTTCGAACATCCGGAAGTAGGCCTCGTCGCTGGCCGCGTCGCCGTAGCCGGGCACGATGCCGCGGATCTTCTCGGCCGTGAGGTACTGCCGGGTGGACAACAGGGCCAGCACCAGATTGACCAGCCGTTCGGCGCGTGCGGTGGACACCCGGTAGAGCCTAGCCCGCGCCGCCCGGCCCGATCGTGAGGTCCGGGGTGCGCGCGTCGTAATCGGTACGGGCAGCGTCGACGGCTTCGAAGTTGGTCTCGGCCCACGCCTTGAACCCGGCCATCAGCGCACGCAGCGATTCCCCCAGCGGCGTAAGGGAATAGTCGACGCGGACGGGCACCGCCGGGGTCACTTCGCGGCGGACGAGACCGTCCCGTTCGAGCACCCGCAGCGTCTGGGTGAGCATCTTCTGGCTGACCCCGGCGATGCGCCGCGAAAGGTCGCTGTAGCGCTGCGGGCCGTCACCGAGCGCGACCAGGATCAGGCTGACCCACTTGCCGGCGATCTCGTCCAGCAGCTTCCGGGTGGGGCACGCCGCCAGGTAGGCGTCGTAGGCGGCCTTCTCGGCTTGGCGTCGCTGTTCCGCCGTGCGCGTGGGCACCGGGCGAACCTCCTGGTGAGCAGGGAACCTGCGGGTGCGTACTTCCCATCGGAGAGTAGCTCCCCATACGTTCGTGAGGGAAGGGTTCCCGGACGAGAGGAGCAGGCGATGCGTGCGGTGGTGGTCCGGCGGTTCGGTGGGCCGGAGGTGCTGGAGTTCGCCGAGGTGCCCGTGCCCGAGCCGGGTCCGGGGCAGGTGCGGATCCGGGTGGCGGCGGCCGCGGTGAACCCGGTGGACCTGGCGACCCGCAGCGGGGTGCTGAGTGCGGCGGGGGTGATCCCGGCGCGGGAGGTGCTCGGGCTGGGCTGGGACGTCGCGGGGGAGATCGATGCGGTCGGTCTCGGCCGCCAGGCGACGTCGGAGAACCCCCGCTCCCGGCCCGGCGAGCGAGCCCCGTTCCGGGCGGGCGATGCGGTGATCGGCCTCCGCGACCGGATCGCCACGCCGCTCGGCGCCTACGCCGGCTACCTCCTCCTGGACTCCTCCGCCGTGGCGCCCGCTCCCGCCGGCGCCTCCCCCGCCGAAGCGGCCACCCTGCCCCTCAACGCACTGACCGCCGCCCAAGCCCTGGACCTCGTCGAGACCACCGGGACCGTCCTGGTCACCGGCGCAGCGGGCGCGGTCGGCGGGTACGCCGTCGCGCTGGCGCACGCGCGGAAGCTCCGGGTCGTCGCCGTGGCGTCGGAAACCGACGAACCGCAGGTCCGGGCGCTCGGCGCGGACGAATTCGTACCGCGCGGGCCGTCGCTGGGCGACCGGGTCCGCGCGCTGGTCCCGGGCGGGGTGGACGCCGCCCTCGACACCGCGCTCCTCGGCCTCGATGCCCTCGACGCCGTCCGGGGCGGCGGCGAGTTCGTCGCGTTCGCGGCGGGAGCGGCACCCCTGCCGTTGCGCGGGGTCCGGGTCCGCAGCGTGTGGATCCGCGCGGACGGCGAGCGGCTGGCCGAGCTGGCCCGGCTGGCGGAGAACGGGACCCTCCCCCTGCGGGTGGCCGGGGTACTGCCTCTGACGGAGGCGGCGGTGGCCCACGAACGGATGGCCGTGGGCGGTCTGCGGGGGCGGCTCGTGCTGGTGCCGTGAGAACCGAGCCGCCATAACCTGGCGGTATGGATGATCGCGTTCTCCTCGTCACCGGTGCCTCCCGCGGCCTCGGCGCCGCCACCGCCCGCCTGGCCGCCGCCTCCGGGTTCAAGGTCGCCCTCGTCGCCCGCAAGGCCGAATCCGTCACCCCTCTCGCCGCCGAACTCGGCGAGGACCGGGCGCTCGCGCTCGGCGCCGACGTCGGCGACTGGCCGAGCATCGCCGCCGCCGTCGACGAGACCGTGGCGCGGTTCGGCCGGCTCGATGCCGCTTTCGCCAACGCCGGCATCGCCGTCGGGACCTCCTTCTTCGGCGACGACGACGATCCCGACCCGCGCGCGTGGGAGCCCATGGTCCGCACCAACGTCCTCGGTGCCGCCTACACCGCCCGCGCCGCGCTGCCCGCGCTCCGGGAGTCGGCCGGTCACCTGCTCCTCACCGGGTCGGTCGCCGGCCGCTACATCCGCAACGCGAGCCTGTACTCCGTGACGAAGTGGGCCGTGACCGGGATGGCCGGCGCGATCCGCGAGGAGGCCGTCGGCACCGGCGTGCGGGTCACGCTGATCAACCCGGGCATCACCGACACCGACATCCTCACCGACGAGCAGCGCACGAAGCCGATGCTGACCGCGGACGACATCGCCCGCGCGGTCCTCTACGCCCTCCAGCAGCCGCCCTCGGTCGACGTCAACGAGATCATGGTCCGCCCGACCGGCCAGGTGCTCTAAAAGCCCAGGCGGGCGACGCGGCCCTGGGCGCCGCTCGCCCAGCAAGCGGCCCCGGCGCAGTCGACGCTGTCGAAGCTGCCGGTGTCGAACGCCGTCCAGTGCCGTCCGCCGTCCGGGCTGTAGTCGCTGCCGCCCGGACCGACCGCCAGCACCATCCCGCCGCGCCAGGCCAGCCCGGAGCGGTACCCCGCCGGGTACTGCGGCGGTGTCCGCCAGGTACGGCCGCGGTCCCGGCTGAGCGCGACGGCCGGGCCGGGCGCCGTCGGGTTCGCGTAGTCGCCACCGATCGCGACGCCCTGGGACGGCGAGCGGAAGGCCAGGGCGAACACGCCCGCCGACGGGCTGCTGGGCAACGGCGTGTCCGACGCCGTCCAGTGCCGGCCGCCGTCACCGGAGTGCAGGACGCGGGCGGTCGCGCCACCGCCGGTGGCGAGCCAGGCGTCGAACGGCCCGGCGGTCGTGACGCACTGGCCGCTGGCCGCGAACCCGGCCTCGCCGGGCAGCGCGGGCGGGAAGCCGCTGTCGGGCACCGGCTGCCAGCTGCGGCCGCCGTCGAAGGTGGCCTGCACCCGGAACCGGCCGTCGACGGGGTCACTCATCGCCAGGCCACGCCACGGGTCGAAGAAGGCGAGGCAGTCGTAGAACGCCGCCGCGTCGGTGTTCTGGAACGTCTGGCGCCAGTGCGCGCCGCCGTCGTCGGTCCGGTAGACGCGGGAGTCGGTCCCCGGCCCGATGGAGAGGATCACGGCGTGGTCGGCGTCGAAGGCCTCGATGTCGCGGAACTGCAGCGTCTCGGTCCCCGTCGGCCCGACGGAGGCCCAGGTCCGGCCGCCGTCGACCGTGCGCAGGACGGTGCCCTGCGTGCCGCTGACCCAGGCGACCCGGGCACTGACCGCGGACAGGCCGCGGAACTGGGCGGTGACGCCGGTCGGCTCGAGCTCCCACGCCGGCCGGTGCTCCCCCGCCGACGCCGGAGCCGCGAGCGAAACCAGCAGAGCGAGCACGAGCAGCACGACACGCATGCGGCCGATCTTGCCGCACCCGGCGCGCGACTTTCGTCGGGAACGCCGAAGGGGACGCCCGGCGTGGACGTCCCCTTCGGCGGTACCGGCTAGAGCGAGCTGATCAGGCGTTCCACCCGCTCGTCGACCGAGCGGAACGGGTCCTTGCACAGGACCGTGCGCTGGGCCTGGTCGTTCAGCTTCAGGTGCACCCAGTCGACGGTGAAGTCGCGGCCCGCGGCCTGGGCGGCGGCGATGAAGTCGCCGCGCAGCTTCGCGCGGGTCGTCTGGGGCGGGGTGTCCTTGGCGGCTTCGATCTCGCCGTCGTCGGTGACCCGGCGGACCAGGCCCTTGCGCTGGAGCAGGTCGAAGATGCCCCGGCCCCGGCGGATGTCGTGGTAGGCCAGGTCGAGCTGAGCGATGCGCGGGCTGGACAGGTCCAGGTCGTGCTTGTGCCGGTAGCGCTCGACCAGCCGGTGCTTGATCGCCCAGTCGATCTCGGTGTCGATCTTGCCGAAGTCCTGCTGCTCGACCGCTTCGAGGGCCCGGCCCCACAGCTCGACGACGCGCTCGTTCGCCGCGGTCGTGCCGTTGTCCTTGATGTGCTGCACCGCGCGGGCGTGGTACTCGCGCTGGATGTCCAGTGCCGAGGCCTCGCGCCCGCCGGCCAGCCGCACCTGGCGGCGGCCGGTGAGGTCGTGGCTGATCTCGCGGATGGCCCGGATCGGGTTGTCCAGGGTGAAGTCGCGGAACTGGACGCCGGCCTCGATCATCTCGAGCACGAGGTTCGCCGAACCGACCTTGAGCATGGTCGTCGGCTCGGCCATGTTCGAGTCGCCCACGATGACGTGCAGCCGCCGGTAGCGCTCGGCGTCGGCGTGCGGCTCGTCACGGGTGTTGATGATCGGCCGCGAGCGGGTCGTGGCGCTGGAGACGCCCTCCCAGATGTGCTCCGCACGCTGGGAGAGGCAGTAGACCGCGCCCCGCGGGGTCTGCAGCACCTTGCCGGCGCCGCAGATGAGCTGGCGGGTCACCAGGAACGGGAGCAGCACGTCCGCGATCCGGGAAAACTCCCCCGCCCGGGTCACCAGGTAGTTCTCGTGACAGCCGTAGGAGTTGCCCGCCGAGTCGGTGTTGTTCTTGAACAGGAAGATGTCGCCGCCGATGCCTTCGTCGGCGAGCCGCCGTTCGGCGTCGACCAGCAGGTCCTCGAGGATCCGCTCACCGGCCTTGTCGTGCGTGACGAGCTGGACCAGGTCGTCACATTCGGCCGTCGCGTACTCGGGGTGCGAGCCGACGTCGAGGTAGAGCCGCGAGCCGTTCGACAGGAACACGTTGGAGGAGCGTCCCCACGACACGACCCGCCTGAACAGGTAGCGCGCCACCTCGTCGGGCGAGAGCCTGCGCTGTCCGTGGAAGGTGCACGTGACCCCGAACTCGGTCTCGATGCCAAAGATCCGCCGCTGCATTCCACCAGAGTAGGCGCTGCACCCCCGTCGACGGTGCGCCGTTCGGGCGTCGACACGCCCCCAGTACGCCACAGACGGTGAAATCTCCCCGAATCAGGCACGATTGGAGCACAGCTCTTGACGACGTGCGGAAGGCGGACTCCTTGTCACACCAGCTCATCCGGGCCTTCCGGCGGGTCGGCCGGACCGACCGCGCCCTGATGCGCCGCAGTGCCGCGCTGCCCGCCTCGAAAGCCGACGACGCGCTGATGACGTTGTCGAGATCGGCGAACAAGTCCCGCCTGTGGTGGGGGGTCGCCGCGCTGCTGGCCACCCGCCAGGGCGAGACCCGCCGGGCCGCGCTGCGCGGGGTCGTGGCGATCGCCGGGGCCAGCGCCGCGGCCAACCTGATCGGCAAGCCGCTGTTCCCGCGCCGCCGCCCGGCCGAAGAAGAGACGCCGATGCGTCGCCGCCTGCGGAAACGGCCCACGTCCTCGTCCTTCCCGTCCGGCCACTCCGCGTCCGCGGCGGCCTTCGCGACGGCGGTGGCGATGGAGTCGCCGCGGGCCGGGCTCGCCGTGGCGCCGCTGGCGCTGGCCGTCGCCTACTCGCGGGTCCACACCGGCGTGCACTGGCCCTCCGACGTGGGCGTCGGGCTGGGCATCGGGGTCGGCGTGGGCCTGGCCACCCGGCACTGGTGGCCGCTGCACGACGACGTCCCGGGCCGCACGGCCCACGACGCCGACGCGCCCGAGATGGTCGACGGCGAGGACATGCTCGCCGTCGTCAACCCGAACTCCGGCGTGGCGGGCCAGGACCCGACCGAGGACGTCAAGTTCGCCTGGCCCAAGGCCACGCTGCTCTACCCGGACCCCGAGCAGGGCCTGCGCGCCCAGCTCGAAGCCGAGATCGACGCCCGCGGCACGATCCGCGCGCTGGCCGTCGCGGGCGGGGACGGCACCGTCGCCGCGGTGGCCTCCGTCGCCGCCGAGCGCGACCTGCCGCTCGCTCTGGTCCCGGCGGGGACGCTCAACCACTTCGCCCGCGACGTCGGCGTCAGCTCCATGCCCGACGCCGACGCGGCGACCGAGGTCGGCAACGCGGTCCGCGTCGACCTGGGCGAAGTCGAGATCGACGGCACCGGCGACGCGGACCACCGCTGGTTCGTCAACACCGCCAGCCTCGGCGGCTACCCGGAGATGGTCCGGCTGCGGGAGAAGCTGCAGGAGAAGCACCCGAAGTGGCCTTCGGCGGCGATCGCGCTGGCCAGGACGCTGCGGCACGCCAAGCCGCTGACCGTCCGGCTCAACGGCAAGCGCACGCAGGTCTGGCTGCTGTTCGTCGGCAACGGCACGTACGCGCCGAAGGGGTTCGCCCCGAGCCGGCGCCCCGCGCTCGACACCGGCCTGCTGGACATCCGCTACCTGCGCGCCGACCTGCCCTACTCCCGCGCCCGGTTCCTGCTGGCCATGATCACCCGCAGCCTCGCCGCCAGCCACGTCTACCAGGAGCTCGACCTGCCCGAACTGGACGTCGAGCTGCTCGACGGCAACCGCCGCGTCGCCACCGACGGCGAGGTCGGCCCGCTCGGCAACCGGTTCAGTTTCCGGTCGCGGCCCCGTGCCCTGACGCTCTACCGCCTGTGAGGTTGCTTTACCTTCTCTCAACGAACCCACAGGCAGTTCCCGCTAGCTTCGCGACCGAGTTGCGGGCACTCCTGCCCGCGGCCAGGGGCGAGCGGGGATTCGATGGACGGGCACGGCCTGGCGAGCGTCATCCACCGGGCCGCGAGCGATCCGGTGCTGCCGGGTGACGTCACCGCCCGCGCGCGTGACCTGGGCCCGCTCGAGTCGCCGCTCATCTGGCTCGGCTTCGCCTCGGCCGCCGTCGCCATCCTCGCCGTCGTGGTCGCGCTGTGGTACCGCCGCCGCGTCCGGCGATGGGGGTTCACCGCCTTCGGCGTGCTCCTGCTGCTGGCGTCGGTCACCGCGCTCAACAGTTACGTCGGGTACGTCCGCACCTCCGACGACCTGGCCCGGCTCCTCCAGCGTGGCCCCGGCGTCGTCAACCTCGCCGGCCGCCTGCTCGACGACGGCAAGGAGGCCCCCGAACCGTCGTCGGGCTCGTCGCCGGATTCGTCTTCGGACTCGTCGTCGTCCGCGCCGCACCGCGGCGCGGGCTCGGCGGCCGCCGGGCAGCGGATCGACGTCGTCAACCTCCCCGACCCGGCCCACGGAGTCCCCTCGGGCAGCAACTACGTCATCCTCCCGCCCGGCTACGACAGCGACCCCACCCGCCGCTACCCGGTCGTCTACCTGATCCACGGCTACCCCTTCGGCGGCCCGCGCGACTGGCTCACCTCCGGCGACGCCCCCGGCTCGCTCCTGGCGCTCCAGCAGGCCAACGTCATCGCGCCGATGATCGTGGTCAGCGTCGACCTCACCGCCGGCAACCCCAGCACCGACTGGGAGTGCCTGAACATCCCCGGCGGGCCGCAGCTGGAGAGCTACCTGGCCGGCACCGTGGTCCCGGCCGTCGACCAGCGTTACCGCACGCTCGCCGACCGCACCCACCGGGCGCTGGGCGGCATGTCCGGCGGCGGCTTCGGGGCGCTCAACATCGGCCTCCACCACGTCGACGAGTTCGCCACCCTGGTGATCGCCCTGCCCTACGACGACCTCAACGACTCGGTCGGCATCCTCGACGGGAACCGAGCCGCCATCGTGGCCAACACGCCTCGCAAGTACCTGCCGACGATGAAGTTCCCGGCGCCGATTTCGGTGATGCTCGCGGTCGGGACCGGTGCGCCGACCGATGTCTCGACGGCGCGCCGCATTGCTGATGCTCTGCATGCTCGGGGGCAGGAGGCGGTGGTGCATGCTGAACGGGGGTTCAACCACACCTGGCACACTGCTCGGGCTACTCTGCCGTATCTGCTGGCTTTTGCTGACCAGAACTTTCGGACTTCTCCTGCTACGTCCTGAGCTCGGCTGGAGCTTCTGCCGGGGTTGGCCCTGCCGGAGTAAGCCGTGTCGAGGTCGGTTGGCCCTGCCGGATTCTTCCCGCCGGCCCGAACGCCGGATTGTTCAGCGGCCGTCAGGCCGTGTCAAGGCGGGAAAGCGTGCCTTGACACGGCCTGGCGGCCGCTGAGGCGGCTGCGTATCGGTCGGCAGGGGGGTGTGACCGGAGGGCGGCCTCGGCTGTGGCTTTCCGCGCGTTCCTCACCCGCGGCTGACCTGAGCGAAACAAGAGCGGGGGGGGGGGGGGGCCCCCCCCCCCCCCCCCCCCCCCCCCCGGCTGGCGGGGCCGGGGGGGGGGGGGGGGGGGGGGCGGGGGGGGCGGCGGGGGGGGGGGGGGCCGGGGGGCCCCCCCCGGGGGGCCCCCGCCCCACACCCCGGGGGGGGGGGGGGGCCCCCCCCCCCCCCCCCCCCCCCCCGCTTCCGTCGTCAGTCGCCTTCGGGCTTGCTCTCCGGCTCCTCGCCCTGGGGGTCCGGGACCGGGAGGAGCGTGTCCAGCGCCGTGCCCGTCAAGCGGCGGAACGAGCGGCGGGGGCGGTCGCGGTCCAGGACCGCCACCTCCAGCTTGATCGGGTCCGCGTCGCCGTTGCCGTTCGCCGATGCGTTCGCCGATGAAGCCGACGAGCCCGCCGAAGTCGTCGATGGGGCCGGCTGGGTCGGCGTTCGCAGCGCCGCCACCGCCACGCCCAGGGCCGCCTGCAGGTCCAGGCCGTCCTCGAACGTCTCCTTCAGCTTGGCCGCGATCTTCTCGTTCTGGCCGCCCATCACGATGTACTGCGGCTCGTCGAAGATCGAGCCGTCGTAGGTCAGCCGGTACAGCTGGTCCTCCGCCGCGCTCGCGCCGACCTCCGCGACGCAGACCTCCACCTCGAACGGCTTGAGCTGCTCGGTGAAGATGCTGCCCAGCGTCGCCGCGTACGCGTTCGCCAGCGCCCGGGCGCTCACGTCACGCCGGTCGTACTGGTAGCCCTTCAGGTCCGCGTGGCGGATGCCCGCCACGCGCAGGTTTTCGAACTCGCTGTAGCGCCCGACCGCGGCGAAGCCGATCCGGTCGTAGATCTCGGAGACCTTGTGCAGCGTCGCCGACGGGTTCTCCGCCACGAACAGCACGCCACCCGAGTACTTCAGCACCACCACGCTCCGGCCGCGCGCGATGCCCTTGCGCGCCAGCTCGGAACGCTCCCGCATCAGCTGCTCGGGAGAGGCATACAACGGCATCGTCACGGTGTGCGCTCCAGGTCTTTCGGTGTTCCAACGTTCACTGGTCCGGCTCCGGTCAGGACAGCCGGCGCTGCTGGCGCTCGATCCGCCCGGCCACCACGGCTTCGGCCACCGCCGCCGTCTCGGACTCCGACAGCTGCACGGCGCCGCGCTCGGCGGTGATCGTCACGACGCTCGGGAAGATCCGGCGCACCAGGTCCGGGCCGCCCGAGGCGGTGTCGTCGTCCGCTGCGTCGTACAGCGCCTCCACTGCGACGCGCACCGCGCCCTCGACGTCGGCGTCCGGGTCGTGCAGCTTCTTCAGCGCGGACTTCGCGAACAGCGACCCCGAGCCGATGCCCGCGTAACCGCCGTTCTCCTCGTAACGCCCGCCCGCGGCGTCGTACGACACGATCCGCCCGGCGTGCTTGGCGTCCTCGGCCTCCAGGTCGTACCCGACGAACAGCGGGATCGCCGCCAGCCCGGCCATCGCCATCTCGAGGTTCGCCTTGACCATCCCGGCCAGCTTGTTCGTCTTGCCGTCCAGCGACAGCGAAACGCCCTCGATCTTCTCGTAGTGCGCCAGCTCGACCGCGTACAGCCGCACCATCTCCACGGCCAGCCCCGCCGTGCCCGCGATGCCGACCGCCGAATACTCGTCGGTGACGTGCACCTTTTCGATGTCGCGGCTCGCGATCAGGTTCCCCGACGTCGCCCGCCGGTCACCCGCGATCAGCACACCGCTGGCGAACGTGCACGCGACGATCGTCGTCCCGTGCGGGATGCCCAGCTCAGCCGCGCCCGGCGACACGCGCCGCTCGGGCAGCAGCTCCGGCGCCTGCACGCGCAGGAAGTCCGAAAACGACGACGTCGCCGAGGAGAAGTACGCCGCAGGCAGCGCGGGACCCGAGATGCCCCTGGTGTTGTCCATACGTGCTCAAAAATCCCATCTGTGCGGGCCGGAGGCCCCGCGCGCAGGACGCCACGCGGAACCCCGGCCGCCGGCTGAACGGTCGGCAAGGGCGCAGTGCGCCCGAGCGGCTATTCGCCGCCCTTCTGCACGTAGGCCCGGACGAAGTCCTCGGCGTTCTCTTCGAGCACGTCGTCGATCTCGTCGAGGATCGTGTCCACGTCCTCGCCGAGCTTCTCGCGCCGCTCCTGACCCGCCGCGCCGGTGTCGTCGAACTCCTCGTCGGAGTCACCACCGCCGTGCTTTTCGATCTTTTCCTGGGCCATCTCGCCTCCCGGTGTGGCTGATGTTTCCTAGCCTACCCAGCGGCCCCGACATTCGGGGTCACGCCGCGATCGCTGGTGCGTCCCGCCTAGTCCGAACCGGTGAGCGCCTCCACGAGCTCCTCCGCCGTCGCCGCGTTGTCCAGCAACTTGCCGACGTGCGCCTTCGTGCCCCGCAGCGGCTCCAGGGTCGGGATCCGCACCAACGACTCCTTGCCCACGTCGAAGATGACCGAATCCCACGAAGCCGCCGCGATCGACGTCGCGTACTTCTCCAGCGCCCGGCCCCGGAAGTAGGCCCGCGTGTCCGACGGGGGTGTCGTCACCGCGGCCAGCACCTCCTCCTCGGTGACCAGCCGCTTCATCGACCCGCGGGTGACGAGCCGGTTGTACAGGCCCTTCGCCAGCCGCACGTCCGAATACTGCAGGTCGACCAGCCGCAGCCGCGGCGCGCCCCAGGCCAGGTTGTCCCGCTGGCGGTAGCCCTCCAGCAGCCGCAGCTTCGCCGGCCAGTCCAGCCGGTCCGCGCACTCCTGCGGGTCGCGCGCCAGGGCGTCCAGGATCTCGCCCCAGACCCGCAGGACCTCCTTCGAGGCCTGGTCGGCGCCGGTGCGCTCCAGGTTCTGCGAGGCGATCTCGTGGTAGGCGAACTGCAGGTCCAGCCCGGTGTACTTCTTGCCGTTGGCCAGCGCGACCTGCGTCTTCAGCGTCGGGTCGTGGCTGATCTGGTGCACCGCTTTGACCGGCTCGTCGAGCTTCAGGTCGTCGAACCGGATGCCCGACTCGATCAGGTCCAGCACCAGCGCCGTCGTCCCGACCTTCAGGTACGTCGAGTACTCCGACATGTTCGCGTCGCCGATGATGACGTGCAGCCGCCGGTACTTGTCCGCGTCCGCGTGCGGCTCGTCGCGGGTGTTGATGATCCCGCGCTTGAGCGTGGTCTCCAGGCCGACCTCGACCTCGATGTAGTCCGCACGCTGGGAGAGCTGGAACCCGGCCTCTTCGCTCTGCTGGCCGATCCCGAGCCGGCCCGAGCCGGTCACCACCTGGCGCGAAACGAAGAACGGCGTCAGCCCCGCGATGATGGCGGTGAACGGCGTCGACCGCGCGCACAGGTAGTTCTCGTGCGTGCCGTAGCTCGCGCCCTTGCCGTCGACGTTGTTCTTGTACAGCTGCAGCTGCGGCTGACCCGGCACGGAAGCGGCCTTCATCGCCGCTTCCTCCATCACCCGCTCGCCGGCCTTGTCCCAGATGACCGCGTCCCGCGCGTTCGTCACCTCGGGTGCCGAGTACTCCGGGTGCGCGTGATCGACGTACAGCCGCGCCCCGTTGGTGAGGATGACGTTCGCCGCCCCCAGGTCTTCGACGTCCGGGTCGTGCCCCGGGCCGCTCGGGCCGGTCAGGTCGAACCCGCGCGCGTCCCGCAGCGGGCTCTCCACCTCGTAGTCCCACCGCGCCCGCCGGGCGCGCGGGATGTCGGCCGCCGCCGCGTAGGCCAGCACGACCTGGGTGGAGGTGAGTACCGGGTTCGCCGTCGCGTCGCCCGGCACGGAGATGCCGTACTCGACTTCGGTTCCCATGATCCGCCGCATGTCACCACCCTACGGGGTCGTCCTAGTGGAACGATGCACCCATGCCAGGCAGTGACGAACTCGTTGCCCTCTATGACCAGGCCGGCTCGGTGGTCGGCACCACCCGCCGCGCCCGCCTCCGCCGCGAAGGCCTGTGGCACGCCGCCGGCGTGGTCCTGGTCCGTTCGGGTGACGGAAGCGCGGTCTACGTGCACCTCCGCACGCCCGGGAAGGACGTCTTCCCCTCCACCTGGGACTGCTGGGCCGGGGGCGTGGTGGCCGCCGGCGAGACCCCGGCCGAGTGCGCCCGCCGCGAACTCGCCGAGGAACTCGGTGTCCAGGGAGTGGAACCCGTGCCCCTGTTCACCACGGTCTACGACGACGGCCGCAACCGCTGCCACAACTTCGCCTTCGAAGTCCGCTGGGACGGCCCGATCCACCACCAGGCCGAGGAGATCGTCGAAGGCCGCTGGATCACCCTGGCCGAGCTGCGGGCCTGGGTCGACGACCCGGCTCCGGAGCTGCCCTTCATCCCCGACGGCCGCGAAGGCGTCCAGGAATGGTTCCGCCGCTACGGCTGAGCAGCCAGCTTCGCCGTCATCGCGGGCAGCAGGCGCTTCGCCGCGTCGATCGCCCGGGCCTCCGTGCTCGCCGAGACGGTCAGCTCGGACACCAGCGTTCCCTTGGCCAGCAAGACCGTGCAGGTCTTGCCGTCGCACCAGGCCTGCTGCCGCTCGACCCCGGATTGGACCGGGACACTCACCGTCTTGCCCGCGCACTCGTTTTCCGCGACGGCCCGGGCGGCTGATCGGTCCGGGAACACCACGACGCGGTGGCTCAGCACCGACCCGCTGGCATAGCGCCAGGTCGCGGTCCGGCTGCCCGCCGACGGGCCGTCCGCCAGGCACCCCGCGGCCCCACCCGAGCCCGGCTGGACGCCTTCTCCGGCGACGTCGGCGTCGGACAGCAACGCCTGCGCCGCGTCCACGCCCGGATCGGGTGCCGCCGTCGTCGCCGGCGCCGCCGCCTTCGCGGGGCTCACCGGGGTTTCCGTGGGTGCCGGAGTGGTCGAAGACGTGGGGACCGGATCGTCGTAGTACGTCTCGAGGTTGTCCGGGTCGGGCCCGTCGCAGCCCGTGAGGCCGACCAACGCGACCGCGGCCAACGCGACCACCTGCCGATGACGCACCTGCTCCGGCCTCCCGTCGTCCGTGGCGTGCCTGCGAAGGGTAATGCAGCCCCTCAGTCCCACTCCAACGAGGACCGGTGTCGCCAGTACGCCCCGGGCTCCTCGGCGAGCGCGGCCAGCGCATCCCGTTCGGCCGCGGTCAGGTCCACCGCCGTGGCCTGCAGGTTCGCCGCGAGCTGCGCCGGGCTCGCCGGGCCGATGACCGCCCGGTCCGCCCAGTGGTTCGCCAGCACCGCGGCCACCGCGACCGCGTCCGGCCCGGTCCCGTGCGCGGCGGCGATCTCCCGGACCGCGGCCGGGGCTTCGACCGCCAGCCGCCCGTTGGCCAGGGTTTCCTTGACCAGCACCCGGTTCCCGGCGGCGTGCGCCGCAGCCAGGGCCGGCCCGGCGGACGGCTCGAGGACGTTCCACGTCGACTGCACCGCCGAGAACACCGGCCGCCCGGCCACTTCCAGCGCGAACGCCCGCTCGATCGCGTCCGCCTGGGCCGGCCCGGACGTCGAAAACCCGACCGCGACCCCGTTCGCGGACAGCTCCGCGAGGGCTTCGAGCAACGGCTCGTCGGCGAAGAGCGGACTGTCCACAGTGAGCGAATGCACCTGGTAGAGGCCGACCCGATCCCCCAGCAGCGCCAGGGTTTCCGCCCACTGCGTGGCGAATCGCGCCGCCGAGTGCTCCTTCGCCTCGTGCACGTCGGCGTCGAGCCGCCACTGTCCGACGTAGGCGTAGCCCCATTTGCTCGAGATCTCGACGCCCGGGTGCCCGCGCTCGGCGAGCCAGCCGGCCAGGAACTCCTCGGAGCGCCCGTAGGAGCGGGCGACGTCGACGTGCCGGACGCCCGCGGCGTAGGCGTCGTCGAGCACCGCGAACGTCGCCGCGCGCATCGAAGCGACGTCCCGCACCGGCGGCAGCGCCCCCTCCCGCCCCAGGTTGATGTACGCCGGACGGCCGAGCGCCGCCAGGCCGAGGGCGATGCGGTCGACGCTCATGCGGTCTGCTTGTGCCGCAGGATGGCCAGCCACTGACCCGCGGTCTGGGCTTGGCGGTGGAGCTTCTCCAGGCGCGCGGCCGGGGCCCGGACGTAGCCCTTGCCGAAAACGGGGGCGATCTGCCGCAGGCTGGCGCCGCCTTCACGGGCCGCGAGCAGCAGCCAGTCCGAGGCGTCGGCGCAGGCCGCGGACGCGCGGCGCAGCTCGCCGAGCATGTCGATGAGTTCCTGGGCGCTCACCTCCCCCGCCTCGACGGCGGCGGCCGTCGTCTCCAGCCAGGCCAGGACGGCGGTTTCGGTGATGGGCGCGCGGGGCCGGGTTTCTTCCGTCACGCCGGTGAGTATAGGTCGTTATACGCCGATATACTGGTAGCGACACCATGATGACGCGCACCGGATCCCAGGTCGAGGTCGAGCAGTTGCTCGACGTGTTCAAGGCGCTCGCGAACCCGGTGCGGCTGCAGGTGCTGCGGTGGCTGCGGGATCCCGAGCGGCACTTCCCGGTGGACCGGGCGATCGCCGACCCGGTCGAGGTCGGTGTGTGCGTGAGCCACATCCAGGAGAAGCTGGGGCTCGCGCAGTCGACCGTGTCGGCGTACATGGCGCTGCTGCAGCGCGCCGGGCTGGTGCGCGCGACCCGCGTCGGCAAGTGGACGCACTACAAGCGGGACGAAGCCCGGATCGCCGAGCTCGTCGCCACCCTCGGCCGCTCTCTCTGACCGCTCCCCTCCCCCGGTTCGCCGCCTGACTGGTCGTTCATATCGATAATCTGCGATACTTCGATCCATGAGCACGATCGGGAACACGCGGCTCGGCCGCTACGGGATCTGGACGTTCGACTTCGAGGACCAGCCGGCCGGCCTGATCCGGGATTCGGTGCGGGAACTGGAAGAACTCGGCTGGCCGGCGGTCTGGATCCCGGAGAGTGAGGGGCGGGAAGCCCTGACGCACGCCGGGTTCCTGCTCTCGGCCACCGAACGCCTCACCGTCGTCAACGGCATCGCGCAGATCTGGTCGCGCGAGCCGCAGTGGACCCGCGGCGCGGCCCTGCTGCTGGCGGACGCGTACCCGGACCGCCACCTGCTGGGCCTCGGCTTCGGCGCCGGAAAGCCCGGCGCGAAGCCGCTTCGGGCGATGAACGACTACCTCGACGCGCTGGACGTCGACACGGACGTCAACCCCGCCCCGCGCGCCCCGATGCGCCGGCTGCTCGCGGCGTACGGCCCGAAGATGCTGGCACTGGCCCGGGACCGGTCGGCGGGCGCGCACACCTACCACGTGACCCCGGAGCACACGGCCCAGGCGCGGGAGATCCTCGGCGCCGGCCCGTTCCTCGGCGTCGAGCACGCCGTGCTCTTCGAAACCGACCCGGTCAAGGCGCGGGAGATCGCCCGCGCCCACCTGCACGTCTACCTCACCTCGGAGTACAACGTCGCCAAGTTCCGGCGGCTCGGTTACGCGCCGGCGGACCTCGACGGCGGCCGTGGCAGCGATCGCCTCGTCGACGACCTCGTGTTCTGGGGCGACCTCGAGACGATCACCGCGAAGCTGGGCAGGCACCTCGACGCGGGCGCCGACCACGTCGGCGTCCAGGTCATCGGGGTCGAGCCGGGCACCTCGGCCATGCCGCACTGGCGGCGGCTGGCCGAGGCGCTGCTACCCGCGTAGGCCGAACCGCGCGGTGCAGTGCCACACGCGCTTGAGCACCTGGGGGTCGTGCCGGCCGGCGCGGACGGCGTCGCCGATGACGCGGGCGTCCAGCCACCCGTCCTCGGCGATGTCTTCGCCGGCCCGCACGGCGTCCTCGCCACGGTAGTCCGCGTGCTCGGCGAGCTCCGCCACCGGGAGCCGGAACCCGTGGTGCCAGTACGTCGGGAACCGGAAGCCGGCGGCCGCCGCCTCGACGTCGGTGCCGCGGAAGGACGGGTCCAGTACCAGGGCCGCGACGTCGTCCGGCAGCCGCAGCGGGCCGTGGACGTGGGCTTCGATGTAGTCGTCGAGCTCGTCGGGAGCGTCCGCCTCGACCAGCGGGATCAGCGGCATGTGCGCGGCCGTGCCGAAGTGCGCTGGCTCGTGGAAGCTGTCCGGGTAGCAGAACGTCGTGCGTCCCAGCACTTCCCGCTTGAGCCGGAAGTGCGCCGAACCGAACCGGACCGAACCGCCTGCCGGGCGGCGGCGGTGGTTGAGCGAGCCGTACTTCGGCCGCAGCGACGGCGGCAGCTCGTCGTAGACGCCACCGAACATCCGGTGCTCCCAGTGCCACCGGGCCCCGCCGGGGTGCGCGGTCAGGCCGCCGTTGCCCGTGCCGGTCTCGAACTGGGAGCGGTAGACACCGTCGGCCAGCCAGTGCCGCAGCAGCGGCACCGCCCCCACCAGCCGTTCCGGGTGGAAGTGGATCGTGACGTCCAGGTCCTCCGGCAGCGGCGGTCCGGTGACCCGGTTCGCGACGTGGATGACGGCTTCCTGCCACCGCCGTCCGGTTCTCCCCACCATGGAGTGCATCCTATACCCGGCAGTATAGGTCGTTATACACACCGTGAGGTCGGAAAACCGCTGGCTTCGGGGCTGTTCGCCGGATTGACTGCGCCCATGCGACGGGTGGAGTTCGGGGTCACGGTGCGGTTCGCACTGCTGGCGGTGGTGTGGGGTGCGAGTTTCCTGTTCATCAAGGTGGGTCTCGGCGGACTCTCCCCCGGCCAGGTCGCGCTGGCCCGGGTCGCGCTGGGGGCGTTGGCGCTGGCGGCCGTGCTGGTGGTGCGCCGGCGGCCGCTCCCCCGCGACCCGGTGCTGTGGGGGCACCTCGCGGTCGTGTCGGTGCTGTTGTGCGTGGTGCCGTTCCTGCTGTTCTCGTGGGCGGAACAGTACATCCCGTCCGGCTTGGCCAGCATCTTCAACGCGACGACGCCGCTGGTCACGATGCTGCTGGCGGCCGCGGCACTGCCGGAGGAGCGGTTCACGCCGCCGCGGGTGCTCGGCCTGCTGCTCGGGTTCGCCGGCGTGCTCACGATCGTCGGGGTGTGGCACGGCATCGACGTGTCGCACCAGCTGACGGCCCAGCTCGCCTGCCTCGGCGCGACGACGTGTTACGGCGCGTGTTTCGTCTACATGCGCCGGTTCCTCTCACCCCGTGGGACGGATCCGGTGGTCGTCGCGTTCGGGCAGACGGCGTCGGCGACGGTGATCCTGGGCCTGCTGACCCCGGTGATCGCGGTGACGCCGGTGCACCTGAGCCTGCCCGTGGTGGGGAGCATGGTGGCGCTCGGCGTCTTCGGCACGGGCCTCGCGTATGTCTGGAACACCCGGATCATCGCGGCCTGGGGCGCCGCCAACGCCTCGGCGGTGACGTACCTGACGCCGGTGGTCGGAGTGCTGCTCGGCGTGCTGGTGCTGGGCGAGCCGGTGAGCTGGAACCAGCCGGCCGGGGCGCTGCTGGTGATCGCCGGAATCCTGGCGGCCCACGGAAAGTTGCGCCTGCGCCGCGCAACCCCGGCCGAAGCCGAACTCGCCGACGTGAAGTGACCACACCGGGGGTCCGGGGGCTTGCCCCCCGGGCGGGGTTTGGGGGTTGCACCCCCAAACGACACGACGCGGGCGAGGTCGGCTTGCGCTTTCCGCAAGCAGACCCCACCCGCCTCGACCGCCGGGGCGGTCGCCGAAGCGGCCGCCCCATCGTGCGTTCGAACCCCTACAGGTACTGACCGGTGTTCGTGGCGGTGTCGATCGCCCGCCCCGAGTCCTGGTTCTTGCCGGTGACGAGCGTGCGGATGTAGACGATCCGCTCGCCCTTCTTGCCGGAGATCCGGGCCCAGTCGTCCGGGTTGGTGGTGTTGGGCAGGTCCTCGTTCTCCGCGAACTCGTCGACGATCGCGTCGAGCAGGTGCTGCACGCGGAGACCCGGCTGCTTGGTCTCCAGCACCGACTTGATCGCCGACTTCTTCGCCCGGTCCACGATGTTCTGGATCATCGCGCCCGAGTTGAAGTCGCGGAAGTACAGGACTTCCTTGTCCCCGTTGGCGTAGGTCACCTCGAGGAACCGGTTCTCGTCGCTCTCCTCGTACATCCGCTCGACGGTGTGCTGGATCATCGCGTCGAACGTCGCCTTCGGGTCCCCGCCGAACTCGGCGAGGTCGTCGGCGTGGATCGGCAGGCCTTCGGCCAGGTACTTGGAGAAGATGTCCTTCGCGCCTTCGGCGTCCGGACGCTCGATCTTGATCTTGACGTCGAGCCGGCCCGGCCGCAGGATCGCCGGGTCGATCATGTCTTCGCGGTTGGAGGCGCCGATGACGATGACGTTCTCCAGGCCTTCGACACCGTCGATCTCCGACAGCAGCTGCGGCACGATCGTGGTCTCGACGTCGGACGACACGCCCGACCCACGGGTCCGGAAGATCGAGTCCATCTCGTCGAAGAACACGATCACCGGGGTGCCCTCGGAGGCCTTCTCCCGCGCCCGCTGGAAGATCAGGCGGATGTGCCGCTCGGTCTCCCCGACGAACTTGTTGAGCAGCTCGGGACCCTTGATGTTCAGGAAGTAGGACTTCCCGTCCTCGTTGTCGCCCCGCGCCGCCGCCACCTTCTTGGCCAGCGAGTTCGCCACCGCCTTGGCGATGAGCGTCTTGCCGCAGCCCGGCGGGCCGTAGAGCAGGACGCCCTTGGGCGGACGCAGCTGGTACTCCTGGTACAGGTCGGCGTGCAGGAACGGCAGCTCGACCGCGTCCCTGATCTGCTCGATCTGCCGGGTGAGGCCGCCGATGTCCTCGTAGCGGACGTCGGGCACCTCCTCCAGCACCAGGTCTTCGACCTCCGCCTTCGGCACGCGCTCGTACGCGTAGCCGGCCTTGGAGTCGACCAGCAGCGAGTCGCCCGGCTTGAGCGGCTGCTCGGCCAGCAGGTCGGAGAGCAGGACCACCCGCTCTTCGTCCGCGTGCCCGACCACCAGCGCGCGAAGGCTGCCGCCCTCGACGTCGGCGGCGAGCACCTCACGCAACGCGCACACCTCGCCGGTGCGTTCGAAGCCGCCGGCCTCGACCACGGTGAGCGCCTCGTTGAGCCGCAGCGCCTGGCCGCGTCGCAACAAAGAGAGCTCGACCGCGGGCGACACCGACACCCGCATCTTCCGGCCGGCCGTGAAGACGTCCACCGTGTTGTCCTCGTACGCCTCGACGAAGACGCCGTACCCGGACGGTGGCTGGGCCAGCCGGTCGACCTCCTCGCGGAGGGCGAGGAGCTGTCCTCGCGCTTCGCGCAGGGTTTCGACCAGTTTCGTGTTGCGTTCGGTGAGCTGGCTCACCCTTTCCGAGGCCTCGGCGAGCCGCTGTTCGAGAACACGGTTCTGCCGTGGCGAGTCCGTCAGTTTGCGGCGCAGCAGCGCCACTTCTTCCTCGAGAAAACGGATCTGCCGAGCCTGCTCGTCCGCCGTCGTCCCAGCTCCGGATGTTGCTGAAGGGTCGGCCTCCTCGCGCCGACCTCCGGGAAGGTCATGATGCATCGGGCACCTCCTCGGAGTGCTTTTCATTCCACGGTACCGGCGATCACCGACAAGAAAAGGCCTTTCCGCATCACAAGATCGGCGCGTCGCGGTTTGCCTGCCACCCCCAGCACGGACATTCCCGCAGCGCAAGAGGCCATTTCGGTGCCGTGGCGCAGGCGTGTGACGGGTCCGTCCGGGCCGAGAGGAAGCAAGCACGTCGGGAGTACCCCGCCCGCGAGAGCGCCAACCCCGC
Source organism: Amycolatopsis mediterranei (assembly GCF_026017845.1). Lineage (NCBI taxonomy): Bacteria > Bacillati > Actinomycetota > Actinomycetes > Pseudonocardiales > Pseudonocardiaceae > Amycolatopsis > Amycolatopsis mediterranei. Next base: position 5,712,597 of record NZ_CP100416.1, read on the forward strand.
CCGGGATCCGGGCAATTCCGGCCAGTTCCGCCCTAACCGCGCGGCGGGACAGCCCGGTGGCTAGCATCGGGCGACGCCGTGCCGGCCCCGATGGCCGGGCGCTATCGAAGGAACGCTAGGGGGCACCAGTCATGACCTACCCGCCGCAGCACCCGGGCGGCTACGGCCAGCAGCCCGACGGTTACGGGCAGCAGCCCGGGCCGTACGGCCAGCCGCAGCAGGGCGGCGGTTACCCCCAGAGCGGTCCCCAGCCCCAGCCCGGCTACGGCGGCACCCAGCAGTTCGGCCGGCCCGGCCCGTACGACGGCACGCAGCAGTACGGCCAGCCCGGCGGCTATGACGGCGGCACTCAGCAGTACGGCCAGCCCGGCGGGTACGAGGGCGGCACCCAGCAGTACGGGCAGCCGGGGCCGTACGACCAGCCCGGCCAGGGTGGTTACCCGCCGCAGACGGGCCCTCAGGCCCAGCCGGGCTACCCGCCGTACGGCCAGCAGGACCAGTGGGGCCAGCCGCCGCAGTCCTTCGGCCACGACCCGTACGGCGGCGGCTTCGGCGAAGCGCCCCCGCCCAAGAAGAAGACCGGCCTGATCGTCGGCATCGCGGCGGCCGCGGTGGTGCTCGTCGGCGGCGGCGTGACCGCGTTCGTCCTCCTGAACGGCGACGACCAGAAGACCGCCGCACCGCCCGCGGCCAGCAGCTCGGCGGCTCCGACGACGGCGCCGAAGGCGTCCACCCCGAAGCCCAAGAGCACCGCACCGACCAGCCCGACGACGAAGAGCACCAAGCCCGCGGGCGGCGGCCCGGCGCCCGGTGGCAAGGCCAGCTCCCAGGAGCTGTTCGACTCGACCCTCGCGGCCTACAACGCGGGCGACGAGAAGGCCCTCGGCGACACCATCTGCCGCAGCGTCTACGAGGGCACCACGGGCGAGATCCCGAAGGTCACGGTGAAGCTGACCGGCACCCCGGAGGAGACCGGCGACAAGGCCACCGTCCGCTACTCGGCCACCGACGGCAGCAAGACCAAGGTCGGCACGATGTCGGCGCAGAAGGAATCCGGGCTCTGGTGCCTGTCGAACGTCCACGCGGACGGCTCGTGAGCACCCGGCGGCGGTGAACCGCGCGTTGGCCGCCGGGCTCGTGCTGCTCGGCGTGGCCGGGGCGGGCGTCGTGCTCGGGCTGCTGCTCGTCGCCCCGGCCGGCTCCCCACCTCCGGCGTCGGACAAGCCGTCGCCGCCGGCCCGCCCGTCGGCCCCGTCCCCGGCCCCCGACGAGGCCGACACCGCGGCGGTGGCGGTCCTGGCCCGCGCGATCGTCGACGCGATCACCCGCCACGACTCGGCGGCGTTCGGCAAGCTCACGTGCCGCCCGCAGACCGCCGAGGCGCTGGCCGGCCTCCAGCGAACGTGGGACGCGGCCGGCCCGGTCACGGCGAAGCTGGCCGCACCCCCGGAGCTGCGCGGCGAGTCCGCGACGGCGAAGGTGCACGTCGAAGCGGCGGGCGGCACCAAGGACACGCCCTTTCCGCTGCACAAGGAGAACGGCCGCTGGTGCGTACCGGGCTAACCCACCCGGCGCCGGTCAGGGCTGCGTCCGCCGGAGCGTGCCGCGCGGCGTGAACCCCTCGGGCCAGCGGGTGGCCGCGTCGGCGAGGGCTCCGGTCAGGTCCGCATCCGCCAGGTCGGCCGTGGTGAGGTCGGCCCCGCGCAGATCCGCGTCCCGCAGGAGCGCGCCGGTCAGGGTCGCGCCGGTCAGGGTCGCGTTCCGCAACACCGCGCCCTCCAGGTTCGCCCCCACGAAACAGACCCCGGGGATCGCGAGGCCGGTCAGGTCGGCGTCCCGCAGGTCGACCCGTTCCAGCTCGGACGCCGCGCCCGGTTCGATCATCCCGCCGCGGCGCAGCGCGCCGATCGCGGCCGCGACGTCGCCGGCCGGACCGCCTTCGCGACGCGGCGTCCCCGGCTCCCACGGCGCCCGGGAGCAGATGAAGGACGTGAGCAGCGCGTGGATGTGCCCGCGGTACCGCGCGTCGAGGTCCGCCAGTTGCTCCAGCGCGTAGACCGCGCCCTGCCGCGTCGGCTCCTGCTCGGCACCGAGCTGGTCGATCGCCTTGGTGAACAGGTCGATGGACCGGCTCTCGCGGTTGAGCAGCAGCTGCCGCGACGTCAGGACGGCGCCCAGCCCGACCCCGGCCAGCGCCAGCAGACCGCCGAGCGCCTGCAGCAGGGTGGCGCGGACGTCGTTCACGGCCTTCAGCCGGTCCGCCGCGCCCAGCCCGGGTGCGTTGCCGACGAGCCAGGACGGCGCGAAGCCCACGCAAAGCACCACCAGGACGGCGACCACGACCGCGGGCACCGCGAACCCGGCCTTGCGGCGCGGCGGCACTGCCCTCAGCCTTTGCCCTTGCTGGGGCGCCGCGAGACCCGCGGGGACACGGTGCCGTCCGCCAGCCGGCGCGCCGTGAGCAGGAAGGCCGTGTGCGCCACCATCCGGTGGTCCGGGCGGACCGCCAGCCCCACCACGTGCCACGGGCGCATCAGCGTCTCCCACGACTCGGGCTCGGTCCAGCACTGCTGCTCGCGCAGCGACTCCGTGACGCGCGAAAGCTGCGTCACCGTCGCGACGTAGACCGTCAGCACCCCACCCGGCACGAGGTGGGCGGCCACGTTCGGCAGCTGGTCCCACGGCGCCAGCATGTCCAGCACGACGCGGTCGACCTCGCCCTCGTGCGAAGCCAGGTCGGCCACCGTGAGCGACCAGTTGGCCGGTTTCTCGCCGAAGAACTTCACCACGTTCCGCTCGGCGTGTTCGGCGTGGTCGTCGCGGATCTCGTAGGAGTGCACCTGCCCGGCCGGGCCGACCGCGCGCAGCAGCGAGCACGTCAGCGCGCCGGACCCGGCACCCGCCTCGAGCACGCGCGCGCCGGGGAAGATGTCGCCCCACATCACGATCTGCGCCGCGTCCTTCGGGTAGATCACCTGCGCGCCGCGGGGCATCGAAAGCACGTAGTCCGGCAGCAGGGGGCGCAGCGCGAGGTAGGTCGACCCGCCCGCGGACGTGACCACCGACCCTTCGGGACGGCCGATCAGGTCGTCGTGGGCCAAGCCGCCGCGGTGGGTGTGGTACTCACCACCGGCGGCCAGCGTCAGGGTGTAGTGCCGCCCCTTCGAGTCGGTCAACTGCACCCGATCACCCGCGCGAAACGGTCCGCTGACCGACAACACTTCCTCCTGCTGTACTGCGTTGTTCGTTACCCATCCGACCACAGTCACGGCCGGATGGCTTTCGTGGCGAAAGTGGCTTCCCGCTCGGGGGGCCGGCCTGCTTTTGGCCGGCTGGTAACCCGTTTGGCCGACGCCAGATCTTCGCAGGCCGCGCGGGCCGGGGGCTCAGCGGGTACGGCGGTTCAGGGCGGCCCGCAGGTCGTCCCGGCGCAGCACGCCCGCCGGGCGGCCCTCGTCGTCGACCACGAGGAACTGCCACGCCGCGGTCTCGCGGACCCGCTCGACGACGTCCTCCCCCGGCTCCGACGCGAGCAGCACGGTCTCGGCCCGGATCGGTTCGGCCGCGAACTCGGCCGGGGCGTGCGGCGAGGAGCTCGCGAGCCGCTCCGCCGCGCCGACGTCCAGGAGCCCGGCCGCCACGCCGTCGGCGCGGACCAGGACCACGCCCCGGCCGGCCGACGCGGCCAGCGCGTCCGACACCGGGCTTTCGGCGGGCAGCTGCAGCACCGGCCGGACCAGCTCGTCGAGGACCAGGCCTTCCGGCCACGTGCGGCGGGCTTCGGCGGCCAGCTCGGAGCGGGCGCCGAGGACCACGAACCACGCCGTCACGACGCAGACGCCCAGCCGCAGCCAGCGGTCGGGGCTCGCGGTCGCCAGGCCCCACAAGGCCCAGACCAGCAGCCCCGCGGCCACGACCGCGCCGCCGGCGACCGCCGCGCGCGTGCCCTTGGCCCGGGTGCCGGTGACCGCCCAGACGCCGGCACGGACCAGCCGGCCGCCGTCGAGGGGCAGTCCGGGCAGCAGGTTGAACACGCCGACGGCGAGGTTCGCCACCGCGCATTCGGCCACCAGGAGCCAGACCGCGCCGTCCGGGGGCACGGCGAACATCAGCAGCCCGCAGAAGCCGCCGAGCAGCAGCGACACGGCGGGACCGGCGGCGGCGACCAGGCCTTCGTCACCCGGGCGTTTCGGGGTGCGGGCCACTTCGGACAGGCCGCCGAGGAGAAAGAGCCGCAGCCGCCGCACCGGGATTCCCAGCCGCAGCGCGACCAGGCAGTGCCCGAGCTCGTGCGCGAGCACGGACAGGCCTAGCAGCAGCGCGAACGCGCCGGCCAGCAGCCACGACGTCGTGGCCGAAGCGTCCGGGAGCAGCCGCCCGACCAGCGGCGCGTAGAGCACGACGACGACCAAAGAGCCGACCCACCAGGACGGCGCGAGCAGCACCGGCACCCCGGCGACCCGGAACAGCACGAGGCCGCCGTCCGAGCGGACGGCCTGCCGGGTACCCCCGGTGCCCTGCTCACTGGTCGCGGCCATGCGCAGAGCCTAGAGCCCCGGGTGTGGGTACCGGGTGATCCGGCCCCCACCGGTGTCGCAACCGGACGACACGCGTACACAACCGGACGACACGCGTACCTGAATGGACGACACGGCGACGGGCGGCCGTGTCGTCCGATCCCGTACGCGTGTCGTCCGCCGGGGTACGCGTGTCGTCCGGTCCGGTCTGTCGCGGTGGCGGGCGTTGCGGTCGCCGGAACTGTCGGACCCCGGCGTTACGCTCTGCCCATGCCCGACGCCGACACCGTCACCACCGACACCCCAGCCTCCGCCGTCGCCACCGAGGTGCGGCGGCGCCCCGCGTTGTCGCCGTCACGGGCCAGCGACTTCAAGCAGTGCCCGCTGCTCTACCGGTTCCGCGCGGTCGACCGGCTGCCGGAGGTCCCGACCAAGGCCCAGCTGCGGGGCACGCTCGTCCACTCGGTGCTGGAACGGCTGTTCGCGCTGCCCGCCGCCGAGCGCGTTCCGGCGCAGGCGAGGGAGCTGCTCGGCCCGGCGTGGACGGACCTCTCCGCGGACCGTCCGGAGTGGACCGAACTGTTCGACGGCGAAAAGCCCGACGACCACGCGGACTGGCTGCGGTCGGCGGAGAAACTGCTGGACGCCTACTTCGAACTGGAAGACCCGCGGCGGCTGGAACCCGAGGCCTGCGAGCTGCACGTCGAGATCGAGCTCGGCTCCGGTGTCCTGCTGCGCGGCTACATCGACCGGCTCGACGTCGCGCCGACCGGCGAGATCCGGGTGGTGGACTACAAGACCGGTGCCGCGCCGCGCGAGATCGGCGAGGCCAAGGCGATGTTCCAGATGAAGTTCTACGCCGTGGTCCTCTGGCGGCTGCGCGGGATCGTGCCGCGCCAGCTCAAACTCATGTACCTCACCGATGGCCAGTCCCTCGCCTACACCCCCGACGAAGCCGAGCTGCTGCGCTTCGAACGCACGCTGGAAGCCATCTGGCAGGCCATCCTCAAGGCGGGCAAGACCGGCGACTTCCGGGCGAACAAGAGCAAGCTGTGCAACTGGTGCGACCACCAGGCGCACTGCCCCGAGTACGGCGGCACCCCGCCCGCATACCCCGGCTGGCCGGAGCCCGACGCGGGCGACGAGACACCGCTGGACCGGGCCGACTGATGGCCGACGCCTTCTACGTCCCGCTCGGCGGCGACCGGTTCTCCGCGACCGGGCACACGGCCGGGCCGTGGACCCCGGACGCCCAGCACTTCGGCCCGCCGTCGGCGTTGCTCGTCCGGGCCCTCGAATCCGTCGAATCCGCGCATCCGGCCGAGCTCGCCCGCGTGACCGTCGAGATCCTCGGCCCGGCACCGGTCGCCGAACTCACCGTGCGGGCCCGGATCGAGCGGCCCGGCCGGTCGGTCGAGCTCCTGCAGGCCGAGCTGGCGAGCGCCGAGCGCGTCGTCGCGCGGGCGTCGGCGTGGCGCATCGCGACGTCCGACACCGCGGAGGTGGGCACCGACGCCGGCCCGCTGCTGCCCGGCGCCGGCAGCGTCGAAGAGTCGTCGTGGCCGGAGGGCTGGCAGGGCGGCTACCTCGACGCGGTCGAGTGGCGCGCGGTGCGCGGCGCCATGGACGTGCCCGGCCCGGCGGCCGTGTGGGCCCGCCAGCGCGTCCCGCTGGTCGACGGCGAGGAACCGAGCGGCCTGCAGCGGCTGTTCGCCGTCGCCGACTCCGGCAACGGCGTGTCCAACTACCTCGACCCGCGGCAGTGGTGGTTCATCAACTCCGAGCTCACCGTGCACCTGCGGCGGACGCCGGCCGGCGAGTGGATCGGCCTCGACGCGGTCACGCTGGTCGGCAGGCACGGCATCGGCACGGCGACCAGCATCCTGCACGACGGCGACGGCCCGGTGGCCACCGGCGCACAGGCGCTGATGGTCCGGCCGCGACAGGCCGGGGGCGGATAGCCACCCACAACGGGCCCGCATCCAATAACCTTCGCGGAACGACCGACTTGAGGAGCGCTCCGGCATGCAGATCACCTCGGTGGTCAACCAGAAAGGCGGGGTCGGCAAGACCTCACTGAGCGTCGGCACCGCAGCCGCACTGGCTGAGATGGGCCGCCGGGTGCTCCTGGTCGACCTCGACCCGCAGGGCCACGCGACGACCGAGATGCTCGGGTTGTCCGAGGTGCCCGCGGACCGGCCGAGCCTGGCGAAGGCGCTGGCCAAGACGTGGAAGGGTCCGATCGAGGACCTCGTCGTGCCGCACCCGCGCAGCAATCTCGGCAAGGGTGGCGCGCTCGACGTCGTGCCGACGTCACCGGGGATGTTCGACCTGATCCGGCGGCTCGACTCCTTCCGCGTGCCCGGCTGGCAGCTCGCGCGGGTCATCCAGTTCGCCAACTACGACCACTGCGTCATCGACTGCCCGCCCGCGCTGGACGTGCTGACGAACAACGCGCTGGCGGCGTCGCACGGCATCCTGGTGCCGGTCCAGCCGGACAAGACCAGCATCCGCGCGCTGCGGCTGCTGGCCGATCAGGTCCGGTACGTCGAGCAGACCGTCGGGCGGCAGCCGCTGTCGTGGTTCGGCCTGGTGCCGAGCCTGTACCGGCGGCCGATCTCGCACTACGCGGCCGCGGCGCTGCAGGAGATGTACGACTTCGGCATCCCGATGCTCTCGCACCTGCCGCTGGGCGTGGTGATGAACGAGGCGGCGGCGCACGGCGTCCCGGTGACGACGTACGCGCCGGAGACGTTGCAGGCGCTGTCCTTCCGCGAGATCGCCGAAACGCTCGACAGCTACCTGGAGCAGAACGCCGCGCCGGCGGTGGTCCCGGCCGACGAGGAGTTCGTCTTCGAGGACTTCATCTCGGAGGTCGCGGTGGCCCGCAACGTCAACGACAACGGCGCCCGCAAGGGCCTCTACGACCTGCTGCCGAAGAAGCCGAACCGCCCCCGCTGAACTGCAGTGAATGACTCATTCCTGGCGTCGGACGCCAGGAATGAGTCATTCACTGCATGCGGTGGGGGGCTGTGGCCGGCTGGTCAGAGGCGGCAGGAGCGGATGTCCGACGCCAGGATCGCCTTCGCGCCCACCTCGGCGAGCTCGTCCATGACGAGGTTGACCTTCTTGCGCGACACCATCGCCCGCACGGCCACCCAGTCGTCGTCGGCCAGCGGCGCGACCGTCGGCGACTCCAGGCCCGGCGTGATCGCGATCGCGCGCTCCACCAGCGTCCGCGGGCAGTCGTAGTCGAGCATCATGTACTGCTGCGCGAACACGACCCCGCGCAGGCGCGCGGCCAGCTGCGACTTCGCCTTGCTCTCCTCGGTGCCCCGGCGCCGCAGCAGCACGGCTTCCGACACGCAGATCGGGTCGCCGAACGCCACCAGGTTGTTCTGCCGCAGCGACCGGCCCGACTCGACGACGTCCGCGATCGCGTCCGCCACGCCGAGCTGGATCGAGATCTCCACCGCGCCGTCGAGGCGGATCACCTCGGCCTCGACGCCGTGGCGGGCGAGGTCGTCGCGGACCAGCCGCGGGTACGACGTCGCCAGCCGCTTGCCGTGCAGGTCGGCCGGCTTCCAGTCCCGGCCCGCCGGGGCGGCGTAGCGGAACGTCGAGCCGCCGAAGCCGAGCGCCTGGACCTCCTCGACCGGCGCGCCGGAATCGAGCGCGAGGTCGCGGCCGGTGATGCCGAGGTCGAGCTCGCCGGAGCCGACGTAGATGGCGATGTCCTTGGGCCGCAGGAAGAAGAACTCGACCTCGTTCACCGGGTCGAGCACGGTCAGGTCGCGCTGCTCATGCCGCTTGCGGTAGCCCGCTTCGCCGAGCATCTCCGTCGCCGCGGCGGCGAGGGCTCCCTTGTTCGGCACGGCAACACGCAGCATTTCGCTCTTCTCCTCGTTCTTCGCACGATCCAGCACCGCACGAAACCCCGTCACAGGTAGCGGTAGACGTCCTCGGTCGACAGGCCGCGGCCGAGCATCAGCACCTGCACCCGGTACAGCAGCTGGGAGATCTCCTCGGCGAGGCGCTCGTCGGACTCGTGCTCGGCGGCGATCCACACCTCGCCGGCTTCCTCGAGCACCTTCTTGCCCTGGGCGTGCACCCCGGCGTCGAGGGCGACGACGGTGCCGGACCCGTCGGGACGGGTACGCGCGCGCTCGGCAAGCTCCGCGAACAGCTCATCGAAGGTCTTCACGGTCCGGAATCCTTCCATCCCGGACCCCGCGGCGCCGCCCCGCCCCGCCGCGGGTGCTGCCCATCTCACACTGCCGTGGACACCGATTCCCATCCACTGGGATCAGAACAGCGCTGGGATCAGAACAGTGCGCCCTGCTCGAAGTCCAGCAGGTACCGCTTGCGCTCGAGTCCGCCGCCGTAGCCGGTGAGCGAGCCGGTGGAGCCGACCACCCGGTGGCACGGGACGATGATGCCGATCGGGTTCTTGCCGTTGGCCAGGCCGACGGCCCGCGACGCCGCGGGGTTGCCCAGCCGGTCCGCCAGCTGCCCGTAGGAAATGGTCGTGCCGTACGGGATCTTGCGCAGCTGGGCCCACACCGTCTGCTGGAACGGCGTACCCACGAAGGCCAGCGGCACCTCGAACTCGCGGCGCTGCCCGGCGAAGTACTCCTTCAGCTCGGTTTCGGCGCGGTCGAAGATTTCCGCGCCGGGATCGTGCGAGCCGAAGGTCAGCTCGTCCGGCCGGTGGCGCTGGTCGACCATGTAGAGGCCGCAGAGCGCGGCGCCCTCGGCGACCAGCGTCAACGGGCCGCACGGGCTGTCGACGACGGCGTGGGTGCGCATGGGGTCTCCTGTCGGTTTCATGCCGCGGGCATCCGGTTGATCGCGTGGTCTCCGGTGGCCCACAGGTGCTGGGTGGCGTAGGCGCGCCAGGGGCGCCACGCCGCGGACCGGGCCACGACGGCGGCCGGGCCGCCGAGGCCCAGCATTTCCGCCGCGTACTTGATGCCGAGATCGGTCGGGAGGAACGCGTCCGGGTCGCCGAGAGCGCGCATCGCGATGCTCTCGACCGTCCACGGCCCGAAGCCGGGCAACGCGCCCAGCGCGGCCCGGGCCGCTTCCCAGTCGCTGCCCGCGCTGAGGTCCAGGCCGTCGGCCAACGCCGAGACCAGCCCGAGCAGTGTGCGACGGCGGCTGCGCGGCATGGCCAGGGTTTCGGGGTCCAGCGAAGCGAGCGCCTCCGGCGAGGGGAACAGGTGGGTCAGGCCGCCTTCGGGGTCGTCGACCGGTTCGCCGTGCGCGACCACGAGCCGCGCCGCGTGGGTCCGCGCCGCCGCCGTCGAGACCTGCTGGCCCAGCACGGCCCGCACGGCGAACTCGGCGCCGTCGGCCGTGCGCGGGACCCGGCGGCCGGGCGCGGCCGCGACCAGCGGCGCGAGCAGCGGGTCGGTGGCGAGCTGGTCGTCGACGGCGACCGGGTCGGCGTCGAGGTCGAGCAGCCGGCGGCACCGGCTGGTGGCGGCGGGCAGGTCCCGCAGATCGGCCAGGGTGAGCCGGCAGGCGATGTGGCCGTCTTCGGGCCGCAGCGCGACGACGCCGTGGCCGTGGGGCAACCGCAGCGTCCGCCGGTAGGCGCCGTCCCGCCACTCCTCCACGCCCGGCACGCCGGTCGCCACCAGGTGCCCGAAGAGGTTGTCCGGGCACAGCGGCTTCCGGTAGGGCAGCCGCAGCACGAGGGCTCCGGCCGCGGCCTGCGGCGTGCCCTTCGCGCGGCTGCGCAGCTCGGTCGGCGACAGGGCGAACACCTCGCGGACGGTGTCGTTGAACGTCCGGATGCTGCCGAACCCGGCGGCCAGGGCCAGCTCGGTCATCGGCAGCGTGGTCGTCTCGATCAGGGTGCGCGCGGTCTGCGCGCGCTGGGCCCGGGCCAGAGCCAGCGGGCCGGCGCCGAGTTCGGCGAAGACCTGCCGTTCGACCTGCCGGACGCTGTAGCCGAGGCGGGCGGCGAGGCCGCGGACGCCTTCGGTGTCGACGACGCCGTCGGCGATCAGCCGCATCGCCCGGGCGACCAGGTCGGCACGCTCGTTCCACAGCGGCGAGCCGGGGCTCGCGTCCGGGCGGCAGCGCTTGCAGGCCCGGAACCCGGCCTGCTGGGCGGCCGCGGCGCTCGGGTAAAAACTCATGTTCCGCGGCTTGGGCGGGACCACCGGGCAGCTGGGCCGGCAGTAGATCTTCGTCGTCAGGACGGCGGTGTAGAACCACCCGTCGAACCGGGCGTCCTTCGCCTGCACGGCCCGCACGCACCGTTCGAAGTCCTCATGCACCCCGTCAGCATCGCGGACCCGACGCACCCCGGGCTAGCGGAAAAGCGACATGGTGGTGTTCAGCCGAGCAGGGCCGCCAGCGCCGGTACGTCGATGCCCACGAGCGAGTCGCGGAACACGCGCCGCTCCCCGGCGTCGACCGGGACATCGTTGGGGATCACCAGGACCGTGCAGCCCGCCGCGACGGCGGAGGCGGTGCCCGGCGGCGAGTCCTCCACCGCGACACAGCGTGCCGGGTCGACACCGAGCAGCTCGGCCGCCTTGAGGTACGGGCGCGGGAGCGGCTTGTTCAGACCTTCGACCTCGTCGCCGCACACGGTGACGTCGAAGAAGTCGCGGCCGATCGTGTTCAGCGCCAGCTCGGTCAGGACGCGCTCGGTGGAGGTGACCAGGGCCGACCGCAGGCCCGCTTCGCGCACCGCCGTCAGTGCCTCGCGGGCGCCGGGGCGCCACGGCAGCTCGTCGTCGAACAGACCGGCCGTGCGGCGGCGGATCTCCGCGCCGGTCGAGGCGATCGCCTCCGGCGTGACCGGAAGGCCGACGACCTCGAGGAGGTACGCGGAAGTATCGTCCATGTTGGACCCGACGAGCGTCATCCGCTGCTGCTCGGAAAGCTTGCCGCCGAGCCATTCCGCCGTCTCGTAGAGGGCGACGTCCCACAGCTTCTCGGAATCGACGAGCGTGCCGTCCATGTCCCACAACACGGCGTCGAGACCGTCCACCGTCGACGCACTCTTTCCCGCGGAGACGGCATTCGGCACAGTGGATCCTCCCAGGATCAGGTGTTGAAGTACTTCGCTTCCGGGTGGTGGCAGACGATCGCGTCGGTCGACTGCTCGGGGTGCAGCTGGTACTCCTCGGACAGCTTCACGCCGATCCGGCCCGGTTCGAGGAGGGCGACGATCTTCGCCCGGTCTTCGAGGTCGGGACAGGCGCCATAGCCCAGGGAGAACCTCGCCCCACGGTAGCCGAGCTTGAAGAAGTCCTCGACGTCGTCGGGGTCCTCTGAGGCGACCGCCACACCGCCGGGGAAGGTCAGCTCGCCCCGGATGCGGCAGTGCCAGTACTCGGCCAGCGCCTCGGTGAGCTGGACGCCGAGGCCGTGGACCTCCAGGTAGTCGCGGTAGGCGTCGGCGGCGAACAGCTCGTTCGCGTAGTCCGCGATCGGCTGGCCCATGGTGACCACGGTGAACGGCACGACGTCCACTTCCCCGGCCTCGCGGGGCCGGTAGAAGTCCGCCAGGCAGAGCCGCCGGTCGCGGCGCTGGCGAGGGAAGGTGAAACGCACCCGCTCCGGCGCGTCGAGGGACGGCTCGGTGAGCACGACGAGGTCGTCGCCCTCGGCGACGCACGGGAAGTAGCCGTAGACGACGGCCGCGTGGGCCAGGACGCCGTCGGCGGTCAGCCGGTCGAGCCAGTACCGCAGCCGCGGCCGGCCTTCGGACTCCACCAGTTCGTCGTACGTCGGCCCGGCGCCGCCGCGGGCGCCCTTGAGCCCCCACTGCCCCATGAACGTCGCCCGCTCGTCGAGCATGGCGGCGTAGTCGGCGAGCGCGATGCCCTTGACCACCCGCGAACCCCAGAACGGCGGGACCGGCAGCGGGACGTCGGTGGCGACGTCCGAGCGCGCGGGCGGCGGCCCTTCGAGGGCTTCCTCGTCGGCCTTGCGGGCTTTGCGCGCCTCGGCGATCCGCAGCGAGCGTTCGCGGCGTTCCTTGCGCTCCTGACGCTTCTTCTCCGCGTCGGCGTCCACCAGGGTGGATTCCCCGCGCTTGGCGGCCATGAGCGCGTCCATCAGCCGCAAGCCTTCGAAGGCGTCCCGCGCGTAGCGGACGTCGCCGAGGTAGAGCTCGCTCAGGTCGTTCTCCACGTAGGACCGGGTCAGCGCCGCGCCGCCGAGCAGCACCGGCCAGCGGGCCCAGACGCCCCGGGAGTTCATCTCCTGGAGGTTCTCCTTCATGATCACGGTCGACTTGACCAGCAGCCCGGACATCCCGATCGCGTCGGCGCCGTGCTCCTCGGCCGCGTCCAGGATGGTCGTGATCGGCTGCTTGATGCCGAGGTTGACGACCTCGTAGCCGTTGTTGGAGAGGATGATGTCGACGAGGTTCTTGCCGATGTCGTGCACGTCGCCGCGCACGGTGGCCAGCACGATCCGGCCCTTGCCGGAGTCGTCGCCGGTCTCCATGTGCGGCTCGAGGTGGGCGACGGCGGCCTTCATCACCTCGGCGGACTGCAGCACGAACGGCAGCTGCATCTGCCCGGAGCCGAACAGCTCGCCGACCGTCTTCATGCCGGACAGCAACGTGTCGTTGATGATCTCCAGCGCGGGCCGCTGCTCCAGCGCCGCGTCGAGGTCGTCGGTGAGGCCGGTGCGCTCGCCGTCGACGATCCGGCGTTCCAGGCGCTCGAACAGCGGCAACGCGGCCAGCTCCTCGGCGCGCGACGCCTTCGACGACGCCGCGCTGACGCCCTCGAACAGGGCCATCAGTTCCTGCAGCGGGTCGTAGCCTTCGCGGCGGCGGTCGTGGATCAGGTCCAGGGCGATGGCTCGCTGGTCGTCCGGGATGCGGGCCATCGGCAGGATCTTCGACGCGTGCACGATGGCGGTGTCGAGCCCGGCTTGGACGCACTCGTGCAGGAACACCGAGTTGAGCACCTGCCGCGCGGCCGGGTTGAGGCCGAAGGAGATGTTCGACAGGCCGAGCGTGGTCTGCACCTCGGGGTGCCGTCGCTTGATCTCGCGGATGGCTTCGATCGTTTCGATGCCGTCGCGGCGCGACTCCTCCTGGCCGGTGGCGATGGTGAAGGTCAGCGCGTCGATGATGACGTCGGAGGTGCGCAGCCCCCAGTTGCCGGTGATGTCCTCGATGAGCCGGGTCGCGATGTCGGCCTTCTTCTGCGCCGTGCGCGCCTGGCCCTCTTCGTCGATCGTCAGGGCGACGACGGCGGCGCCGTACTCGCTGACCAGTTCCATGACCTGGGCGAACCGGGACTCCGGGCCGTCGCCGTCCTCGTAGTTGACCGAGTTGACCGCGCACCGGCCGCCGAGCCGCTGCAGGGCCGCCCGCAGCACCGGGACCTCGGTGGAGTCGAGCATGATCGGCAACGTCGAGGCGGTGGCCAGGCGCCCGGCCAGCTCGGCCATGTCCGCGGTGCCGTCGCGGCCGACGTAGTCGACGCAGAGGTCGAGCAGGTGGGCGCCGTCGCGGGTCTGCTCGCGGGCGATCTCGACGCAGTCGTCCCAGCGGCCCTCGAGCATCGCGGTGCGGAAGGCCTTCGAGCCGTTGGCGTTGGTCCGCTCGCCGATCATCAGCACGCTGGCGTCCTGCTTGAACGGCACCGCCTGGTAGAGCGACGACACACCCGGCTCGGGCCGCGGCCGTCGCGGGACCGGCGGCGTGTCCGCGACCGCGGCGGCGAGCTGCCGGATGTGCTCGTCGGTCGTGCCGCAGCAGCCCCCGACCAGGCCGACGCCGAACTCGCGCACGAACCCGGTCAGCGCCTCGACCAGCGCTTCCGGGCCGAGCGGGTACACCGCGCCGTCGGGACCCAACTCGGGCAGGCCGGCATTGGGCATCACCGACAGCGGCACCCGCGCGTGCTTGGCCAGCTGCCGCAGGTGCTCGCTCATCTCGGCCGGGCCGGTGGCGCAGTTGAGCCCGATGACATCGATGCCGAGCGGCTCCAAGGCGGCCAGCGCCGCGCCGACCTCGGTGCCGAGCAGCATCGTGCCGGTCGTTTCGACGGTGATCGAAGCGAGGATCGGCACGAAGCGGCCCTCGGCGGCCATCGCCCGCTTCGCGCCGATGATCGACGCCTTCGTCTGGAGGATGTCCTGGGTGGTCTCGACGATCACCGCATCGGCACCGCCGGCCAGCAGGCCGCGGACTTCCTCCTGGTAGGCGTCACGCAGCGTGGTGAACGGGGCGTGGCCGAGCGTGGGGAGCTTCGTGCCGGGCCCGACCGAGCCGAGCACGAACCGCGGGCGGTCCGGCGTCGCGAACTCGTCGGCGGTCTCGCGGGCCAGCCGGGCGCCGGCCTCGGCGAGCTCGAAGATCCGCCCGGTGATGTCGTACTCGGCGAAGTTGGCGAAATTGGCCCCGAAAGTGTTCGTTTCGACGGCGTCCGCGCCCGCCTCCAGGTAGCCCCGGTGCACCGAGCGGACCACGTCCGGCCGGGTGACGTTGAGGATCTCGTTGCAGCCTTCGAGACCGTCGAAATCGGCCAGGCTGAGGTCGTGGGCCTGCAGGGCGGTGCCCATCGCGCCGTCGGCCACCAGAACGCGCGAGCGCAGGGCTTCGAGGAAGGGCGACGACAGGCGGTCGGACATGCTGAACAGGGTAAGGCCGGTGGTCGTAGGCTGGTCCGGTGAGTGAGCCCGTCGACGAGACCCCGCGGCCGCCCGGCGACCGCACCGAACCCACCCGGCCTTTGATGGTGGTCGCCTTCGAAGGCTGGAACGACGCAGGTGACGCGGCCAGCCGGGCGGTCGAGCACCTGCAGCTGAACTGGGACGCCACGCCGCTGGCCGAGCTGGAGCCCGACGACTACTACGACTTCCAGGTCAGCCGCCCGACCGTCCGGATGGTGGACGGCGTCACTCGACGGGTGGACTGGCCGACCACGACGCTGTCGGTGTGCCGCCCGGACGGGTTCGACCGGGACGTCGTCCTCGTGCAGGGCCCCGAGCCGAACATGCGCTGGCGCGCCTTCTGCGCCGAGCTGCTGGACCACATCAAGCAGCTGGACGTCGCGACCGTGGTGACGCTGGGGGCGCTGCTCGCCGACACCGCGCACACCCGCCCGGTCCCGGTGACCGGGACGGCGTACGACAAGGACACCGCGTCCCTGTACGGCCTCGACCTGAACAACTACCAGGGCCCGAGCGGCATCGTCGGCATCCTGCAGGACTACTGCGTGCAGGCGGGCATCCCGGCCGTCTCGATCTGGGCCGCGGTGCCGCACTACGTGTCGCACCCGCCGTCCCCGAAGGCGACGCTGGCGCTGCTGCACAAGCTGGAGGACATCCTCGACGTCGAAATCCCGCTCGGCGCGCTGCCGGAGCAGGCCGAGGAGTGGCAGCGCACGGTCAGCGAAATGGCCGACGAGGACGAAGAGATCAGCGAGTACGTCCGCAGCCTCGAAGAGCGCGGCGACGCCCAGAGCGAGGTCGCCGAGCAGGACGTCAGCGGCGACAAGATCGCCGCCGAGTTCGAGCGCTACCTGCGCCGCCGCGGCCGCGGCGGCGGGCAGGAAGGCTTCGGCCTGCGCTGAGTCACCACGTTCGAACGTCACCGCCAGCTGGTGGCGAACGCCCGCGCGGGGTTCGCCACCAGCATGGCCGTGACGACGTCGCCGCCGAGTTGCCTGGCCAGCCGCGGCGCCAGCGTGGTGAGCAGGAAGGACGCGCCCGGCTGGTCGCGGGCGGCGGCGGTGGTCGTGTCGCCGCCGAGCAGGAGCTGGCCGCCGTGCCCGGCCTCGACGAGCGCTTCGAGGCCGTCGAAGAGCCGCCAGTCGGTGGCGTGGTTGGCCCGCGACGGGCCGTCGAACCCGAGGAAGACGCCGGTTTCGGCGAGCTGCCGCTGCAGCTGCGGGTCCGGGTTCCGGTTGAGGTGCCCGAGGATCACCTTTTCCGGGGGGACCTCCAGCTTGCCGCAGAGCAGTTCGACCGTCTCCAGGCCCGCCGTGCCGAGTTCGAGGTGCACGGCGATCGGTGCGCCGGTCTCCTGGTGGGCGACCGCGGCGGCGGTCATCGTCAGCCGGGCGTGCGAGTCGATCGTGTGGAAGGCGCCGGCCACCTTGACCAGCCCGGCACGCGGGCCGGTCCGCGGCTCGTCGGGCAGGTCGGCGGGCTGGGTCCCCTCGGTCAGGTCGGCGACGAACTCCTTGACCAGGCCGTCGACGACGCGGCCGAGGATCACCGGGGCGTAGTGCTCCACGCGGTGCAGGCCGGTGGCCGCGACCACGTGCACGCCGATCTCCTCGGACATCCAGGCGAGCTCGCGGGTGCGCCGGGTCAGGCCGTACGGCGTCCACTGGACGAGCGCCGCGCCGCCCCGCACCTTGAACTCGAGGAGCGCGTGGGCGGCGGCGATCGGATCGTCCAGCTCCTGACCCGGCAGCAGCTTCGAGGCGAAGAAGAGGTGGTCGTGCGAGTCGGTCACGCCGAGTTCGGCCGGATCGATGTCGCCCAGCACCGTCCGGACCTTGAGTTCCCCAGTCACGATCGGGAGTGTAACGCCTCAACCGTTACGATGGCGAGGTGTCCGAAGACTTCCGCCTCGACATGGGCGCACCCTGGCTGAACCTGCTCGCCACCCGCGGCCGCCACTTCGGCGCCCAGCCGGTCGAGCGGATCCCGACGCCTGCGCGCCTGCGCGACTGGCTCGCCCGGGTCGAATTGACGCCGCTCGCGCCGGTTGGGCCGGCCGAACTGCACGAAGCCCACCGGCTGCGCGAGGTCCTCCGCGAACTCGCCTTGGGCGCGGTCGACGGAATTCCGCCGAAAGCCGGCCAGGTCGGCCCGCTGGCGGCGTTCCTCAAGACCGAGCCGGTGCACCTGGCCGCGCTCGACCGGCTGCACCGCAGCGCCCCGCCGACCGCGGCGGCCGCCTTCGCGCGGTTGGCGCACCAGGCCGCGGACTGGCTCACCGGCCCCTTGCGGCACGACCTGCGGGCCTGCCCCGAGCAGGACTGCCGAGGCGTCTTCGCCGATCCGGGCGGTCGGCGGCGCTGGTG
Source organism: Amycolatopsis mediterranei (assembly GCF_026017845.1). Lineage (NCBI taxonomy): Bacteria > Bacillati > Actinomycetota > Actinomycetes > Pseudonocardiales > Pseudonocardiaceae > Amycolatopsis > Amycolatopsis mediterranei. The sequence continues at coordinate 5,730,145 of NZ_CP100416.1, forward strand.
TCCCTCTCCGGCCTGCGCCAGCCGGGGCCGGGTGCGCGCGCTCAGGGAGCGGCGGCGCGCGGAATCATGACGGCCAGAGGATCCGGCGCATCGGCACCGCACCCCGCGACCGCTTCCGCCACTCGCGCGGATAACCCAGCGAGACCTCTTCGAACCGGACGCCGTCGGCCTCGGTGCTGCGCGGGATGTGCAGGTGGCCGTAGACGGCGATCTCCGCGCGGTAGCGGACGTGCCAGTCCTCGGTCTTCGTCGTGCCGCACCAGAGCGCGAACTCCGGCCAGTACAGCGGCGCCGTCGGGTGGCGGTGCAGCGGCCAGTGCGACACCAGGATCGTGCCGTGGTCCTCGGGGATCGCGTCGAGGCGTTCGGTGCTGATCTTCAGCCGGTCCGCGCACCACGCCTGGCGGCTGGGGTACGGGTCCGGGTGCAGGAAGTACTCGTCCGTGCAGACCACCCCGGCCTCGCGGGCCTGGCGCAGGGCCTCCTCCAGGGACTTGCCCTCGGCTTCCGGGGTCCGCCAGCTGTAGTCGTAGAGCAGGAACAGCGGCGCGATCGTCAGCGGCCGCGGACCGTGCCGCCAGACCGGGAACTCGTCCTCCGGCGTCAGCACGCCGATCTCGCGGCACTGCTCGACGAGGTACTCGTACCGGGCCTGGCCCCGCAGCTGGCAGGCGTCGTTCTTCGTCGTCCAGAGCTCGTGGTTGCCCGGCACCCAGACCACCTTCGCGAACCGGCTGCGCAGGGTCTTCAGCGTCCCGATGGTGGCTTCGGCCAGCTCGGCGACGTCGCCGGCGACGAGCAGCCAGTCTTCGGGCGTTTCCGGGACGACCGAGTCGAGGATCGGGCCGTTGCCCTCGTGGGTCACGTGGAGGTCGCTGGTGGCGAAGAGGTGCGGCACCCCTCCACCGTAACCACCGCGGCCGGGGAAGCTACGCCAAACCTGCGGATCCCTTCTCCAGAGCCGCACGCTGGACCAGGCTCAGGCGGTCCGGTCTCGGCGTGAGGACGACGGTCCCGGATTCGCCGTCCCGCAGGGCGAACGGGTCGGCGAGTGCGGGCCGCTGCCGGATCGCCTCCAGCGCGGCCCGGGCCCGCTCCCCGGGCCAGCCGAGCGCGGCCGCCAGCTCGTCCGGGGTGAGCGGCCGTCCGGCGTGCCCGAGGGCGGCGACCACGGTCAGGGCGTCGTACCCCGCGGCCTCCGCGACGGTGCTGCCGCTCATCTGCTCGCTCAGCCCTCCGAAGAACCGCCCCATCCGGGCGAGCCGGGCGCCGGCGGCCGTGTCCGGGCCGAAGAGCTCGCTGCCCTGCTGCGCGGCGACGGCCAGCCGGCCGTGGGCGCCGGTGTCGGCCTGCCACGCCCGGAGCCACTCGCCGGCCGCGGTCCGCCTGCGTCGCCGGGCGCGATGGCCGGCGGCCTCCTGCGCGTGGGCCGGCCGGTACGCGCCCGACGCGCTGTTGCGGGCCACCTCCTCGAGACCCACGCCGGCGCCCACGCCACGACGGAGTACTTCGAAGCGGACGCCGCGAACGCGGTCGGGCTCTCCCGATGACGATCCAGGACCGGGTGTCGGCGCTGCTGGCGGAGTACGGCATCCCGAGCGCGGCGATCGGCGTGCTCCGCGACGGGGAGATGTCCGAGTTCGCCGTCGGCGTCAAGGACGTCGAGACCGCCGAACCGGCGACGCCGGACACCGTCTACCAGTGCGGCTCCATGACCAAGACGTGGACCGCCCTGGCCTTCCTGCAGCTGGTCGACGAGGGCAAGGCCGGCCTCGACGAGCCGATCCGGACGTACCTGCCCGGGTTCGCGGTGGCCGATCCGGAAACGACCGCGAAGGTCACCGCCCGGCACCTGCTCAACCACACCAACGGCATCGAAGAAGCCTTCGGCCATCCCGGCGACGGCGACGACATCTACGAGCGCATGGTCGAAAACATCGCCGACGCACCCCAGGTCTTCCCGCTGGGGCACACCCACGGCTACAGCGCGGCGCTCGGGTACGCGATCCTGGCGCGGATCATGGAGGTCCTCGACGGCAAGCGCTGGGACGACGTCCTGCGGGACCGGCTCTTCACTCCCCTGGGCCTGACCGGCACGAACAGCCGCCGCGAGCAGGTGGACGAGACGCGGGCCGCGACCGGGCACCTGATCCGCTCCCTCGCCGAGGGTCCCATCGTCACGCCGATGCCGTACCTGCCCCGGGAGTTCGGCCCCGGCGGCGGCATCACCTCGACGGTCCGCGACGTGCTCACGATGGCGCACGTCCTGCTCCACGCGGGCCTCGCGCCGGGCGGCAGGCGGATCGTGTCGGCCGCGAGCGTGCAGGAGATGCTGCGGTCGCGGGTGCCGGTCCCGGATCCGTACCTGTTCGGGCCGGCGTGGGCGCTCGGCCTGATCGTCTGCGACTGGCACGGCGAAACCGTCTACGCCACCGACGGCAGCACGATCGGCCAGAACGCCCGGCTGCGGATCCTGCCGGACTCGAACACCGCCGTCGCCGTGCTGACCAACGGCGGCCCGCGGGAAAGCTTCGCGCGCAAGGTGTTCCGCGAGATCCTGGGCAACGTCCCGGAGCTGCCGGAACCGGACCCCGCACTGAAGCTGGACCTGCCGCGGTACGAGGGCGTGTACGAGCGGCCCGGCGCCCGGTACGAGGTGTCCGCCGAGGGCGGGACCCTGCACCTGACACTGGACGTCGACCCGATGCAGGCGGAGTTCCTGGGCAAGGCCGCCCACCTGCGGTACGAGCTGCTCCCGGTCAGCCCGGCGCATTTCCTGATGCCCTCGGCGGATCCGCTGGAGGACACCCAGACGGTCGCGATCTACGACTTCGCCGACGGCGCCGCCCGGTACCTCCACACCAACTGCCGGGTCCACCCCCGGCGCGGGAGCAGCACCAGCACCCCGGCGAGGACGTAGACACCCGCCTGGACGTTCAGCAGCGCCGCCACGCCGGTCGTCGCCACCAGCGACCCGGCCAGCAGCGCACCGGCCGTCGTGAAGGTGGCCATCGCGGCGAACGTGGTGCTCAGCACGCGCCCGGCCCGCTCGGGGGCGACCGCGCGCTGGATCTCCGAGAGCGTCCCGGTGCCGACGACCACGCCCGGGGCGCCCGCCAGGGCGAACAGCCCGGCGTACACCCCCAGCGCCGTCGTCACCGGCGCCAGGTTCCAGATCACCCCGGACAGCAGGCCCAGCGCGAGGGAACCCCAGCCGAGCAGGGCGGCCGGCGCGACGCGCCGCGCCACGGTGGCCAGTGCGAACCCGGCGGCGAGCCCGCCGAGCGCCTGCACACCCCGCAGCAGGCCCGCGTCGGCTTCGCTGCCGCCCAGGACGTTCAGCACGTAGACCACGAACAGCACCAGGAACATGCCCTGGGCCAGGGAGGTGAGCACGAGCGCGAGGCCGGTGCGCGCGAGCCGCCGGTTGTGCGTGAGCTCGCGCAGGCCGTCGAGCCAGGCCCGCACCACCGGTTCCCGCACGGGCGACGGCGCCGGCGCGGGCGCGGCGAACCGGCGGAACGGCTTGGCCAGCAAAGCGGCGGCGACCACGAGGACGGCCAGATAGCCGGTGATCACGTCGGCGAGCCCGCCGAAGCCCAGCAGCGCCCCACCCGCCCAGCCGCCGGCCAGCCGGGCGACGCTGCCGTTCACGCTCATCAGCCCGTTCGCCGCGGTCACGTCCGCGATGCCGACGAGCTCCGGCACGAGCGCGTTGCGCGTGGGTTCGAACACCGACGCCAGCGCCGCCTGGGCGGCCATCACCGCGTACACCACGGTGACGCCGGGCTCGGCCAGGAGCGGGAGCGCCACGACGGCGAGCCCGCAGCACACGCCGAACAGCACCGCGCGGCGGTTCCACCGGTCGGCGACGACGCCGGCCACCGGGCTCAGCAGCACCGCGGGCAGCAGGCCGAGCACGATGCTCAGCGCCGTCGTCGCGGCGGAGCCGGTGCGCTGGAAGACGTAGATCGGCAACGCGACCTGCAGCATCCACTCGGCCGTCTCGCCGAAGAACGCGGCCACCCACAGCCGCGCGAACGCCGGTACGCCCAGCAGCTGCTTCATTCCTCCGCCTTCCCCGAGTGTTCGATGCGCGGGAACGCCCGCAGGCCGACGTGCACCGAACGCGCGCCGGCGGGGGCGTCGGTCCGGATGGCGCCGACGAACGGGCGGACCAGCGCGTCGATCGCTTCGGTCAGCTGCGTCAGCTCCGCCGGGGTGATGCGCAGCGCGTAGGTGTTCAGCCCGGTCGCCGCGCGCCAGGCGGGATCGAGGTCGTCGAGGGAGTCCAGGTACCGCTGGGTCAGCTCCTGCTCGTGGCTCAGCGTCGCGCCGACCACGCCCAGCTGCGCGGCGCGGCGCGCCGGGTCGTCCGCGAGCTCCCCCAGCTCCAGGCCGACCTGCCGGGCGCGCCACGGACGTTCGCGGCCGTCTTCGCCCTCGGTCCGCTCGACCAGGCCGAACTGCGCGAGCTGCCGCAGGTGCCAGCTGCAGTTGGACGCCGTCGAGCCGACCGCCTCGGCGCACTCGCTCGCGGTGCGCGGGCCGACGGCGGTGAGGTGGTTCAGCAGCGCCGAGCGGAGCGGGTGCGCCAGCGCGCGCAGCAGCTCGACGTCTTCGATCCGCTTGCGCGGCGGCAGCCCGGCCATCGGTCGTCCGATCTGAAAGAGTCATTTCGAAAGGATTCTTTCATAGTTGGTCCCGCCTGCGGCTTTGTCAACCGGCTTCGCTATCGTTCGCGGGGCAGTGACTGCCCGGAGCAGTGACTGCGTCGTCACCGGACCTTGGATGGACGTTGCCCGACCAGCGTGAACTCGCCACCGCCGCCGCTCTCGCCCTCCCCCGTTTCGTGGGCTCGACCGCGCTCTTCCACGCGGCGGTCGCCGAGCGGATGGCCGTCACCCCGACCGAGCTGCACTGCCTGCACCTGCTCCACGGGGGCGTCAGCGACTCCCCGACCGAGCTCGCGCGGCTGCTCGGGATGAGCACGGGCGCGTTCACCCGGCTGCTCGACCGGATGGAACGGCACCGGCTCGCCGAGCGCGCCCCCGATCCCGCCGACCGGCGCCGGCTCGTCGTGCGGCCGCTGCCCGACCGGATGGCCGAGCTCGCCGAGCTGTACGCGCCGATGGCGCGGTTCGTCGGCGAACGCCTCGCCCGCTTCGATCGCCGCCAGCTGACCGCCCTGCTCGAGTTCCTCACCGACGGCACCGCGGCGGCGGACCGGTCGACGGCGACCCTGCCGGATGTGACCCAGGCCATAACCCGTTGACTAACTCTACGGTTGTTGCGTTAACCTGGTGTCACTATGAGGAACTGAACCGCGCCCATCCCGCCTGAGGCGGCACCCGGTCGAGCCGACGCTCCCGCGTGCCACGACGCCCGGCCGGGATCTCCGCTTTCTTCGCCAAGGGCCCGGTGATCACCCATGTCCACCCTTTTTCCGTTGCAGGCCAAGGACGTCGTCTTCGGCTACGGCACCCGCATCGTCCTCGACGGCGTCTCGCTGACCGCGTCGGCCGGGCAGCGGCTCGGCCTGGTCGGCGAGAACGGCACGGGCAAGTCCACCCTGCTGCGCCTGCTCGCCGGGCTCGAGGAACTCCGCTCCGGCGAGGTGTTGCGCGGCCCGGACGTCGGGTTCCTGTTGCAGGAACTGCCGTTCCCCCTGGACGCGACCTTCGCCGACGTGCTCGACGGCGCGCTCGCCGAGATCCGGGCGGCCGCGGCCCGCCTCGACGAGTTGACCGCGGCCATGACCGACCGGCCCGACGACCACGGCGTGCTCGAGGAGTACGGCCGGGTGCTGGAGTGGGCGCAGGCCCACGACCTGTGGGACGCCGACCGCCGCGCCAAGCTCGTCTGCGACGGGCTCGGCCTCGGCGGCGTCGAACCGGACAGGCGGCTCGGCACGCTGTCGGGCGGGCAGCGATCGCGGCTCGGCCTGGCCGCGCTGCTGGTCCGGCAGCCGGAGACGCTCCTGCTCGACGAGCCGACCAACCACCTCGACGACGCGGCGATGGCGTTCCTCGAACGGCACCTCGCCGAGCTGACCGGGATCGTGGTGCTGTCCTCGCACGACCGGGTGTTCCTCGACGCCGTCTGCACCGACATCGTCGACCTCGACCCGGCCGCGGCCGACCGCCAGGCCGGCGGCGCGGTGCGCTACGGCGGCAGCTACACCGCCTACCTCGGGCACAAGAAGGCGGAACGAGCGCGGTGGGAGCAGCGCTACGCCGAGGAACAGGAGGAACTGAAGGAGCTGCGGGAAACCGTCGCGGTCACGGCGCGGAAGGTCGCCTACGGCCGCGGCCCGCGCGACAACGACAAGTTCATCCACCACTTCAAGGGCGCCCGCGTCCAGAAGACGATCTCGCGGCGGGTGCGCGACGCCGAGCAGCGCCTGGAGAACCTGGAACGCGACCAGGTGCGCAAACCCCCGGCGCCGCTGCGGTTCCGGGCGGAACTCACCGCTCGCGCGACCGGCGACGGCCCGGCGATCTCGGCACGGGCGCTGGAGGTTCCGGGACGGCTGCGGCTGCCTCGGCTCGACGTCGACGGCTCGGCCCGGCTGCTCGTCACCGGGGGGAACGGCGCCGGGAAGTCGACGCTGCTCTCGGTGCTGGCCGGGCGGCTCGAGCCGGCGGCCGGGACGGTCCACTTCGGACACGGGGTGCGGGTCGGGTTGCTGGAGCAGGACGTCGTGTTCGCCGGACCGGAGCGGAACGCGGCCCGGGTGTACCGGGACGCGCTCGGCGAGGACGCTCCCCCGCTGAGCCGGCTGGGCCTGCTGGCGTCGCGGGATCTCCGGCAGCCGGTCGGGGCGCTGTCGGTCGGCCAGCGACGGCGGCTGGCGCTGGCGATCCTGCTCGCCGACCCGCCGGACGTGCTCCTGCTGGACGAGCCGACGAACCACATTTCGCTGACCCTGGCGGAAGAACTGTTCGCGGCGCTGGAGACCGCGCCGGGCGCCGTCGTCATCGCGTCCCACGACCGGTGGCTGCGCCGGGAGTGGGCGGGTGACCACCTGGAGCTGGCCGCCGGCCGACCCGTGGCGGTATAGGTCGTTATACACCCGGAGGGGCCCGGCTAGGCGCCGGGCCCCTTCGTCGTGCTCAGAGGGCGATGCCGAGGAGGGCGTCGACGGCGTCGCGGATCAGGCCCGGCGCCGTCGGGTCGGTGCCGTCGCGGCGCAGGGCCTCGTTCGCCCACGCGTCGATCGCCGCCAGGGCCTTCGGCGTGTCGAGGTTGTCGGACAGGTGGTCGCGCAGCCGCGTGACGGTGTCCTCCGCGGCCGGTCCGGTGGCCAGCGCGACGGCTTCCCGCCAGCGCGCGAGCCGGGTCTCGGCGTCGGTCAGCAGCCGGTCCGTCCAAGGACGGTCGTCGCGGTAGTGGCCGGCGAACAGCGCCAGCCGGATCGCGCCCGGGTCGACCTGGTCGGCGCGCAGCCGGGAGACGAACACGAGGTTCCCGCGCGACTTCGACATCTTCTCGCCGTCGAGGCCGATCATCCCGGCGTGCACGTAGTGGCGGGCGAACCGGCCGTCCTTGGCGACGGCCTCGGCGTGCGCCGCGCTGTACTCGTGGTGCGGGAAGATCAGGTCCGAGCCACCGCCCTGGAGGTCGAAGCCGAGGCCCAGCCGGTTGACCGCGATCGCGCTGCACTCGATGTGCCAGCCCGGGCGGCCCGGGCCGAGCTCGGACTCCCACGACGGCTCGCCTTCGCGGGCCACGCGCCACAGCAGCGCGTCCAGCGGGTGGCGCTTGCCGGCCCGGCCGGGGTCGCCGCCGCGCTCGGCGAAGAACTTCGCCATCGTTTCGGCGTCGTAGTTCGACTCGTAGCCGAACCTCCCGGTCGCCGTGTGGTCGAAGTAGATGTCCGGGAACTCCGGGTCGCCCGCACGGTAGGCGCTGCCGTTGGCCAGCAGCTTGGCGATGACCTCGACGATCTCCGGGATGCTCTCGACCGCGCCGACGAACTGCCGCGGCGGGATGACCCGCAGCGCGGTCATGTCCTCGCGGAACAACGCCGTCTCGCGCATGCCCAGCACCACCCAGTCACCCTGGTCGCGCGCGGCCCGCTCCAGCAGCGGCTCGTCGATGTCCGTGACGTTCTGCACGTAGTGGACGTCGTGCCCGTTGTCCCGCCAGATGCGGTTCACCAGGTCGAACGCGAGGTACGTCGCGGCGTGCCCCAGATGCGTCGCGTCGTAGGGCGTGATGCCGCAGACGTACATCCGGGCGGTGGCGCCGGGCGCGGTCGGGCGGATCTGCCCGGTGGCCGTGTCGTGGAGCCGCAGCGGGCGGGGGGTGCCGGGGATGCGGGGCACGTCGACCGATGACCAAGTCTGCATACCCCGACTGTAATTGCCGGGTCGTCAGGCCTTCCCGAGCGGTGGGACGAGCCGTACTCGCGCGTAGGCTTCGATGGCGCGCGCGAGCCACGCCGGCAGCTCCGGATCGGCCCGCTCGGCCAGCTCCCGTTGCCGGGGATCGTTCAGGTACAGCCCGCCCATCGCGGCGTAGGCGGGGGCGGTCGGCTGCCAGAAGTGGCTCACGGACTCGTAGTGCTCGGCGACGGCGTCGAGCGCGGCGGGGTCCTCCGGCCCGGCGCCGGAGCGCATGACGGCGGCCAGCCGCCGGAACAGCGCGGTGCCGGCGGCGGCGGCGTGCTCGTAGTCCGCGGCGGTGAGCCCCGCCTGGGCGGCCTGGGCGGTGTCGAAGGCCACCGCGGCGCCTTCGCCGAACGTCCGGCGGTAGCTCTGCCGCATGGCGGCGCCGTCCTGGCGCAGCCCGGCGAAGAACCGGTCCGGGTCGTCGATCCGCGCGTGGGCGAGGTCGGTGATCGTCGCCTCGACGGTGGCGATGACGCGGTCGAGGCGGTGCCGCTCCTCCTCGAGCTGGGCCAGGTGCCCGCGCAGCGCGGCCGCCTCGTCGACCTGGTCGCCCAGCACGGCCCCGATCTCGGCCAGACCGAGGCCGAGCCGCCGCAGCAGCAGGATGCGCTGCAGGCGCAGCAGTTCGAGCCGTCCGTACCAGCGGTAGCCGTTCGCCGCCACCGACGCCGGGGTGAGCAGGCCGATCGCGTCGTAGTGGCGGAGCATCCGCGCCGAGACGCCCGACGCCTTCGCGACCTGGCTGATCGAGTACCGCATCCCGTCAGCTTAGAAGTTGACCTTCACACCGTGTCAACTTTTACCGTGGCCTTCGTGACCACGACCATCACCGGCGCCCGGATCTTCGACGGCGAGCGCCTCCTCGACCACACCGCCGTCCGGCTCACCGGCGGCCGCATCGCCGCACTCGGCGACGCCACCCTGCTCAGTCCCGGCGACGAGCACGTCGACGCCCGCGGCGGCACCCTGCTGCCCGGGCTGATCGACGCCCACGTGCACCTGCTGCCCGGCGCGCCCCGGCAGGCGCTCACGTTCGGCGTCACGACCGTCCTCGACATGTTCAGCAAACCGGACACGGTCCGGGACGCGGTGGCCCGCGCAGCCGGGCCGGACTGCGCCGACGTGCGCTCCTCGAGCGTCGGGGCCACGGCACCGGGCGGGCACCCGAGCATGATGTACGCCCCGTTCCCGTCCGTGACCGGGCCGCGGGACGCCGGGCGGTTCGTCGCCGACCGCGTCGCCGAGGGCGCGGCGCACCTGAAGGTGCTCTACGACGACGGCACCGGCGGCCCGATGCCGATGCCGTCGCTGGACGTGCCGACGATCGCCGCGCTGACCGAAGCCGCGCACGCGGCCGGCCTGGTCGTCGCTGCGCACGTGTCGACCGCACGCGGAGCCCTGGACCTGCTGCCGACCGGCGTGGACGTGCTGGCCCACGTCCCCTTCGACGCCCTCGACGCCGCCCAGGTCACCGCCATCGCCGCGGCGGGTGTCGCGGTGATCTCGACGCTTTCGGTGGCCGACGGCTTCCCGGGCGGCTCGCTGCCGGCCGAGCCCGCTCTCGCGGCGCGACTCGGACCGGCGTGGCGGGCCGTCCTCGAACGGCAGCAGCAGCGCTGGCTGCCGCCGCAGCTGCCGGACTTCGGCGCCGCGCGCGTCAACACCCGGCTGCTGCACGCGGCCGGCGTGCCGGTGCTGGCCGGGACGGACGCGCCGAACCCGGGCACCGTGCACGGCGCGAGCCTGCACCGGGAGCTGGGGTACCTGGTGACCGCGGGACTCTCGCCTGCCGCGGCGTTGACGGCGGCGACGGCCCGCCCCGCGGACGTCTTCGGCTTGGCCGATCGCGGCCGGGTCCGAGCGGGGCTGCGGGCGGACCTCGTCCTGGTCGCCGGGCACCCGGACGAGGACATCGCGGCGACGCAGGAGGTCAGGGCGGTGTGGAAGCGGGGGGTTCGCGCCGACCTCGACGGGTACGTCGGCTCGGCCGACGAGCAGGCCGGTCTGGCCGCCTTGCGGGCCCAGACCGAGAAGGTGATCGCCGCCGTCCGTGACCGGCTGGGCGTGCGGCTGTGAGCACGATCGAGGTGCGGCGCGAGGAGGACGGCGAGCTCCCGCGGGTGGCCGCGGGCCGGTGACGGTGTCCCACGGCGTGCCGGCCGGGCGCGACGAGGCCGAGGACGTGGGCCGCCACGACAGCTGAGCGACCCGCGGGACCGCCCCGGGCGTCCGTGACCGGGTGCTCCCGCGGCCGCGGGAGCACCCGGTCACGTCACCGTCGCGTGCGCAGGTAGTCGCCGACCACCGCGGCGCCCAGGCCGTCGAGGTCCGGAGCGATCACCCGGCCGCCGGAGCGGCGGGCGATCAGGTCCACGAAGGACGTCAGCCGCGGGTCGTCGCCGAGGCGGAACACCGAGATCGACGCGCCCAGCTTGGCCAGCCGGTCCACTTCGGACAGTGTCTTGAGGAGGGTCCGGGGCTGGGGCGGGTAGTCGAAGACCGCCTCGCCGTCGGGTTCCAGGTGGGCGGTCGGCTCGCCGTCGGTGACCATCAGGACCACCGGCTGGGCGTCCGGGTGCCGCCGCAGGTGCTGCCCGGCGAGCAGCAGCCCGTGGTGGGCGTTGGTGCCCTGCTCCCACGCCCCCTCCAGGCCGACCAGCTCCGGCAGCTCCACCGACTGCGCGTAGCGGCCGAAGGTGATCAGCTGCAGGGCGTCGTTGCGGAAGCGGGTGCTGATCAGCTGGTGCAGCGCGAGCGCGGTGCGCTTCATCGGCAGCCAGCGGTCTTCCTGCACCATCGACCACGACGTGTCGACCAGCAGCGCCACCGCCGCGCGGGTCCGGTGCTCGGTCTCGACCACCTCGACGTCTTCGACGTCGAGGCGAACCTGCCGCTCCCCCACGGAAACCGAACGCAGCACGGCGTTGCGGATGGTCCGCGGCACGTCCCAGGGCTGCATGTCCCCGAACCGCCACGGCCGCGACGCACCGGTGGGCTCGCCGGCCGCGCCCGCCGACTCGGTCTCGCGCTCGCCGGTCTTGCCGCGCAACGCGTTCACGATGTCGGACAACGCTGTCTCGCCGAGGCGCCGCAACGCCTTGGGCGACAACCGGAGCGAGCCGTCGGCGGCGCGCTCGAACAGGCCCTGGCGGCGCAGTTCGCGCTCCAGTTCGGCCAGGCGACGAGCGTCGACGCCCGCATCCTTGCCGAGCTGGGCTTCCAAGGCCTCCAGGTCGATGTCCTCCAGCCGCGCGCCGGGGTAGGACTGGCCGAGCTGCTCGGCCAGCGCGTCCAGTTCCGCGAGATCCTGCATGGCCTGGGCGCCTTCGCCCATGCCCAGCGGGTTGTTGCCGCGGAAGCGCGCCGAGCCGTCCCAGTCCTCGCCCGGCCGGGCCGCCCGCAGCTGACCGTCCAACCGGGACAGCTGCTGGGCCAGGCGCGGGTCGCCGAAGGCCTGCTGGGTCAGCTGGGCGAGTTCCGCGCGCTGCTCGGCCGACATCGAGTTGAGCATGCGCTGCGCGGCCGCCGACCGCTCGGCGAGCGCGTCGATCAGCTCTTCGACGTTCTGCGGGTTCTCCGGGAAGAATTCGCCGTGCTTGCCCATGAAGTCTTCGAAGCGCTGCTGGATGTCCTCGGCGCCGCGGGCGTGGGCGTCGAGCAGGTCGTTGAGGTCGTTGAGCATCTCGTTGATCCGCTCGACGTCCTCGGGCCCGGCGTTCTGCAGCGCCTGCTTCATGCCCTGGAACCGGGACTCCATCAGCTCCTGGCCGAGCAGGTCCCGGATCTGCTGGTAGTTCTCCCGGCCCTGTTCGGAGCGCCAGTCGTAGTTCGCCAGCTCGTTGACGGCCGCGGCCGTGCCCGGCGGCAGCGCGTCGAGCTGGGCCTCCCGGAACCGCGCGTCGTCGTCCGGGTCCGGGAACAGCTCGCGCCGCTCGGCGTCGAGGGCTTCCTGCAGCAGACGCTGGACCTCCTGCAAGGTGCCGTCGAGGTTGTTGCGCCGCTGGATCTGCGAGCGGCGCTGCCAGAGCCGCCGGGTCAGCTCGTCGAGGCCCGCGGTGCGCTCGGTGCCGCGCCGGAGCATCTCCTCCAGCGCGGTCCGCGGCGACGCCCCGGCCATGACGTCGCGGCCGATCTCGTCGAGCGCGTCGCGCAGGTCGGCCGGGGGCGCGAGCGGGTCCGGCCCGTCGTGCCACGGGCCGTAGGAGTAGCCGTCGGGAAGCGGGACCGCGGTCATCGGCCGTAGACGGTCGTCGTGTCGTCGGAGTCCTTGGCAAGCCTTCGCGACAGGAACAGCGATTCGAGGGCGAGTTCGACGGCGGCCGCGATCCGGCCGGCGGGCTCGTCGGCGGCAACCCCGGCCCGCCGGGCGACCTCGTGCAGCACCGGCAGCTCCGGCAGGGCGGCGAGGACGTCCTTGCCCGGCACGCGCTCGCCGGTGGAGACCAGGTGGCCCTCGCCGACCGCGTCGGCCAGCGGCCGCAGGTCGAGGCCGGCGAAGCGGTCGCGCGCGGTTTCGGCGATCGCCAGGCGCAGCAGGTGCACGAGGTGCTCGATCTCGCGGCCCTCCTCGCCGGGCTCGAACTCGATCTTGCCGCGCAGCACCGACGGCACGGCGTCGAGGTCGACCGGGCGGGCCACCGCGGGCTCCTCCCCCGTCAACGCCGAGCGCCGCAGGGCCGCGGCCGCCACGGTCTCCGCCGCGGCGACGGCGAACCGGGCCGACACGCCGGAGCGCTGGTCGATCACCGTCGATTCGCGCAGGTTCCGGACGAACCGGGCGAGCACCTCCAGCAGCGGCTCGCCGACTTCGGCGACGAGGTTCGCCTCCTGCCGGACGACGGCCACCTCGGACTCGACGTCCAAGGGGTAGTGGGTGCGGATCTCGGCGCCGAAGCGGTCCTTCAGCGGGGTGATGATCCGGCCGCGGTTGGTGTAGTCCTCGGGGTTCGCGGTGGCGACGAGCAGGACGTCCAAGGGCAGCCGCAGCGTGTAGCCGCGGACCTGGATGTCGCGCTCCTCCATCACGTTGAGCAGCGCGACCTGGATGCGTTCGGCCAGGTCGGGCAGCTCGTTGATGGCGACGATGCCGCGGTGGGCGCGCGGGACCAGCCCGAAGTGGATCGTCTCGGGGTCGCCGAGGCTGCGGCCTTCGGCGACCTTCACCGGGTCGACGTCGCCGATCAGGTCGCCGACGGAGGTGTCCGGCGTGGCGAGCTTTTCGGTGTAGCGCTCGGAGCGGTGGCGCCAGGCCACCGGCAGGTCGTCGCCGAGCTCCGCGGCCCGCCGGATCGACGCGGGCGTGATCGGCTGCAGCGGGTGTTCGCCCAGCTCGGAGCCTTCGATGACGGGCGTCCACTCGTCGAGCAGGCCGGCGAGGGTGCGCAGCAGGCGGGTCTTGCCCTGGCCGCGTTCGCCGAGCAGGACGACGTCGTGGCCGGCCAGCAGCGCGCGTTCGAGCTGCGGCAGCACGGTGCGGGAGAACCCGACGATGCCGGGCCAGGCGTCCTCGCCGTTCTTGAGGGCGCTCAGCAGGTTGTCGTGGATCTCTTGCGCGATGGGGCGCGGCTCGAACCCGGCCGCGCGCAGGGCCCCGGCGGTGCGGGGAAGAGCGTCTGGAACAGCGTTCACCCGTTCGACGCTACTGCCGGATCGGCGGCCCGTCGATGTGGAGCGGCTCCAGCGTGGGCCCGCTCGGAGTCTCGGGGGCGAGCCGGTAAAATAGGCCGGTAAAATAGGGAACTGTGTGCCGTCCCAGTGCGACTTTCGCCGTCTGGTCGAGCGCGTGGCTCAACGGGGCCGCCGCGTCCGACGATGTCCTCGATGCCCTGCTCGCGTGGGGTGAGGCCCACGACGTCGTGGCCGCCGACGCCGCCGCCTTCGCGCTCCCGCTGGCGTTCAACCGGGCGGCCACGCCGGTCCAGCTGCTGATGGCGCTGCGTTCGCAAAGAGCGAAATCGCTGCACCTGGTGCTGCCCGTCCCCGGCGACGTGCGCGGCCTCGGCGGCGGCGGGCCGTTCACCGAAGCGGCGTTGCGCGCGGGTGACGCGCTGGTGCTCCCCGACCTCGGGTTCGGCCTGGTGCCGGAGCCGATCGCCGAAGGCCTGGTGCGCTGGACCGTCTATTCGCTGCCGTCGCCGACGACCCCGGAGTACGTGCCGCTCGGCGAGGCCGAGCATGGGCTGACGGACGCGATCCGGGCCAGCGCGGGGGCGTTGCAGACCCTGGACGTGGCCTCCGACCGGCCGGGCGTGCGCGCGGAGCTGTCGGCCCACCTGCGTTCGCGCCCGGACGTCGACTGGCCGGCCGGGACACCCGGGCGCGCGTTGCGGGTGCTGCAGCGGGCCGAGGAGATCGCGGCGATCCTGGCGATCGCGTCCTCGGACGAGCCGGGCGGGGCGTTGTCGGCTTCGGCTTCGACGTTGCGGGCCCAGGCGTTGCGGCCGCTGTCGGACGCGGTCCGGACGGCCCGCTGCGCGGCGGTCGACGAGGCGGTGCGCGCGTTCGCGGAGCAGACGGCCCGCGAAGGCTGAGCCTGCCACGATGACCGAGGACACGTGGGCCGCGGTGGCCGGCGATTTCGCCGACGGCGCCTACGCGTCCGTGAAGGGCCGCGTGCGCACTTACGTGATGCACCGGCAGCTGCGGGAACACCTGCCCACCCCGCCGGCCTCGGTGCTCGACGTCGGCGGCGGCGCCGGCCACCAGTCGTTCCCGCTGGCCCGCGCGGGCTACAACGTCACCCTGTGCCACGGCGTGTGATGAAAGGACGCTGGGAAGACGCGCTGGAAGCGTTCGACGCCGGTTACCGAAATCGGGGTGCTGGGCCTGCCGACGCGCGCCGGCACGGTCGCGGAACTGAGCGAGGCCCTCCGCAGCCGCGGCGTGGAACCCGTTCAGTGGTACGGAGTCTGGCCGTCGGGTTCGAAGCCGGCCGGCGGGATCCCTACCGCCGGCTCAGCCGCGTCTTCCACCTGGTCGGGCGCCGGACCTAACGGCCCGGCCGCTTCGCCGGTTCGCAGCAGCCGATCGCGCAGGGAGCGCCGTTGACGGTGCAGCCGGCGACCGGGAACGACGACAGCTTGCGCGCCGGGACCCCGTGCGTGTGCTCGCGGATCAGCTCCACCACCAGCTCCGCAAACCTCGGGTCGCCGCCCGCGGTCGCCGCGCGGGCGAAGGCCATCCCGTGCTCCGCGGCGCGTTCCGCGGCCTCGTTGTCCAGGTCCCAGATCACCTCGAGGTGGTCCGACACGAACCCGATCGGCGACACGACCACGCCACGCACCCCGCCGGCGTGCAGCGCGTCGAGGTGGTCGACGATGTCCGGCTCCAGCCACGGCACCTGCGGCGGCCCGGAGCGCGACTGCCAGACGACGTCGTACTCCGCGACACCC
This sequence comes from Amycolatopsis mediterranei, assembly GCF_026017845.1. Classification (NCBI taxonomy): domain Bacteria; kingdom Bacillati; phylum Actinomycetota; class Actinomycetes; order Pseudonocardiales; family Pseudonocardiaceae; genus Amycolatopsis; species Amycolatopsis mediterranei. The sequence continues at coordinate 5,745,932 of NZ_CP100416.1, forward strand.
GCCTCGGCCGCCACCAGGCGAGCCGCTTCCGCGATCTGCCGCGAGTACCGGTGGCCGCCCTCCGCGGGCGGTCCCGAGGCGCGATCGGCGCTCTCCGGCACCGAGTGGGCCGTGAACACCGTGCGGATCCCGGGCTCGTTCCCCAGTGACGCGTGGGCGGCGCGCACCCCGTCGGCGACCGCCGAGACGAACAGCGGGTGGTCGAAGAACTGGCGGATCTTCACCAGTTCGGGGGCATCGGCACCGACCGCCGCGCGGGCGCGCTCGATGTCCTCGTCGTACTGGCGGCACGCCGAGTAGCCGCCGTACGCGCTCGTGGGGAACACCAGGACGCGCTTCGCGCCGTCTGACGTCAGCGTGGCCAAGGTCTCCTCGACCATCGGGTGCCAGTTGCGGTTGCCGAAGTGCACCGGCAGTTCCATGCCGGCCGCCGCGAGCTGCTTCTCGACCGCGGCCATCGCGTCGCGGTTCAGCTTGTTGATCGGCGAGACACCGCCGAAGTGCTGGTAGTGCTCGGCGACCTCGAGGAGCCGCTCGCGCGGCACCCCCCGGCCCCGGGTGACGTTCTCGAGGAACGGCATGACCTCGTCGGGCCCTTCCGGGCCGCCGAACGAAAGCCACAGCAACGCGTCGTATCCCACCCCCGCCATCTTGCCGATGTGGCGGCCCGCACGCTGAGCCGGGCCGGTTATGAATCGAGCAGTCCAAAACCGTGGTACGGTGCTCCCATGGCCAGGCCACGGGAGTTCGACGAAACCGCCGCCGTCGAGAAGGCGATGCACGCGTTCTGGGAACACGGCTACGAAGCGACGACGACGCAGGACCTGTGCGAAGCGACCGGGCTCGGCCGCAGCAGCGTCTACAACACCTTCACCAGCAAGCGGGCCCTCTTCCGGCGTTCGCTGGCGCACTACACCGACACCCAGCTGGACAAGCGCCAAGCGCTCCTCGACGGCCCGGGCACCGCGGCCGAGCGGATCGCCGCGGTGCTCGACAGCGCCATCGAGGCCGACCTCGAGGATCGCCGCCGCGGCTGCTTCGTGGTCAACACCCTGGCCGAGCTCGGCCTGCCCGACGACGAGGTGGGCGCCGCGCTGCGCGGCGACACCGACCGGAACCTGACCATGTTCGCCGAGTGCGTCCGGGAGGGCGTGCTCGACGGCAGCCTCCGGGACGGCCTGGACCCCGCCGAGGTGGCGGAGTTCCTGCTCAGCACCACCTCGGGCCTGCGCGTGATGGCCCGCCGCGGCACGAGCCCCGACAGCATGCACGCCGTCGCCGACATCGCGCTTTCGGCGATCCTCGCCCGCTGACCCACCCCTTCCGCGACCACCCACGGCGCTGCCGCAGTTTTGAACCTACCGATACATAACCCGGAGGAGAACCCATGCCCCTGGCCGTCTTCGTCCTCGGGCTCAGCGTGTTCGCGCTGGGCACGTCCGAGTTCATGATCACCGGCCTGCTCCCCGGCATGGCCGCCGACCTGCACGTGAGCATCCCCGACGCCGGGCTGCTGATCTCGGCGTTCGCCGTCGGCATGGTCGTCGGCGCGCCGCTGCTGGCGATCGGCACCCGCCGGCTCCCCCGCCGCCGCACGCTCCTGGTGATGCTCGGCGTGTTCGTCGCGGCGCACGTCGTCGGCGCCCTCGCCGAGGGGTACGCCGTCCTCTTCGCGACGCGGGTGGTCGCGGCCCTCGCCTGCGCCGGGTTCTGGGCGGTCGCCCTGGCGACGACGATCGCGCTCGTGCCCGTCGAGCGGCGGGGCCGCGCGATGGCGGTCCTGGTCGGCGGCCTGACCGTGGCGAACATCGCCGGGGTGCCCGCCGGCACGTTCCTCGGCCAGCACGCCGGCTGGCGGACGGCGTTCTGGGCGGTGGCGGTGGCGACGCTGGTCGCGGTGGCCGGCGTGGCGCTGCTGGTGCCGGAGACGACCGGTCAGGCGATGAGCGTCCGCGGCGAACTGCGGCTGTACCGCCGGGGCCGGGTCTGGCTCACCCTCGGCGTGATCGCCTTGTGCCAGGCCATGATCTTCGCCGCGTTCAGCTACCTCGCGCCGCTGCTGACCGAGACCGACGGCCTGCCCGGCGAGTGGGTGCCGGGTGTCCTGGCGCTGTTCGGCGTCGGCGCGCTGATCGGGGTCAGCGCGGGTGGGCGGCTGGCCGACCGGCGCCCGTTCGCCACGCTCTACGGCGGCCTCGCGCTCGCGCTCACCGCGTTGCTCGTGCTCGCCCTCACCACCGATGCGCTCGTCGCGGTCGCGGCCGTGCTCGCCTTCGGGGTGGCCGGGTTCGGCGTCAACCCGGCGTTGAACCTGCGCACCTACCAGGTCGCCGGCGACGCGCCGACGCTCGTGGGCGCCAGCACGACCTCGGCGTTCAACGTCGGCAACACCGCCGGGCCGTGGCTGGGCGGCGTCGCGATCGACGCCGGGCTCGGCTTCCCGAGCGTCGCCTGGACCGGGATCGCCCTCGGCGTCGCCACGCTGGCCGCGCTCACGGTCGCCGCCGCCGTCCAGCGCAGCGACGACCGTGAGCTCGTGGCCGTGTGAAGCTCAGATGCCGAGGAAGTGGACCCCGCCGTCGACCATGATCATCGAGCCGGTGGTGGCGGGCAGCCAGTCCGACAGCACCGCGCAGACGCTCTTCGCCACCGGGTCCGGGTCCGTGCTGTCCCAGCCGAGCGGCGCGCGCTCGCCCCAGCCGTCCTCCAGGTCGACGAAGCCCGGGATGGACTTCGCCGCCATGGTCTTCATCGGGCCCGCGCTGACCAGGTTGACGCGGATGCCCTGCGGCCCCAGTTCCTTGGCCAGGTACCGGTTGACCGACTCGAGCCCGGCCTTCGCGACACCCATCCAGTTGTAGACCGGCCACGCGACGCGCGCGTCGAAGTCCATGCCGACGTACGAAGCACCCCGGCCCATCAGCGGCAGGCACGCCTTCGCCAGCGACATGTACGAGTACGTCGAGATCTCGATCGCGGTCTTGACGTCTTCGGCGGGCGCGTCGAGGAACGGCGCGCCGAGGCAGGTCTGCGGGGCGAAGCCGATCGAGTGCAGCACACCGTCCAGGCCGTCGACGTGCTCGCGGACCTTGTCGGCCAGCCCGTCGAGGTGCTCCTGGTTCGTGACGTCGAGTTCGATCACCGGCGCCTCTTCGGGCAGCCGCTTCGCGATGCGCTCGACCAGCGACATGCGGCCGAAGCCGGTCAGCACCACCTTCGCGCCCTCCTGCTGCGCGATCTTGGCCGCGTGGAAGGCGAGCGACGCGTCGGTGATGATGCCGGTGATCAGCAGGCGCTTGCCTTCGAGCAGTCCGGGCACGGGTCCTCCAAGTCTGGGGTTCTGCAAGTCTGGGGTTCTGGGCGGGAAGGTCAGTGGCCGAGGCCGAGGCCGCCGTCCACGGGCAGCACCGCGCCGTTGACGTAGCCGGCCTCGTCGGAGGCCAGGTAGCGCACGGCGGCGGCGATCTCCGACGGCTCGGCGTACCGGCCGGAGGGCACCTGCGCGAGGATTTCCTTCTTGCGCGCCTCGGGCAGCTCGTCGGTCATGTCGGTGTGCACGAACCCGGGCGCGACGACGTTCGAGGTGATGTTGCGCGAGCCGAGCTCACGGGCCAGCGAGCGCGCGAAGCCGACGAGCCCGGCCTTCGACGCGGCGTAGTTGGCCTGCCCGGCGGAACCGGAGAGGCCGACGACCGAGGAGATGAAGACGAACCGGCCCCACTTGCCGCGCAGCATGCCCCGCGAGGCCCGCTTGGCGACCCGGAAGGCACCGGTGAGGTTGGCATCGACAACGCGTTCGAACTGCTCGTCGCTCATCCGCATCAGCAGCGTGTCGTCGGTCAGCCCGGCGTTGGAAACCAGCACCTCGACCGGCCCCTGGTGCTCCTCGACGAGCTTGAAGGCGGCGTCGACCTGCTCGGTGTCGGTGACGTCCGCCTGGACCCCGAAGAGGCCCTCGGGCGCACCCGAACCACGGTGCGTGACGGCGACCCGGTGCCCCTGCTCGGCGAGGTCCCGGGCGATCGCCAGACCGATGCCCCGGTTGCCCCCGGTGACCAGAACCGACCGTCCCACTGTGTGCTCCCTCGTCGTGAACTCCTGCGCTGCTGACGCGCACGAGGTTATCGGCAGGGCCCCCGGGTCGCGCACTCGCGCCCGGCCTCGCCGCCGCCGTCCTGACCGGTGTCAGGCACCGCCTCCCGACCTTGCTGGTTACCCGCTGGTTGGTCACCGTGAGTCGCAACACAGCAGGTCGGCACCGGCCTCCGGCGGACCGCCCGATCGCGGCTGTCCGGCACCGTCCTAAGCGGGTGTTAGGAACGGCCTCCCGGCCTTGCCGGTCGCCCACCGGTTGGTCACCGTGAGTCGCAACACAGGAGGTCGACGATGACAACCCGGCTCAGCGGTGCCGCTCCGGCGGCCGTCAGCGAAAAGCGCGTGATCGGCAACGTGCTGCGCGGCTCGATCGGCAACTTGATCGAGTGGTACGACTGGTACGCCTACGCGGCGTTCACCACCTACTTCGCCAAATCCTTCTTCCCGACGTCCGACACCACGGCCGCATTCCTGGGGACCGCGGCCGTGTTCGCCGTCGGGTTCCTCATGCGGCCGCTGGGCGGGTGGATGCTCGGCCGGTTCGCCGACCGGTTCGGCCGCCGCCGGGCGCTGGTGCTCTCGGTGACGCTGATGGCGGGCGGCTCGCTGCTCATCGCCGTCACGCCGAGCTACCACACGATCGGGATCGCCGCGCCGATCCTGCTGCTGACCGCCCGGCTGATCCAGGGCCTGTCGGTCGGCGGCGAATACTCCACCTCGGCGACCTACCTGTCCGAAGTGGCCACTCCCGGCAAGCGCGGCTTCTACTCGAGCTTCCAGTACGTGACGCTCTACGGCGGCCAGCTGCTGGCGCTGGGTCTCCAGCTGATCCTGCAGGCCCTGCTCACCGAGCAGCAGCTGACGTCCTGGGGCTGGCGGATCGCGTTCGGCGTCGGCACGGTCGCCGCGCTCACCGTCATGTGGCTGCGGCGCGGGATGGACGAATCCGAGAGCTACCAACGCGAAGCAGGCGAAACCACGGGCGAACGCGGCACGCTGCGCGCGCTGGCCAAGTACCCCAAGGAGATCGCGCTCGTCGTCGGCCTGACCCTCGGCGGCACGGTCGGGTTCTACACCTTCGCCACCTACAGCCAGAAGTTCCTGGAGAACACCGCACACATCCCGCGGCGGCAGGTCACCATCGTGCTGTTCTGCGCGATCCTGGTCGCCGCGGTCCTGCAGCCGGTGTTCGGGCGCCTGTCCGACCGGATCGGCCGCCGGCCGCTGCTGCTGTTCTTCGGCATCGGCGGCACGCTGCTCACCGTCCCGCTGATGACGATCATGGGCTCGACCCGCAACCCCGTCGGCGCGTTCTTCCTCGTGCTGGCCGGGCTGGTGGTCGTCGCCGGGTACACCTCCATCAACGCGATCGTGAAGGCCGAGCTGTTCCCGACGAAGATCCGGGCGCTGGGCGTCGGGCTGCCCTACGCGCTGACCGTGGCGATCTTCGGCGGCACCGCCGAGCTGATCGCGCAGGCGCTGAAGAGCGCCGGGCACGAACCGGTGTTCTTCTGGTACGTCGCGGGCTGTGTCCTGGTGTCCCTGATCGTCTACGGCACAATGCGGGAAACCTCGAAGACCTCCGAGCTGGAAGAGCGCAGGGAAGACAACCGCTGACAGGGGGATGGCCGTGCGCGTGCTCCTCGTCGAAGACGACGCGGGTGTCGCCGCTGCGCTCGCCGAGTCGCTGCACGCGCGCGGTCATCCCGTCACCAGCGTCGCCCGCGGAGCCGACGCGCTGCACCGGCACCGCGCGGCCGACCTCGTCCTGCTGGACCTGGGCCTGCCCGACCTCGACGGTCTCGACGTCCTCCGCAAGATCCGGGCCGTCTCGCCGGTCCCGGTGATCGTGCTGACCGCCCGCGGCGACGAACGCTCGGTCGTGCGCGGGCTGCGGCTCGGCGCCGACGACTACCTCACGAAGCCGGTCCGGCTGGCCGAGCTGCTGGCCCGGATGGACGCCGTCGTGCGGCGCGCGGTGGCCCGCGCCACCCCGGCCGGCGACGTCGTCCGGATCGAAGACGTCGAGATCGACCTCGGCGCCCGCCGGGTCCTGGTCGCCGGGCACGACATCGGGCTCACCACCAAGGAGTTCGAGATCCTGGCCGTGCTCGCCGCCCGCCCCGGCACCGCGGTCAGCCGCCAGCAGCTCATGGACGAGGTCTGGGGCGACGCCTACCTCGCGGTGTCGCGCTCGCTCGACGTCCACCTGACCGGCCTGCGCGCCAAGCTCGACCGGCCCGGCCTGCTCACCACCATCCGCGGCTTCGGCTACCGGCTCGGCCGGGACTGAACCCGTGCGCACCCGGCTGCTGGTGGTCCTGGTCGCCCTCGCCCTCGCGGTGGTCGCCGCGTTCGCCGTACCGCTGCTGACCGCCACCGCCGAGCAGCGCACGCAGCAGCTGGTCATCTCCCGCACCGCCGACGTCGACCGGTTCGTCGTGCTCGCCCAGCAGGCGGTCGACACCCACGATCCCGCGGCCCTCGCGGCCGACGCGGAGCGCTACGCCCAGCTGTACGGCGAAGGTGTCGTCATCGTCGACGCCCGGCGCCTGCCGCTGGTGCAGGCGGGCGACCTGACCGCGAGCACCCCGGCGGTGCGCGCGCTGGTGGAAGCGACCATGCGCAACGAACCGGCGCCGCGGGTGGACCGGCTGGACCCGTGGTCGGCCGAACCGGCGTACTTCGCCCGCCCGGTCGGCACCGGCACCCGCGTGTCCGGCGTGGTCGTGCTGCGCGCGTCGGTGACGTCCGCGGCCGCGGACGTCGCCACCGGGTGGGGCACCATCGGCGCCGGCGCGGTGCTGGTCGCGATGGTGTTCGTGCTGCTCGCCGTGGTGCTGGCCCGGTGGATGGTGCGGCCGCTGCACGAGCTCGAGACCGGGGTGCTGGCCGTGGCGGGCGGGCACCGGGCGCACGTCCCGGAGCGCACCGGGCCGCGCGAGCTGCGGTCGCTGGCCGCCGAGGTCAACCGGATGTCCGAGGCCGTGCTCGAGGCCGCCGAGCAGCAGCACCGGCTGGTCGCCGACGCCTCGCACCAGCTGCGGAACCCGATGGCGGCGCTGCGGCTGCGGGTCGACTCCCTGGCCGGGCGGATCGACGGCGACGACACCACCTACCGGGCGACCGTCGCCGAAGTCGAACGCCTGGAGAAGCTGCTCGACGGCCTGCTGGCGCTCGCACTGGCCGAGAGCACCGCGACCCGCGTCGCCGCCGGGGGTGCCGATGAGGCCTGCGACCTCGCGTCCGTGCTCGCCGAACGCGTCGACGCCTGGCGCCCGGCCGCCGAGGACGCCGGGTCGACGATCGTGCCGCCGCCGGGTCATGACGAGCCGGTGATCGTGCGCTGCCCCGAAGGCGAGCTCGCGCAGATCCTCGACGTACTGCTGGACAACGCCGTCCACTACGCCGGCCGCGGCGCGAAGATCACGACGGACTGGGAAAGCGGCACCTCGGCCGCCACGCTCGTCGTCTCCGACAACGGGCCAGGACTGTCCGAACAGGACAGAGCGCGGGCGACGGAACGGTTCTGGCGCGCCGGTGGCGAAGGCGCGCCGCGCGGCACCGGCCTCGGCCTGGCCATCGCCCACCAGCAGGTGCGCACCCGCGGCGGGGTCCTGGACCTGCGGCAGGCACTCCCCCACGGCCTCGAAGTCCGCGTCACGCTGCCGCTGCGGGAGGTGCCGGGATGACGCTCACCCGCCGCACGGCCCTGCTCGGCGGCCTCGGCCTCGCGCTGGCCGGCTGTTCGGCGGCCGGCTACCGCGGCCCGGAACGCACGCTCACCATCGCCGCCGGCGAGCGCGGCGGGTTCTACCTGGCCTTCGCCGAGCTGCTCTCGGCCGAGCTGAACCGCGCGGAACCGCTGCTGCACGCCACCGCCGTGCCGACCGAGGCGAGCGTCGCCAACGTCGGCCTCGTGCAGCGGGGGCAGGCCGACCTCGGGCTGGTGCTCGCCGACGTCGCCCAGACCGCGCTCGGCGGTGGGCCGCCGTTCGCCGGGACGGTCCCGCTGCTGGCCCTCGGCCGCGTCTACGAGAACTACCTGCAGCTCGTCGTGCGCGCGGACGGGCCGGTGCGTGGCCTGGCCGACCTCGCCGGGCGCGCGGTGTCCCTGGGCGCGGGCGGCTCCGGGGCGGCGCAGCTCGGCGAGCGCGTGTTCGCCACGGCGGGCGTCGCGGTGGACGCCCGGCACCTGCTGTTCGACGACGCGGTCCGCGCGCTGGCCGGCCGCCGCATCGACGCGATGCTGTGGTCGGGCGGGGTCCCGACGCCGAAGCTCGCCGAGCTGACCCGGACGACCCCGATCGCGCTGCTGCCCCTGGACTCGGTGGTGCCCGCCCTGCGCGCGGCGTACGGCCCGGTGTACGACCAGGTCCAGGTCCCGGACGGTGCGTACCGCGGCGTCGGCGCGCTGAGCACGATCGGCGTGGCGAACCTGCTGGTGTGCGCGCCTTCGCTGCCCGACGACGTCGCCGCGGCCGTGGTCCGGCTGCTCGTCGAGCGCGCCACGGCGCTGGTGCCCGCCGAAGCCGTGGGGACGCAGTTCCTCGACGTCCGGACGCTGATCGGGACCCAACCGGTCGCGCTGCAGCCGGGCGCGGCGGCCGCGTACCGGGCCTTACACGGCTGAACTAGATTGGCAGCCGTGACCGCACCTCGCCGCCCGATCGCCGAGATGCCGCTGCGCGTGCGCTACCACGAGTGCGACGGCCAGGGCATCGTCTTCAACGCCCACTACCTGGCCTATGTGGACATGTGCTCGTTCGAGGCGGAGAAGGCCCTGTTCGGCTCCCACGAGGAATTCCTGGCGCACGGCACCGACGTCGTGGTCGCGGAGGCGAACCTGAAGTTCCGCGCGCCGGCCCGCTACGACGAGGAACTGGTCGTCTCCCAGTACCCGAACCACCTCGGCACGACGTCGCTGATCTTCGACTTCGAGATCCACCGCGGCGAGACCCTCGTGGCGGCGGCGACCATCCGGTACGTCTTCATCGACCCGGCGACCCTGCGGCCCACGCCGCCGCCGGACGCGGTCCGCAAGGTCTACGCGGCCTTGCTCGGGGACTGAGCCCGTGTTCCGCGTTCTCTTCTACCAGCCGGAAATCCCGCCCAACACCGGCAACGCGATCCGGCTGGCCGCCAACACCGGCTGCGAACTGCACCTGGTCGAGCCGCTCGGCTTCACGTTGGAGGACAAGCAGCTGCGCCGGGCCGGGCTCGACTACCACGACCTGGCGCGGGTGCGGGTGCACGCTTCGCTGGTCGCGGCCTGGGAAGTGCTCCTGCCGGCCAAGGTCTACGCGTTCACCGCCTCGGCGACGCGGCTGTACACCGATGTCGCCTACACGCCGGGTGACGTCCTGATGTTCGGGCCGGAGTCGGTGGGATTGCCGGCGGCGGTGCAGGAGGCACCCGAGGTGACCGACCGCGTGCGGCTGCCGATGCTGCCGACGAGCCGGTCGCTCAACCTCGCGAACACCGCGGCGATCACGGTCTACGAGGCCTGGCGCCAGAACGGCTTCGCGATCCCGGGATTGTGATCCGACCGGCCATTCCGTGCCCGACTTGTTCTCTCGCGCAAGCAGGGCATCGCACCCGGCACCGGATCACCGCCCTTCCGCCCAGCCATTGATCAGACCTGCACTCAGGCCCATGTTCCACGGAAAGAGGTGCACAATACAGACACCACGTGGAGTTGCGTTCAACGCGATCATGGGTATCCAGTACGCTGCGAAGTGCAGAATTGCCAAACCGACCCAGCCAAGGGCGGAAAATATGGCCGACCACGTCAGCAAGCCTTTTGCAACCAGGGTCCCTATGAGAGAAATGATATTCACGACCGAGGTGGCCCCAAGCGCCTTGAGGGCATTCAGTACCTTCTCGGCACACACCGCGTCGAGGCACACTCGAACACCAAGGGGATAGACCCACGCCCACTGAATGGACCACGTGCCATTGGCGAGGCATTCGCCAATGGCTTTGATGAAGGTCAAGATCTGGTCAGCCAATTTCGCATAGTCAGGGCCGGGCAGCGGCGGCGGCGGCTTCTTTTTCTCGCCGCCATCACCTCCGCCACCGCCTCCGTCATCCGGGCGGAGCCGAGCAAAATCGGAGGGACCGAGCGGAATTCCACGACCCAAACCTCGAAGAGGCGGCGTGAAAGCCGAGGGACGCCGCTGGACATCCGGTCGCACACGAAGGAGCGGGATCGAAGAGTTCGCAGAACTTTGCAACATCGAAAGGTGCTCGTCCGCGAGCACGTACTCGGGGCAGTTCCGGAACACGCTGAGCGCTTCCCTCGCCTCCCTCGAAGAAGCCCCCTCCCGAATTCCAAGCCATTCCCAGTCCGGCAAAGTCATCGCCTCAACCGATTGAACATGAGAAAGCGATCGCCACGGAATCGGACGGAATCCCGGATCCTCAGGACCTGGACCGAGTGGCTTTACAGCGAAACCGTCGTCAAGCATTTCCAAAAAGTTGAGCGCAACTTCGTCCGACTCCGGCGAACCAGCTTGCTCTCTCATTGCATCAGCGACAAGAACGTTGACCGACGTTGCTGCACCAGACAGGTCGCCACCGAACTGCCCGCCGTTACGCAGATCAATAAATCGGGCGCAAAGTTGGACCAAATGCAGTAAGATCGAAGAATCATCGAAAATGCCATGACCCGTTGCTTTCGAGCGAAATATCAGTACAGCCCAGAGCAATCTTTTACCTGAATACGACTTCAATAAAAGACGGTACGACTGATCGGCGGCCTGGACGGGAGTTCCGCGATCGCCCGCACGAGGCTGTACCGGTCAAGGCCGGCAGCTTGATCACCCTCCGGTAGGTTCGCCGGATGCGACAGCAGTTTCTGGGGGCGCTCATCGGCGCCGCGTTCGGGACCGTCTTCGTCCTCGTCAACTCCGGTGCCCCCGTCCCCGCGGTGCTGGGCTGGGTGCTGCGCGCCCTCGCCGTGCTCGCGCTCGCGGCGGTGGTGGTCCTCGGTGTCCGCGCGGGTGGGCGGCCGACGCTCGACGACCGGCCGATGTTCGGGCCGAGCTATCGGGTGATCGTCGGCGGCGAAGTGGTGCTGCTCGTCGCCGGGTTCTTCGTGCTGAGCCTGCTGGAGGCGCCCGTGCAGGCCAACGTCGCCTGGATCGCGACCGTCGTTGGCCTGCACTTCGTCGCGCTCGCCTCGGCGTGGAAGACCCGCTCGATCCTCGTCGTCGGCGTGGTACTGACCGTGCTCGGCGTCGCCGGGCTCGCCCTGCTCGAGAGCGCGACGGAGTGGGTGCCGTTCGTCAGCGGCGTCCTCTCCGGGGTGACCCTGCTCGGCGGAAGCCTGTACGGCGTCCGCCGAGCCTGAGTCAGGGCAGCCGTTGCCCGAAGAACAGGCTGGCCGCCGCGCCCAACATGAGGATCAACGTCCCCACCACCAGCCACGGCTTGCTCGCGTCGGCGTCCTTGAGCTCGTAGCCGATCTGCTCGCCGAGGTCGGCATAGACCTTCTTCAGCTCCTCGGCGCTGGCCGCCTTGTAGAAGTCGCCGCCCGAGAGGCGCGCGATCTCGCGCAGCGATTCGTCGTCCACGCTGACCGGCTGGGGCTTGTCGTCGATGGTGACCGAACCGTGGGTGGTGCCGAAGGAAATCGACGAGATCGGCACCCCGGCCTGCTTCGCCGCCTGCGCCGCGGTGTACCCGCCGCGCGCCGCATACAGGTCCTCGGGCACCGTCTGCTTCCCGTCGGACATCAGCACGATCCGCGCCGGCGGCGGCCCGTCCGCCCCGCCGACGAGGCTCGAGAAGCTCTCCACCGACTGCAGCGCCGCGAAGATGCCTTCCCCGGTCGCCGTCGACTGGGCCAGCTTCAGGTTTTCGATCGCCTTGATCACGCCGTTGCGGTCGGTGGTCGGGTTGACCAGCACCGTCGCCGTGCCCGCGAACGAGATCAGCCCCAGGTTGATCCCCGGGGTCATGTTCCGCGCGAAGCTCGTCGCCGCTTCTTGGGCGGCCTGCAACCGCGTCGGGAGGACGTCGGTGGCTTCCATGGACAGCGACACGTCGATCACCAGCATCACGGTCGCCCGGTTGCGCGGCACCTTCTGCTCGGCGGTGGGCCCGGCCAGCGCCACCGTGAGCAGCAGCAGCGACACCACGATCAGCACGGCCGGCAGGTGCCGGATCCAGCCCTGGCTCTTCGGTGCGACCTTTTCCAGCAGGTCCAGGTTCGCGAACCGCATGGTCCGCTTCCGGCGCGCCCGCTGCGCGAGCACGTACCCGACGGCGACCGCGGCGACCGCGATCAGCAGCAGGAACCACCACGGCGACGCGAAGCCCGTCAAGCTCATGCGCACACCTCGCTGACGCTCGGTGCCGCCTGAGCCGGGAGCGCTGTGTCGAATGGTCCGATCGCAAACTCCCTCACGCGACACCCCCCGACCAGCGGCGCTTGCGGGCGACGACGAACCGCACCATGTCGGCGATCCAGTCGGCGTCCGTGCGCAGCGTCAGGTGGGCCGCGCCCGCGCGCCGCAGACTCGCCGCCACCTTCTGCCGGTGGGCGTGGGCCGCGGCCCCGAACTCCTTGCGCAGCAAGGCCGACGCGTGCACTTCGCGCTGTTTCCCTGTCTCCGGGTCGGCCAGCACGACGGTGCCCACCTCGGGCAGGTCGATGTCGCGCGGGTCGAGGACTTCGATCGCGATCAGTTCGTGGCGCCCGCCGAGTGCCCGCAGCGGCCGCTCCCAGGACTCATCGCCCAGGAAGTCGGAGATCACCACGGCCAGGCCACGCCGGCGCGGCGGGCGGCGCAGCGCTTCGAGGGCCTGGGCGAAGTCGCCCCGGGTGCCCTCGGCCGCGCGCGGTGTCTCGGCGAGCTTGCGCACCAGCCCGCGGGCGTGTGCCAGGCCGCCGCGCGCCGGGATGCGGGTCGTGTCGGCGCCGGTGGAGATCAGCGCGCCGATCCGGTTGCCGCCGCCTCCGGTGAGGTGGGCGACCGCCGCGACGGCGCAGACCACCAGATCGCGCTTCTCGCACAGCGCGGTGCCGAAGTCGAGGCTCGCCGAAAGGTCGGCGACGACCCACGTCTCCAGCTCGCGATCGGCCACGGTCTCGCGGATGTGCGGGGTCGTGGTGCGGGCGGTGACCGCCCAGTCCATCCGGCGCACGTCGTCGCCGGGCTGGTACGGGCGGGCCTCGCCGGGCTCGGACCCCGGCCCCGGCACCAGGCCGAGGTGGTTGCCCTGCAGCAGCCCGTCGAGCCGGCGGCGGACGTCGAGCTCCAGCGTGCGGAGCCCGGCCTCCAGGCGGTCGCCGCGCAGGACCGGCGGCGCCCACGAAGGGCGCCGGCCCTTCTCGTTCTTCGCCATCGCCGGGTTACCTGACCGGCGCGCCCGCCGGGACCGGGCCGCCCTGGCCGGTCCCGCCCTGCGGCCGGGCCGAGACCTGCGGCAGCGGCACGGTCTGCAGCACGCGCGTGATGATGTGGTCGATCGGCACGCCGTCGGCGAGGGCGTCGTAGGACAGCACGAGCCGGTGGCGCAGCACGTCGGGGACGACGTCGACGACGTCCTGGGGCAGCACGTAGTCGCGGCCGCGGACCAGGGCCAGTGCCCGCGCGGCGGCGATGATGCCGAGGCTCGCCCGCGGCGAAGCACCGTAGGACACCCAGCCGGCGACGTCGGCGAGGCCGTGCTCGTTCGGCGTGCGGGTGGTCAGCACCAGGCGGACCACGTAGTCGACCAGGGCGTGGTGCACGAACACCTGCGACGCGACGCCCTGCAGCCGGACGAGCTCGCCCGGGCTGAGCACCTCGTGCGGGGTGGGCGGGGTGACGCCCATCCGGTAGATGATCTCGCGCTCCTCCTCGGCGGAGGGGTACTCGACGACGATCTTGAACAGGAACCGGTCGCGCTGCGCCTCCGGCAGCGGGTACACGCCTTCGTTCTCGATCGGGTTCTGCGTGGCGAGCACGAGGAACGGGTCGGGCATCGGGAAGGTCTGGCCGCCGATCGACACGTGCCGCTCGGCCATCACCTCGAGCATCGCCGACTGGACCTTGGCCGGCGCGCGGTTGATCTCGTCGGCGAGCACGAAGTTCGCCACGACCGGGCCGAGCTCGACGTCGAAGCGCTCGGCGCCCTGGCGGTAGATCCGGGTGCCGAGGATGTCCGCGGGCACCAGGTCGGGGGTGAACTGCACGCGGGAGAACGAGCCGCCGACGACCCGGGCGAACGTCTCGACGGCGAGGGTCTTCGCCACGCCGGGCACGCCTTCGAGCAGCAGGTGGCCCTTGGCCAGCAGGCCGACCAGCATCCGCTCGACCAGGCGATCCTGGCCGACGATGATCCGCTTGACCTCGAACACGGTCCGCTCCAGCAACTGGGCGTCCCGCGCCGGCGTCGCGGGCTGCTGCCCGTTCCCGCCCTCGGCGTAGCCGGGCTCGGTCACTCTGCCTCCTCGAAATCTCGTGCGCCGCCCCCGCGACGGTGATCACGCGGTGCGACCGTACTGCGCCCCCGCTCGTCCGTCTCATCCGGCACGCGGACGAACGCACTTGGCCCTCGATCAGCCAACACGGTCACCGGTGTGGCACCTGTGAAGCACCTGTTCGGCAGGACAGCGGAGCCGGACCGTGCGGGTCAGGGACCGCCACCCCGTCGCTGGTGGCCGGCCTCGGCACGGGCCGCCGGCGCAGCTTAGCGATGCCGCTCGAGGTCCTCGGGGGTGTCGATGTCGTCGGCTTCGCCCCGTTCCGCCGGGACCTCGGCCACCGCCAGCCCGCCGAGGACCCGGCGCAAGGCCGCGTTCTCCGCCTGCTCCGGCACCGCCGCCCGCAGCGACGGCACCCGCCAGGCGCCCAGCAGCCACTGGCGCTCCCCCGCCGCGTCCACCAGGACCGCGCCGTCGCCGTCGCCGACCGCCGCCACCAGCCGGTCCACTGTGGAGCGCCGGACGCCCGGGAGGTCGGCGGCCAGCACCACGACCGCCTCGACGTCGTCGGGCACGAACACCAGGCCCGCCGCCAGCGCCGCCACCGGCCCGGTGCCCGGCACCGGTTCGCGCGTCCACACGACGTCGAAGCCCGGCCGGCGCGGGCCGACCGCGATCACCCGCTCGGCGCCGTCGAGGGCGTGGATCGCGCGCGCCAGCAACGGTTTCCCGCCCACCGACAGCGCCGGCTTGTCCACACCGGACAACCGGCGGGCCGAGCCACCGGCCACCACGATCCCCGCGTAGCGCACCGGGGCACCCTAGCGGCCCGGGCCGAGGTAGGTGAAGCCCTGGCGTACCTGGTCCGCGCGCTCTGCCGGCCGGGAAGCCGCCGGCACGGGACTGCGAGGTCGCGGCGGACCGCCCGGCCCGGGGACCCCCGGCGGATCATCGAGCGCACCCGAGCGGCGGCTGCCGGACTTCAGCGGCCCAGCACGAGGTAGGTGAAGCCCAGCACGCCCCGGTAGTCCCGGACGTATTGCCGCAACCGCCGGTCGAGCCACTCCCGGATCTCACCCGCCCGCGGGTCGGCCGGGTGCGCCACCAGCCACTCCGCCCAGGCGGCCCGCGAGGTCGACTCGAAGTCGTCCCACTCCAGCTGGTCGGCGGTGCTGAAGTGCAGCACGCGCCAGCCGGCGCCGGCCACGGCGTCGAGCAGGTCCGGCAGGGTCAGCAGGTCCGGGCCGAAGATCTCCCGCGCCGCCGGGCCGGGCGCCGCCGCCCAGAAGCCGTCGCCGTAGAGCAGCCGGCCGGACGGCCGGACCACCCCGGCGATCGCTTCCAGCGCCGCCGTGGTCGAGCCGAAGATGTGGGCGGCGCCGATGCAGAACACCCGCTCGGCCGGAACGTCCCAGGTCGCGGCGTCCGACTCGGCGAAGTCCACCGCCAGGCCACGCGACGCGGCCACCGCCCGGCCGCGGTCGAGGCCGGTCACGTCGGTGTCGACGCCGGTCGCGCGCAGGCCCGGAGCGCGGGCGGCCGCCCGCAGCAGCAGCTCGCCCCAGCCGCAGCCGAGGTCGACGAGCCGGCCCGCGTCCAGGGCCATCCGGTCGAGCAGCAGGTCCGCGTGCGGCTCGGACAACGGCGTGTTCCAGCGCATCCGGGTGCGCCGCAGCGCGTTCAGTTCGTCGTCCACGCGGCCGATCTTCGCGAAGCCGGCGGCCGCCGTCGAGCGGGTTTCAGCCGACCAGCCGCGTCGCGTACGGCATGATCCCGCCGTAGCGCACCGGGGCGACCCGGACCCGCAGGCCGGACTGCGGCGCCTCGACCATCTGCCCGCCGCCGAGGTAGAGCGCAACGTGGTGGATGCCGCCGGGCCCACCCCAGAACAGCAGGTCGCCGCGGCGCATCTGGGACAGCGGCACCTGCCGTCCCGACGAGTACTGGTAACCGCTGTAGTGCGGCAGCGAGCGGACCCCGGCGAAGGCGTAGATCATCAGGCCGGAGCAGTCGAAGCCGATCTTGTTGTAGTCGCCGTAGCGGTCGGCGACGCCGCCGTCGCGGATGCCGCGGGTCGCGCCGCTCGTGTTGCCGCCGCCCCAGGCGTAGGGCAGCCCGAGCGTGGACAGCGCCCGCGCGATCACCGCCTCGATCGACGAGCCGGCCGGCCCCGACGGCGCCGGGCCGCCCGACGGACGGCCACCGCCCCCGGCCGTGGCGGCGGCGAGCGCGGCCTGGCGCGCGCGTTCCTCGTCCTCGCGCTGCTTCTGGGCGAGCCAGTCCTGGTAGCGCTGCCGCTGGCCCTGCAGGCCGCTGACCTTGGCCTGGGCGGCGTAGAGCTGCTGCTCGACGTCGGACTTGTTCTTCTCGAGCTGCGAGTTCTGGGCTGCCTGGCCGTCCTGGGCGCGTTCGGCGGTGGTCTGCGCGGCGTCGGCGCTGTTCTTCGCCCGGCGGGCCGCGTCCTGCTTCTGCTGGGCGATCTCGGCGGCCTTGCGGGCGGCGGCGTCCTTGTTGGACTTCTCGGTCTGCGCCTGCTGGAGCCGGTCGAGGGCGTTGAGCCGGTCGCCGCCGACGGCGTCGAGCAGCTGCGCGCGGGCGAGCATGTTCTTGGGGCTGTCCGCGCTCAGGTACGCCGAGAGCGAGCCGACCGTGCTGCCCTGCTGGAAGCTGGCGGCGGCGAAGGTCTTCAGGTCCGCCCGGGCCTGGTCGATGGCCGCCGCGGCCGCGTCGGCTTCGGTGCGGGCGGCCTTCGCGTCGTTCTCCGCCTGCGCCGCGTCGTCCTGCGCGGTCTGCAGGTCGACCAGCGCCTTGTTGGCCTGTTCCTGCTTGAGCTCGACGTCGTCCTGCAGCTGCGTGAGTTTCTGCTCGGCCTGGGCCAGCTGGTTGGTCAGCCGGCCGACCTCGCCGGCCTTCGCGTTCGCGTCGGCCTTGCCGGCCTGGATCTCCGAATCGCTGGGGTTCGGCGGCGGCGGGGGCGCCGCGAGGCCCGTGCCACCCGCGCCGAACAAGATCACCAGCGTGAGCGTGCTCACGCTGAGTCCCCGGCGGACGCGCGGCACCCTCGAACCCCCGCACTGTCCTAACAAGACCGCCACCTCCGCTCACCAGCGCACACCGCGTGTCACTGCAGTCACACCACTATCACAAGCCTCAGCGGAAACTTACACAACGTAGGCACCAATTCCCCTCATTGAGGGACCCCCGCATCGGATGGCGCAGCCCATACCGCGTGTCGTCTTGAACCCCAAACAGGACACGCGTACTGTTTGAACCACCGCGAGGTGTGCCATCCCGCATCCGGTCCTACGGTGGGGGTGCGCAAGACTCGCCCCACCGAACCGACCGAACTGACCCGGGACTCCTCTGCCGCGACGGAGCGGCGTCCCCGCCACTGGAGTTAGACGTGACCTCACCCGCCAGCAAGGACAGCTTCGGCGCCAAAGACACGCTGAAGGTCGGCGACGCCTCGTACGAGGTGTTCCGCCTGAACAAGGTCGAGGGCGCCGAGCGGCTGCCCTACAGCCTCAAGATCCTGCTCGAGAACCTGCTGCGCACCGAGGACGGCGCGAACATCACCGCCGACCACATCCGTGCGCTCGGCTCGTGGGACCCGAACGCCGACCCGTCGATCGAAATCCAGTTCACGCCGGCCCGCGTGATCATGCAGGACTTCACCGGCGTCCCGTGCGTCGTCGACCTCGCCACCATGCGCGAAGCGGTCACCGACCTGGGCGGCGACCCCGACAAGGTCAACCCGCTGGCCCCGGCCGAGCTGGTCATCGACCACTCGGTGATCATCGACGTCTTCGGCCGCCCGGACGCCTTCGAGCGCAACGTCGAGATCGAGTACGAGCGCAACCGCGAGCGCTACCAGTTCCTGCGCTGGGGCCAGGGCGCCTTCGACGAGTTCAAGGTCGTCCCGCCGGGCACCGGCATCGTGCACCAGGTCAACATCGAGCACCTCGCCCGCACGGTGATGTCCCGCAACGGCCAGGCCTACCCCGACTCCTGCGTCGGCACCGACTCGCACACCACCATGGTCAACGGCCTGGGCGTGCTGGGCTGGGGCGTCGGCGGCATCGAGGCCGAGGCCGCCATGCTCGGCCAGCCGGTGTCGATGCTCATCCCGCGCGTCGTCGGCTTCAAGCTGACCGGCGAGATCCCGGCCGGCGTCACCGCCACCGACGTCGTGCTCACGATCACCGAGATGCTGCGCCGCCACGGCGTGGTCGGCAAGTTCGTCGAGTTCTACGGCGAGAGCGTCGCCGAGGTGCCGCTGGCCAACCGCGCCACCATCGGCAACATGAGCCCGGAGTTCGGCTCCACCGCGGCGATCTTCCCGATCGACGAGGAGACCGTCCGCTACCTCAAGCTGACCGGCCGCTCGGCCGAGCAGGTCGCGCTGGTCGAGGCCTACGCCAAGGAGCAGGGCCTCTGGCACGACGCGTCGCGCGAGGCGGCCTACTCCGAGTACCTCGAGCTGGACCTCTCGACGGTCGTCCCGTCGATCGCCGGCCCGAAGCGCCCGCAGGACCGCATCGAGCTGACCGACGCGAAGTCCTCGTTCCGCAAGTCGATCCACGACTACGTGGACGGCGAGGACGCCACGCCGCACACCAAGATGGACGAGGCTTCGGAGGAGTCCTTCCCGGCCAGTGACGCCCCGTCGCTGTCGTTCGCCGAGGACGACGCCGCCCCGGTCACCAGCTCGGCCGCGAACGGCGCGTCGGGCCGCCCGACCAAGCCGGTCAAGGTCTCGACGCCGGACCGCGGCGAGTTCGTGCTCGACCACGGCGCCGTGGTGATCGCCTCGATCACCTCGTGCACCAACACCTCGAACCCGTCGGTCATGCTCGGTGCCGCGCTGCTCGCGCGCAACGCCGTGGACAAGGGTCTCGCGGTGAAGCCGTGGGTGAAGACGTCGATGGCGCCGGGCTCGCAGGTCGTCACCGACTACTACACCAAGGCCAACCTGTGGCCGTACCTGGAGAAGCTGGGCTACCACCTGGTCGGCTACGGCTGCACCACCTGCATCGGCAACTCCGGCCCGCTCTCGGACGAGATCTCAGCGGCGATCCAGGAGAACGACCTCACCGCGGTCTCGGTGCTCTCGGGCAACCGGAACTTCGAGGGCCGGATCAACCCCGACGTGAAGATGAACTACCTCGCGTCGCCGCCGCTGGTCATCGCCTACGCGCTGGCCGGCACGATGGACTTCGACTTCGCGAACCAGCCGCTGGGCCAGGACACCCAAGGCAACGACGTCTTCCTGAAGGACATCTGGCCGACGGCCAAGGAGATCCAGGAGACCATCGACCACGCGATCACGCAGGAGATGTTCACCAAGGACTACGCGGACGTCTTCGACGGCGGCGAGCGCTGGAAGTCGCTGCCCACCCCGGAGGGCAAGACCTTCGAGTGGGACCTCGAGTCCACCTACGTGCGGAAGCCCCCGTACTTCGAGGGCATGACGCCGGAGCCGGCCCCGGTCACCGACATCACCGGCGCACGCGTGCTGGCGAAGCTGGGCGACTCGGTCACCACCGACCACATCTCCCCCGCCGGCGCGATCAAGCCGGGCACCCCGGCCGCGCAGTACCTGACCGAGCACGGCGTGGAGAAGAAGGACTTCAACTCCTACGGCTCCCGGCGCGGCAACCACGAGGTGATGATCCGCGGCACGTTCGCGAACATCCGGCTGCGCAACCAGCTCCTCGACGACGTCCAGGGCGGCTACACCCGGGACTTCACCGTCGAGGGCGCTCCGCAGGCGTTCATCTACGACGCAGCCCAGAACTACGCGGCGGCGGGCACCCCGCTGGTCGTGCTGGGCGGCAAGGAGTACGGCTCGGGCTCGTCGCGTGACTGGGCGGCCAAGGGCACGTCGCTGCTGGGCGTCCGCGCGGTGATCACCGAGTCGTTCGAGCGGATCCACCGGTCCAACCTGATCGGCATGGGCGTCATCCCGCTGCAGTTCCCGGCGGGCGAGTCGGCCTCCTCGCTCGGCCTCGACGGCACCGAGACGTTCGACATCGCGGGCATCACGGCGCTGAACGACGGCGACACGCCCCGCACGGTGCACGTCACCGCCACCAAGGCGGACGGCACCAAGGTCGAGTTCGAGGCGGACGTCCGCATCGACACCCCGGGCGAGGCGGACTACTACCGCAACGGCGGCATCCTGCAGTACGTGCTGCGGAAGATGACGCAGGTGTAGGGGTTCCGCGTTTTCGGAGGGCCTCCCCGCTCGGTGAGCGGGGAGGCCCTCTTCGTTCTCACGCCGGGACGGCCACCCAGCGCACACTCGACACCGCCGGCTCCAGCGACAACCGCGACACCGCCGCTTCCATCTGGGCGTCGTCGCGCTGGTCGCCGATCAGCTCGGCGCGGACCTCGACCGTGCGGTTCTCCCGGTCCGTGCTCAGCACCGACAGGAGCCGGAAGTCCGTGCGCGTCAACGCCTGCACGAGCAGCGCCCGCACGTGGGCCTCGGCCTCGTCGCGGGTCACCGCCTGGAACTCGTACCGCGCCGGGGTCTCCTCACCCGCGTCGGGACGGCGGTCCACCACGCGGCCGAGCGGGCGCAGCACCACGTTCACCCCGACCACGACGGCGGTGCCGGCCGCCGCGACCGCGTACAGCCCGGCTCCGGCGAGGGCGCCGACCGCGGCCGAGCACCAGAGCGTCGCGGCGGTGTTGAGGCCCCGGACGTTGAGGCCGTCGCGCATGATGACCCCGGCGCCGAGGAACCCGATGCCCGAGACGATCTGCGCGGCCACCCGGGTCGGATCGGCGTCGCCGCTCGAGGCCAGCCCGCCGAAACCGTGGGCGGACAGCAGCACGAACAGCGTCGCCCCGACGGCGACGAGGGCGTTGGTGCGCAGCCCGGCCATCCGGGCGCGGAACTGGCGCTCGACCCCGATGACGGCACCCAGGCCGACGCCGGCACCCACGCGCAGCAGCATTTCGAAGATGGTCATTTCCGGCTCTTTTCCGGCGTGCGCGCACTGCCGGACAGGGGGCGACCGGACTCAGCCCCGCCGGAAACCTCCGGTGAGCGCGCGCCCGGCCGTCCGAGGACTGTCCGCTGGCATGTGCCGCTCACCTCGCTTCCCGTGTTCGTGGTTGATCAACTCTCCCACTGTAGCGCCAGGTCCTGGCCCTGGCGCCTGTGATGGTCGCTACGCCCAGTGCCGGCGCAGGTGCGGCACGAGGTCTTCGGGACGCTCGTCGGGGAAGAACAGCTTGGCTCCAGGCACCTCGACGACCTCGGTGACGCCGGGAACCGCGTCGCGGAACCGGTAGGCCCACTCGACACCGAAGTTCGGGTCGCCCGTCCCCCAGACGAGCAAAGTCGGCACCCGGAACTCCTTGAGCAGCGGCTCGATCGCGTCCAGCTCCTCGCCGCGGACCGACGTCAGCAGCCGCTCGAACTCCCGCGCCGCCTCGAGCGTGCCGCCGACCGGCCGGACGAAGGCGGCCAGGACCTCGTCGGACAGCTGTTCGGGGTGCTCGTAGCCCCCGCCGAGCGCAGCGGTTCGCGCCCGCTCGGGGTCCGCGGCGAGCTGGACCAGCAGCGGCGCGAGCTTCCCGCGTTCGGCCAGCTCGACGACCGGGCGGAACGACTCCGGCGGCAGGTTGCCCCGGGTGTCGCAGTTGGTCAGGGTGAGCGTCCGGACCCGGTCGGGGTGGTGCGCGGCGAAGACCTGCGCGACCGCGCCGCCGGTGTCGTTGGCGACCAGGTCGACCGTGCCGAGTTCCAGCGACTCGCAGAAGTCTTCGAGCAGCCGGGCGAGGCCGTTCAGGCTGAGGTCCTGCGCGGGCGTCACCGGCGAGGCACCGTGTCCCGGCAGGTCGGGCGCGACGCACCGGCGCTCCCCCGCCAGCTCGGTCATCACCTTGCGCCACAACAGGTTGTTCGTTCCCACGCCGTGCACGAAGAGCGCCACCGGCCCTTCGCCGACGTCGGTGTAGCTCACGTCGCCGGACGCCGTCGACACGCGTCCGCGCTGGTCCTCCCAGGTTCGCAAGTCCATCGGTAGAGTCCCTCCAGAAGTAAACCGACTGACGGTCTAGTATGAACAGACCGACAGTCGGTTTGTCAACGACGGAGGCTGCCGAACCCGCATGAACAAGAAGATCGACCGGGGTCAGGCGACCCGCGAGCACCTCGTCGCGGTCGCGACCGGCCTGTTCACCGAGCACGGTTACGACGGCACGTCGATCGAGGCCGTTCTGCGGGCCGCCGACGTCAGCCGCGGCGCGCTCTACCACCACTTCCCCGGCAAGGACGCGCTCTTCGCGGCGGTCCTGGACACCGTCTACGAGCGGGTCGGCGCGGACGGCGCGCGAGCCGTCGAGGGCATGACCGACCCGATGACGGCCTTGCGTGCAGCGTGTCTCGCCTGGATCCGGAGCACCCGCGATCCCGTCGTGCGGCAGGTGATGCTCATCGACGCGCCGGCGGTGCTGGGCTGGCAGCGGTGGCGGGAGATCGACGAGGAACGCACGCTCGGCGGGATCAAGGCGGCGCTGCGGCGGGGCGGCCGGATCCCGGCGGCGCGCGTGGACCTCTTCGCGCACGTGCTGCTCGCCGGGATGAACGAGATCGCGATGCTGGTCGCCCGCGCCGACGACCACGCGAGCGCCGCCGCCGAAGCGGAAGCGGCCGCCGGGGACCTGCTGGACCGCTTGCTGGGGACGTGAAACGGGCCGGGGCGACAGTGTCACCCCGGCCCGTTTTCCTTGCTGCTACGGGGTTTCGAACGGCTGGACGTTCGGCTGGAACACCTGTCCGTTCGCCGGCACCTTGAGGTCGGTCAGGTAGTCGGCCACGGCCTTGTCCACGCCCAGGGCGTCACCCAGGATGCAGTGGCCGAAGGCGTCGACCGACAACAGGCGGGTGTTGCCGAGTTCGGCCGCCATCCGCTGGGCGAACCGGTACTGCGTCGCCGGGTCGTAGTAGTTGCCGACCACGACCACCGGGACGTCCGTCTTGGCCCGCCACGGCCCGCGGTAGGCGTCCGGCTCCTTCGCCGGCCACACCGGGCAGGCCGCCGTGTCGGAGAACACCTGGTAGCGCCCGAAGGTCCGCGATTCGCGCTCCCACTTCGCGGCGATGTCCGGCACCTGGTCCTGCTTGATCCGGAACGGCTTGTCCGCGCAGTTGACCGCGAAGTACGAATCGTCGCTGGTGTACGGACTGTCCGGGTTCTGGTCGGCCAGGCCCTGCTTGCCCGCGGTGAGCACCTTGAGCTGTGCGGCCTGCAGTGCCTGCGTCTGCGCGCCCGCCGGGTGGATCGCGGCGTAGAGCGCCTGCAGGTCCTGGGCCAGGCCCGTGAACCGCGCCGGCGAATACAGGGCACTCGACACGCCGCCGGTGAACTGGCTGATGTCGAGCGGGTCGGCTCCCGGGAGGGTGATCGGCTGCTTGCGCAGGTACTCGCGGAGCTCGTCGAACTTCGCCCGCGGGTCGCCGTCGCTGAACGCGCACTTCGCGCCCACCTGATCACAGCGCTTCAGGAACCCGTCCAGGGAGATTTCGAACCCCTGCGCGCGCTCGCGGTCGTACTGCACGCCGTCACTGGTGCGCAGCGCCGGGTCGACGTTGCCGTCGATCACGATCGCCCGCGACTGCTTCGGGAACATCGACGTGTACGTCGAGCCGATCAGGGTCCCGTACGAGAAGCCGACGTAGGTCAGCTTCCGGTCGCCGACCGCCGCGCGCAGGGTGTCGAGGTCGCGCACGACGTCCTTGGTGGACATGTGGTTCAGCAGCGAACCGGCGTTGTTCTTGCAGAACCGGCCGTAATCGCGGTAGCCGGCCAGTGTCCGCGAAATTTCGGTGCGCGACAGCGGCACCCCGACCAGGGCACCGAACACCTCGTCCGCGTCCTCCTGCGTGGTGAAGCAGCGCAGCGGGTTGCTCTCGCCGACCCCGCGCGGGTCGAAGCCGATGAGGTCGAAGCGGTCGAGGACCTGCGGCTGGAAATAGTACTGGCCGTAGATCGGCATCGTCAGGCCCGAACCGCCGGGGCCGCCCGGGTTGAGGAACAGCGAGCCGACGCGGGAGGCGGGCGTGCGGGCGGCCCGTTTGAGCAAGGCGATGTCGATGGTGCCCAGCGAGGCGTTGTCGTGGTCGATCGGCACGCGGTAGCGCGCGCAGCTGTAGAACTTGACCTGGTCCGCGGGCACGCCGGCGAGGGTGTCGCTCGAGCAGGTGCCCCAGGCGACGGCCGGGGTCGCGCCGACGACGGCGGGTTTGACCGCCGAGTCTTCGGCCGCGGCGGCGGTCCCGGCCGGCCCGGCCAGCCCCACGCCGGCCACGAGCGCCCCCACCAGTGCGAACGACCGCACCCGGCTCTGTGTGGATCTCGGCAAGACGGTTCCTCCCTAGGTGAGGCACTACGCCGCGAGATCACGACGTCACGGCGTCTTACCGGGGAGACTGGCACAAACCGGTGAATCCCGGCACCGGCCGAACGGATGGTGGAACTTATCGGGCCACCCGCGTGAGAACGAAAACCGGCAACGGCCGGGCGGCCTCGCGCTGCTCCATCGCATAGCCCGGCCAGAACGCGAGCAGCTCGCCCCACATCCGCTCGTACTCCTCGCCGTGCAGCTCCCGGGCGACGACGTCGACCGGCTTCCCGGCCAGTGCCACCGCGCACTTCGGGTTCGCCCGCAGGTTGAGCGCCCACGCCGGGTCGTGCTGACGGCCCCAGTTGGACGCCGTCAGCACGAACTCGCCGCCACGCGGGTAGTAGAGCAGGTTGGTGCTGCGGAGCAGCCCGCTCTTGCGGCCGGTCGTCGTCAGGCGCAGGGACGGCAGCCCGGCGAGCGCCACGAGGCTCACCCGGCCGCCGAACGCCTTGTGCAGTTTCTGGTCCGCCCACACGACGAACCGGGCCGTGCGCATCAGCCACGGTCTCGTGCCGACGGCCCGGGCGAGCGCCCGGAGAGGATTAGCCACGCACGGATCTTGCCAGGCTCACCCCGAACCGCTGCTGGGAGTCGGTCCACCAGTGCTCGAGGGCGAAGCCGGCCGCCGCCAGCTCCGCCTCGACGCCGCTCGGGCGGAATTTGGCCGAGATCTCCGTCCGGATGTGTTCTCCGGCGGCGAAGGCCACCGTGAGGTCCGCGCCGGGGATCTCGACGGTCAGGGCGCGGCGGGCCCGCAGGCGCATCTCGATCCACTCGTTTTCCGCGTCCCAGTACGAGACGTGCTCGAACTCGTCGGGGTCGAAGTTCGCTCCGAGGCGGGCGTTGATCACCCGCAGCACGTTCTTGTCGAATTCCGCCGTGACGCCGGCCGCGTCGTCGTAGGCCCGTTCGAGAATGCCCGCGTCCTTGACCAGGTCGGTGCCGAGCAGCAGCCACTCCCCCTCGTCCAGGACCTCCCGGACCGAGCGGAGGAAGACCGCGCGCTCGGCGGGCAGGAAGTTGCCGATCGTGCCGCCGAGGAAGGCCACCACCCGGGGCTGGCCGCCGGGCAGCAGCTTCAGGTGCTGGGTGAAGTCGCCGACGACCCCGCGGACGGTCAGGCCCGGGTAGTCCTTCGAGATCGCCTCGGCCGCTTCGGCCAGCGCGGATTCGGACACGTCGAGCGGGACGAACGCCTCCAGCGTGCCGTGCGCGGTCAGCGCGTCGAGCAGGAGCCGGGTCTTCTCGCTCGATCCCGAGCCGAGTTCGACGAGCGTGTGCGCGCCGGTCAGCTCGGCGACGTCGCCGGCGTGCGCGGCCAGCACCTCGCGCTCGCTGCGGGTGGGGTAGTACTCCGGCAGCTGGGTGATCTTCTCGAACAGCTCGCTGCCGTCGGCGTCGTAGAACCACTTGGGCGGCAGCCACTTCTGCGCCGCGCCGAGCCCGGCGACGACGTCCGCGCGCAGTTCCGCGGTGACGGCGTCGCCGGAGCGGTGGTGGTCGAGATCGACTTCGGTCATGACGGCTCCTGGGTGAGGGGAAGCAGGTCGACGCCGGCCGCGGTGGCGCGCACGGCGTGGTGGTCGGGGACGGGCCGCCAGCGCGGGTCGCCGTCGAGGGGTTCGGACGCCAGCAGCACGCCGGCCGGGGTCTCCAGCACGGACAGCGCGTGCGTCCAGGTGGTGCCGATCAGCGTTTCGCCGTCGGTGAGCAGGAAGTTGAGCCGGGAGCCGGGTGCGGCCGCCTCGACGGTGGCGGTCAGCGCCGCTACCGCCGTCAGCGGGTCCTCCCCCGTGGCCAGCCGGGCCCGCAGCAGGGCCCAGAGCACGACCGAATCCGTCGGCGCCTCCAACGTCAGCAACTCGGTGACCGGCAGGGTCTTGGCCAGTTCGGCCAGCGAGTCCGGGTAGCCGCGGACGACGCCGTTGTGGCTGAACAGCCAGCGTCCGGCGGTGAACGGCGCCGCAGCCGCCTCGGTCACCGGCAGGCCGGTGGTGCCGTTGCGGACCGCGGCGACGAACGCGCCCGCGGTCACCGCCGCGGCCAGCGGCGGCAGCGTCTCGTCCGTCCACAGTGGAGTCGAACGGCGGTGGCGCAGCGGCGGCGAGCCCGGGCCGGGGTACCAGCCCAGCCCGAACCCGTCGGCGTTCACCGAGCCACCGCCGCGCATGTCCGCCGGGGCGTAGGACTGCACCAGCAGCGAATGCGGGGCGCGGAAGAGCACCTCGGCGGGCGAAAGCGGCTCGCCGAGGTAGCCGATGTGGCGGCACATGCGCCTACCCCACCTCGCCGGGGGCCGCGTCGCGGGCGGTGCGGAAGCCGGCGAAGATCTGCCGCCGGATCGGGTAGTCCCAGTTGCGGAACGTGCCCCGGATCGCCGCGGAGTCCGTGCCGAACGACCCGCCGCGCAGCACCTTGTACTCGGGGCCGAAGAACACCTCCGAGTACTCCCGGTACGGGAAGGGCGCGAAGCCCGGGTAGCCGTGGAAATCGGTCGAAGTCCACTCCCAGACGTCGCCGATCAGCTGGTGCACCCCGGTCGGCGACGCGCCGGCCGGGTATGCGCCTGCCGGCGCCGGGCGCAGGTGCCGCTGGCCGAGGTTGGCGTGCTCGGCCGACGGTTCTTCGTCGCCCCAGGGGAACCGGCGCGACCGGCCGGTCGCCGGGTCGAACCGGGCCGCCTTCTCCCACTCCGCCTCGGTCGGCAGCCGCCGCCCGGCCCACGCCGCGTAGGCCTCGGCCTCGTGGTAGGAGACGTGCACGACCGGCTCGTCGGCGGAGATCCGCTCGTACACGCCGAACCGGGTGCGCCACCAGCCGTCCTGCTCGCGCTTCCAGAACCGCGGCGCGGTGATGTCGTTTTCGCGCAGGAAGGCCCAGCCGGCCGGGCTCCACCAGCGCTCGTCGGCGTAGCCGCCGCCGTCGAGGAACTCGGCGTAGGCCCCGCACGTCACCGGCACGGTGTCCATCCAGAACGCCTCGACGGCGAGCTCGTGCGCCGGGCGCTCGTTGTCCAGCGCCCACGGCTCGGCCGACGTGCCCATGGTGAACACGCCGCCCGGCACCAGCACCTCGGCCGGCAGGGTGCCCGACCGCGCGGGCGGCGGCTCGGGCGCGTGCAGCACCGGGTCGCCGCGGCGGAGCTGGTGGGTGGCCAGCATCGTCTCGTCGTGCTGCTGCTCGTGCTGGGTGATCATGCCGAAGGCGAACGCCTGCTCGGTCAGCCGCCGGCCCTCCATCGGCGCGTGCTCCAGCACGTCGAACGCCTTCTCCCGCACCTGCTTGACGTACGCACGCGCTTCGGCCGGGCCGAGCAGCGGCAGCTCCGGCCGGTCGGCGCGGGCGTGCTGGAAGGCGTCGTAGATGTCGTCGATGTCCGGCCGCAGCGGTTCCCGGCCGCCGACGTCCCGGACCAGCCACAACTCCTCCTGGACACCGATGTGCGCCAGGTCCCAGACCAGCGGCGACATCAGCTTGGAGTGCTGGCGAACCAGGTCTTCGTCGTCCACGGCGTCGGTCAGCGCCACGCTGCGCGCCCGCGCCCTGGTCAGTGCTTCGGCGGCCCGGGCGCGCAGGTCCTGCTCGCTCAGGTCACCCAGTGCTTCCGTGCTCATGCTTCACTCCTCGATCGGTACGCGCGCCCCTGCACGCTCTCGCTGATCTCGGTGATCGACTCCTCCGCCAGCCCGGTCGCGCCCAGCTCGGCGCAGCCGAGGTCGGCCAGGGCCGCCGCGACGGCCGCCAGCTCCGGATCGGCCAGGCCGCGCCGCGCCGCCGTGGTCCACCGGTCCGCGACCGGCGCGCAGACCTCGCGCACCTTCTCGACGGTGGCGGGCCGGGCGAGCAGCGCGGACACCAGGGCGACCGGAGCCAGCCACTCGTCCGGCGGTTGCGCATCGAGGTACCGGATCTCCAGGTACCCCTGCGGGCGGACCGGCGTGAACATGGTCGTGAGGTGGTAGTCCAGGTCCGCCACCGTCGGCCTCGGCAGCAGGGCGCCCGCCCCCCGGCCGTCGATCCAGTCGGCGAACGTCAGCCCCTCCGGCGCGTCCCACGGCCGGTCGCCGCGGGGCAGCACCATCAGGGGGACGTCCATCAACCGCCCGGCCCACTCCCTCGCCGGATCGCCCGCCACGGCGGCCGTGCGCGTGCGCACCGCTTCCGTGTCGTGCACCGCCAGCCAGCGGGCGGAGGCGTGCCCGGTGTCGCGCCCGGCGTGGACGCGGGAGTTGGCGAAGAGGGCGAGCAGCGGCGGCCCCATCGCGTGCGCGGCCGCCCACCGCGCGGCGTAGTGCTCGGGCTCCCCCGCGTCGAGACAGACCTGCAGGCCGGCGGTGCTGCACATCATCGTGAGGCCGCCGGGACCGATCGGCGCGAACCGCCGCTCCATGGCCGCGTACCGCGGCGTGCGCAGGAGACGGCGAGGCGCGCGGTGGGCGTCGATGCCCGATTCGCCCAGGACGAGACCGTGCCGGGCGAGGCGGTCGCGCAGGTGGTGGAGGTCGGCCGTGACGGCTGCGTCGAGCTCACGCAGCGAGGCCTGGGGAAGAGCGGAAATCTCGACCTGGCACCCGGGCTCGAGGCTCACGGGTGAGCCGGCCGGGAGCGGCGAAGCGGGACTATCGGGGCGGAGCGTCCGCGGGGTGTGCGGACCCAGCGCCGTGGCGAGGACATCGGGATCGAGGGGTCTGGCCGGGTCGTCGGCATGGTGCACGGTGAACTCCAGCTCGACGCCGGTCAGGCGAGGTGGCCCGTGCTTGAAACACACCGATGCGACGTACGCCTCGCCGGCCGCGCGGTCCGCCAGGACCCGCGCGGTGCGGTTCGACGCACTACCCGACTTCTCGGGGAAATCGTGCACCGCTTGCATGTGTCGTTCCTGTTCCGTGTGTGGGGAACTTCTCGCCTTCGGACGCTACACGCGGGGTACGACAAATTCAGGCCGGATCTTGCGCACCGGGAGGCGATCACCACTTCGTAAGAAGTGCCTGATCAGGGCAAAGCCGGTTCGGTGCCGAGTCCGAGCTCGGCCGCGGAAGCGCGCACGGCGTCGATCACCAGGTGCAGCGCGGGCCGCCGGAACGCGGTGCGCCGGTAGGCGATCGACACCGTCCGCAGCAGCGGCGTGGTGAGCGTGACGACGTCGATCCCGGGCGGCCGCAGCAGCCGCAGACCGAGGTCGGACACGAGGGTGATGCCCAGCCCGGCGCCGACCATCGCCATCGCCGTCGACTGCTCTTCGACCTCGTGGTTGATCTTCGGCGCGAAGCCGTGCCGCTGGCAGGCGGTGCGCATCGCCCGGCCGAAGTGCGACTTGGCGCCGGCCAGGATCCACGGGTGCTCGGCGAGGTCGTCCAGCGCCGCCGCCCCCGACGGCACGGCGCCCCGCGGCACCGCCGCGTGCAGCCGCTCCACGGCGACGACCGCGCGTTCCAGCCCGGCGTCCCACGTCGTCGGCGCGTCCGAGTATTCGATCACGAACGACAGGTCGAGCGCGCCGTCGCGGACCGCCTCGGCGGTGTCCTCCGGGGCCAGCTCGCGGGTGCGCACCTCGATGCCGGGGTGCGTGCCGGCCAGTGCGGTCAGCGCCGTCGGCAGCAGCCCGGAGGCCACCGACGCCCACACCCCGGCGGTCAGCCGGACCGTGCGGGCTTCCTGGGCCTCCTCCAGGGCGAGGGTCGCGCGCTCGACCGAACCGAGGATCTCCTCGGCGTGCTCGGTCAGCAGCGTGCCCAGCTCGGTCAGCTGGACGCGCCGGCCGAGCCGTTCGAACAGCTTCGCGCCGACGTCCCGCTCGAGCTGCGCGAGCTGCTGCGACACCGCCGAAGCGGTGTAGTGCAGCGCGGCGGCCGCCGCGGTCACGGTGCCCCGGCGGTGCAGCTCGCGCAGCATCCGCAAGCGGTGCAACGAAAGCTCCATACACAAAACTTAAACGAGATCGTGCAGCAGCGTTAAATGGACGGGCGGGCCACCCGGGGCGCACGCTCGTGGTGGCGGTCACGAGGCCGCCCCGGACTTCCCTGGAGGTGAGTGGCCCGATGACCCCCGTCCCGCCGCTGATGCGGCTCACGTGGACCGATCCCGTGACCGGTGCGAACGGCTACCTGGTCGTGCACAGCCTGGTCTCCGGCGTCGCCACCGGCGGCACCCGGATGCGGGCCGGCTGCACGATGACCGAGGTCGAGGACCTCGCCCGGGGCATGGCCGACAAGACCGCGACGTTCAACCTGCCGGTCGGCGGGGCCAAGGGGGGCATCGACTTCGACCCGAAGGATCCGCGCGCGTTCGACGTGCTGAAGCGCTTCTGCGCGTTCCTGCGGCCGTGGCTGGACGCGCACTGGGTGACCGCCGAGGACCTGGGCGTGCCGCAGCACCTGATCGACTCGGTGTTCGCCGAGCTGGGGCTGGAGCAGTCGTACCACGCGGCGATCCGCCGTTCGGCCGATCCGGCGCGGACCCTGCGCCGGGTGCAAGCGGGCCTCAACGCCCCGGTCCCCGGCGGGTTGCTGCTCGGCGATGTCGTCGGCGGCTACGGCGTGGCGCAGGCGTGCCTGGGCGTCGCGGCGGCGTGGGAGTGGACCGTGCGCGAAACGACGGTGGCCATCCAGGGCATCGGCACCATGGGCGGCGGCGCGGCCTGGTACCTGCACGAAGCGGGGGTGAAGGTGGTCGCGATGGCCGACGCCGCGGGCACCCTGTACGACCCCGCCGGCCTCGACGTCCCGGCGCTGCTCGACCTGCGCGACCGCTTCGGCGAAGTGGACCGGTCGCGGCTGCCCGCCGGCGTCCGCTCGCTGCCGCGCGAGACGATCGTCGGGATCGACGCGGACATCTTCGTGCCGGCCGCGATCTCCTACGCGCTGCGGCCGGACAACGAGAGCGCCGTGCAGGCCAAGGTGGTCGTCGAAGCGGCCAACGCGGCGACGACGCCGGAAGCGGAGGCCGCGTTGTCGGCCCGCGGGGTCGCGGTGGTGCCGGACTTCGTCGCCAACGCGGGCGCGGCGGCCTGGGCGTGGTGGCTGCTGCTGGGCGAGGTCGGCGCGGACCCGGCCGACTCGTTCCTGCGGCTGCGCACCGAAATGCAAGCGAAGATCGCGCTGCTGCTGGCGGAGTGGAACATGGACCGGTTGCCGCTGCGCCGGACCGGGCTCCGGCTGGCCGAGACCAACCGGGCCGTGCGCGCCGAAGCCGCGCTCACCCCGGAAGGCGAGCCGGCGCTGCTCATCCCCTGAGCGCGAAGCGGTCGGTCGCGCCGATCAGGACCTCCTGCATCGACGCGGCCGACACCGTGTGCCCGACGTCGTCCAGCATCACCAGTTCGCTGTCCGGCCAGGCGTGGTGCAGCAGCCAGGGCGTGCCGACGAGGTTGTTCGTGTCCAGCACCCCCTGCGCCAGCACCGCGGGGATGCCGGCGAGCTTGCCGGCTTCCCGCAGGATCTCGCCGTCCTCGAGGAACGCGCGGTTGCTGAAGTAATGCGTGACGAGCCGCGCGAAGCAGAGCCGGTACGCCGGATCCTCGAAGACGTCGGACGGCGGCACGCCCGGCAGCATCGCGTCCTCCCAGGCGCACCAGTCCTTCGCGGCCCGGTGGTGGACGGCGGGATCCGGGTCCATCAGCAGCCGGTGGTAGGCCGCGGACAGGTCGCCGTCGCGCTCGCTTTCCGGCACGCCTTCGCGGAACTTCGCGAAGCCGTCCGGGAAGTACGCGCCGAGGCCGCGGATGAGCATCTCGATTTCGATGAAACGGTCGGTCGCCAGGCCCATCAGGACGATTTCGCTGACCCGCTCGGTGTGGCGCAGCGCGTAGGTCAGGCTGAGCACCGAGCCCCAGGAACCGCCGAACAGCAGCCACTTTTCGACGCCGAGGTGGGTGCGGAGCCGTTCGAAGTCCGCGACCAGGTGATCGGTGGTGTTGGCCGACAGGTCGGCGACCGGGGCGCCGGCGTGCGGGGTGCTGCGCCCGCAGCCGCGCTGGTCGGCCAGGACGATCCGGTAGCGCGCGGGGTCGAAGAAGCGGCGGACGTTTTCCGAGCAGCCGGAGCCGGGGCCGCCGTGCACCACGAGCGCGGGTTTCCCGGCCGGGTTTCCACAGGTCTCCCAGTAGATCTCGTGTCCGTCGCCGACGTCGAGCAGGCCGTGCTCGTAGGGTTCGATCGTGGGGTAGAGCATCAGCGCGTCCTTCCGCCGGGAGATGCAACAGCGCTGTCACGTTAGCGCCGGAAGCTGCCCTCGCGCACCGCCTTTTCGATCAGCCCAGCGTGCCGGCCAGCTCGGTGAGCGTGTCAGCCAGCTCCTGCGGGCCCGCCGGCCCGATGTGGATGACGGCGTCGTCGCCCGAGCCGGCGGTGTAGCTGAGGTAGCGGCCCCAGTCGGTGTCGGCGTAGTGCAGCGGCTGCTGCAGGCAGGTGTGGCGGCCGACGTCGTCGCGACGGCCGACGTAGAGCTCCCCGCTGCCCGAGACCGGCCGCTGCACGAGGCTGACGACGTCGGCGACGGCCGGGTCGAGCGGGTAGGCGGCCTGCCCGCGGCGGGCCGCCTCGGTCAGGTCCGCCACCCGCACGGTGCGCGGCCGCCCGCCGCCGGCCCCCACCGGCGGCAGCTGCTCGACGAGGGACTCGGCGAGCCGGTTCCGGTCGATTTCCTGCACCCCGACGTGCGTCCCGTCGGAGACGGCCAGGACCGCCTGCAGTCCCTTCGCGGCGGCGAGCACACCGTAGGTCCGGCCGCCGGTGCCGACCCAGCCGTAGCACTCCCGCGCCGGGCTGACCAGCAGCGGGAGCCAGTCGAGGAAGTCGACGGTGGCCCGGCCGCGGGCATCGATCAGCCCGGCCTCGACGAGCGCGGCATCGACCCGCTTGCCGGCTTCTTCCCGCTCGTCGTCCGAGAGCCACAGCGGCTCGGGGCGCAGGGTGAGGTGGAGCTGGCCGACCTGTTCCCGTTCGGCCAGCGCGGCCAGCGCCTCGACCGGAACGTCCACCCGGCCTGTTGCCACGTCCACCCGCCTACTCGCCGATGACCGGCGGACTGGTCCGCTGGTCGGTGCCGAAGATCGCGTCCGGGTCCGCTTCGATCAGGAAGTCCGGCCGCTGGTGCTCGTCGTCTTCCTCGCCCTCGCCGCGGCGGCCGCCGGGGCCCATCGGCCCCATCTGCCCGCCACGCCCGGCAGCCGACCGAGCGGCGGCCGCCTCCGCGGCGGCGGCGTTGCCGAGGCTGCCCATGCCGGAGCCGGAGCCGCGGCCGAGCCCGCGCTCGCCTGCGCCGCCGGACCCGCTGCCGTTGCCCGTCCCGCTGCCACTGTTACTGCCGCTGCCACTGCCCGATCCGGCGCCGCCTCGGCCGGTCGGGTCGAGGAGCCGGCCGCCGGCGTTGCCGCTGTTCGGGCCGCGTCCGCCGGTGCTGGAGTAGGGGTCGTTGGGGTTCAGGGAGTTCTGGCCGTAGTTCTGGCCGCCACCGGTCCCGGTGGGGTAGAAGTCGACCCCACCGAGGGTGGGCGGCGTCTTGCCGGGCTGGTCGGTGGTCTGTCCGGGCCGGGTCGGCACGGTGGGGACGGTCGGGCGGCCGGAGCCGGTCGTGTGGGTGTCGTCGCCGCCGGTGCTGCCGGTTCCCCCGGTCCCTCCTGTGCCGCCGGTCCCTCCTGTGCCGCCGGTCCCCCCGGTACCGCCTGTACCACCCGTTCCCCCGGTCCCGCCGGGCTTGTCGCCACCGCCGGTGTGCGTCGTGTCGACGCTGGTGGTCGAGGTGTGGTCGCCGCTGCCGGGATCGCCACCGGGGTGCTCCGGCAGCCACCTGCTCCGGTCGGTCGGTTCGTTG
This sequence comes from Amycolatopsis mediterranei, assembly GCF_026017845.1. NCBI lineage: Bacteria > Bacillati > Actinomycetota > Actinomycetes > Pseudonocardiales > Pseudonocardiaceae > Amycolatopsis > Amycolatopsis mediterranei. The sequence goes on from NZ_CP100416.1 coordinate 5,780,676, forward strand.
ATTTTGCCGGGGCCGTCGGGGGTGTTCACCGAGATGGCGGCGCCGTCGGCCTCGAGGACGCCGTAGTCGGTCGGGAGCGCGGCCCGCGTGCCGCTGGTGACGTTGCTGTACTGGTCCATGACGCGGACGTTGGTCTCGTTGGCCGCGTTGTACTTGGCCATGCCCTCTTGGTAGTTGTCGATGTCGTCCTTGGCCATGAACGGCCCGGCGATCGGGATGGCCGCTTTGAGCCCGGTGGTCCAGGGGTTGGGCTTGTCGGGCTTCGGTGGCACCTCGACGACGCTGCTGCTCGAGGAGTCGAAGACGGAGGCCTGGGTGTCGACGGAAGCCTTGGTCATGTCGAGGGGTGCGGCGGTCTCGGCGAAAGCCTGCTCGAGCGGGCCGGCCCCGGCGTTCGCCGCGTCGGCGGCGTTACCGGTCCACGCCTGCTTCATCCGCTCCTGCAGGGACTTGATGCCCTGAGCACGATCCAGATAGGCCGACGAAAGGTTCGAGACCTCATCCGCGGCGTTGCGCAAGCCGGTCGTGTCGCCCTGTGTGAAGTTCTCGTAGATCTGCTTGCCGTCCACTCGTCATGCCCCCTTGAGTGTGGTGATGATCGAGGCCGCCACCTTCTGGGCCGCGGCGCAAGAATCCTCCGCGCCTTCGTACCCGCCGGAATACACACCGACCACGAGGTCATCCGCGACACCGACATCAATGCTGCAGTTGCCGATCGGGCGCCGGTCGCGCTTGTCGATGTAGATCGCCGGGTAGCCCTCCACGGCGGGGGCGGGCTCGAGGAACGGGAACTGGCCGCTTTCGTGCGCGCCGTACAGCCCGGCCAGTCCTCCGGCGCCCCGGTCACGGTTCCCGGTGCCGATGATGACCTGCATGCTCACGCCTTCGCCGGAGATCTTCCAGCCGCACCCCGGCCCGGCCGCGCCGAATCCTTCGTCCTGCAGCTGGGTGTGCCCCGGGTCCGTGAACCGCAGGGAAGACAACACCGTACCCGGCACGATGTCACAGGGCTTCGAGACGTACTTCGAGACGTCGAGCGGCGTGGCCACCTTCGGCACGGCAGGGTCGGCGGACGGGTTGGATGACGCCGATCCACTCGGCACCGGCGTCGCCGTCCCGGTCTTCTCCGGGGAACACCCCGCGAGCAACAGTGCAGCGGCCACGACACCGACCGTGACGCGGGCAAGCAGGCGCACGGTCACACCGTCCGGAACGGGTCGGCCATGCCTTGGTCGGTCGCGACCGTCTTCGTCTGGGCTTCCTTGAGCTTCTTCACGTAGTTCTGCACGTACTTGAGCATCGAGTCGTTCTGCGTCTGGAGCGCCGAGAGGGAGTCCATGGTCGTCGAGACGTAGCCATCGCTGACGGTGTCCTTGCCCGGGGCCTGCACCATGTCGATGATGGACCGGATCCGTTCCTTGTCGTCGACGATCTTGTCCAGTTCCGCTTCCCAGAGGCCGATCACCGAGGCGAGCTCCTCGGGATCCATCTCGAACCGGCCGCCCCCGCCGCCACCGCCGCCGTAGACGCGGCCGCGCTCACCGAGGATGTCGCCACCCCAGACCGCCTGGACCGCCTGCCCGGCCTCACCGATGATCACGCCGCACCTTCCCCTCAGCTCACCCACCGTGATGGGGCAAACCTTAGCCAACCGTCTCACTTCGTGTCAGCGAATCGCCGCAACGTTCAGACGGTGGGGGGCACGGGCCGGTTCCCGGGCACTCCGGGTCACAGTACGTACGTACGGATTGCGAGATGCCGGTCCGCGGTGCCAGGATTTCAGGATGCCACGCGTAAGCCAGGATCACCTCGACGCACGCCGGCGCCAGATCCTCGACGGCTCGCGAGTCTGCTTCGCGCGCTACGGCTATGAAGGTGCCACAGTCCGGCGCCTGGAGGAAGCCACCGGTCTCTCCCGCGGGGCCATCTTCCACCACTTCCGGGACAAGGAGTCGCTCTTCCTCGCCCTCGCCGAGGACGACGCCCTCCGGATGGCCGACGTCGTCGCCGAACAGGGGCTTGTCCAGGTGATGCGCGACCTGCTGGCCGGCGGGGACCACCCGGCCGACTGGCTCGGGACGCGCCTGGAGGTGTCCCGGCGGCTGCGCACCGATCCCGAGTTCCGCGCCCGCTGGGCCGAACGGTCCGAGCAGCTCACCACCGCCACCCGGCTGCGGCTGCTGCGGCAGCGGGAGGCCGGGAACCTGCGCGACGACGTCGACGTCGACGTCCTGACCGCGTTCCTCGAGCTCGTCCTCGAAGGACTCGTCTCGCACCTGGCCATGGGACTGCCCGCCGCCGGGCTGGGGCCGGTGCTCGACCTCGTCGAAGAAACCGTGCGGCGGCACCGGCCCGGCGCCGCCTGATCCGCAGATGAGCGCACCGACACACCGGTCACGCCAGCGGCGGACGCCGGGGACACGTTAAGATTGTGCGCATATCCGCAGTACACGCCGATTTCCCGCTAGGAGTGACCGTTTCGTGCGCGCAGCGCAGTCACCCGGTGACAGTACCGGGCCGGGTGACCGACCCGGCTGTCCGATAGGTTCATCCCCCGCCGCCCGGGCGGGTACGGAATGATCCAGATCCTCTTCGCCGTCTTCGGTGTCCTCCTCTTCGTGCTGCTGACGGTCGGCACCGGGCTCGCGGTCGCGGCCGAGTTCTCGCTGACCGCGCTCGAACGCAGCACCGTCGACGCCAATGTCCGCCAGGTCGGCGACCGCCGCGCGCTGACCGTGCAGAAGGCGCACCGGACGCTGTCGTTCCAGCTCTCCGGCGCCCAGGTCGCGATCACGCTGACCACGCTGATCACCGGTTACCTGGCCGAGCCGCTGATCGGCGAGCTCGTCCGGCCGCTGCTGACCGGCCTCGGTCTCCCGGCCGGGTTCGCCGCGGGCGCGTCGATCGTGGTCGCCCTGGTCCTGGCGACGTCGCTGTCGATGATCCTCGGCGAGATGGTGCCGAAGAACCTGGCGATCGCCCGGCCGCTGCCGACCGCGCGCGCCGTCGCCGGCTACCATTCGCGGTTCTCCTCGCTGTTCCGCTGGCTCATCACGCTGATGAACAACAGTGCGAACTTCCTCGTGCGCAAGTTCGGCGTCGAGCCGCAGGAAGAGCTGCGATCCGCGCGTTCGCCGCAGGAACTGGGCTCGATCGTGCGGTCCAGCGCCGAAAGCGGCACGCTCGACACGTCCACCGCGGAGCTGCTGGATCGCTCGCTGCGGTTCGGCGAACGCACCGCGGAAGAGCTGATGACCCCGCGCGTGCAGCTCGAATCCCTCGCCGTCGACGACACCGTGCAAGACCTCATCGAGATCTCCCGCCGCACCGGCTTCTCGCGGTTCCCGGTGCACGCCGAGGACCTCGACGACGTCCGCGGCGCCGTGCACGTCAAGCAGGCCTTCGCCGTGCCCGCCGCCGACCGGGCCGCCGTGCCGATCGGGTCGGTCATGCGGCCGGTGCCGACCGTGCCCGAGTCCCTGCCCGGTGACGACCTGCTGCTGCGCCTGCGCGACTCGCGCTTCCAGCTCGCCATCGTCGTCGACGAGTACGGCGGCACGGCCGGGCTGGTGACCCTGGAGGACGTCGTCGAGGAGATCATCGGCGACGTCCGCGACGAGCACGACGAGCGTGAGGCACCCGCGTCGCAGCAGGTCGGGGCGGACAGCTGGCTGGTGTCCGGGCAACTGCGCGCCGACGAGGTCACCGGCGTCACCGGGTTCCGGATGCCGGACGGCGACTACGAGACCATCGCCGGGCTGATCCTCGAGCGGCTGGGCAAGATCCCCGCCGAGGGGGACGCCACCGAGGTCGACGGCTGGCTGCTCACCGTGACCACGATGGACAAGCGCCGGATCGCCGAGGTCGAGGTCGCCCCGGTCCGCGCGGCCCCGGAACCGGAGGTGGCCTCGTGACCGACTGGCTGAACATCGCTCTCGTCGTGGTCCTGCTGCTGGCCAACGCCTTTTTCGTCGGCGCGGAGTTCACGCTGATCTCGTCGCGGCGAGACCGGCTCGAAGCCCTCCTGGAGCAGGGCAAGACGCGCGCGCAGATCGTCATCAACGCGAGCAAGCACGTGTCGCTGATGCTCGCCGGCGCCCAGCTGGGCATCACCATCTGCTCGCTGCTGCTCGGCCGCCTCGGCGAGCCCGCCATCGCGCACCGGCTGTCGGCCGCCTTCGACCTGCTGGGCCTGCCCCAGGCGCTGCTGCACCCCATTTCGTTCGCCATCGCGCTGGCGTTCATCACCGTGGCGCACGTGCTGATCGGCGAAATGGTCCCGAAGAACCTCGCCATCGCCGAGCCCGAGCGGCTCGCGCTGTGGCTGGTGCCGGCGCACGTGGGCTGGGTCAAGCTGGCCCGGCCGTTCATCTGGCTGCTGAACTTCGTGGCCAACTCGCTGCTGCGCGCGTTCCGCGTCGAGCCGAAGGACGAGCTGGAGACGGCCTACACGTCCGACGAGCTGGCCGAGCTGCTCAGCGAGTCCCGCCGCGAGGGCCTGCTCGACCAGTCCGAGCACCAGCGGCTCGCCCAGACGCTCTCGTCGGTGCAGAAGACCGTCGCCGACGTGCTGGTGCCCACCGCCGAGCTGACCACGCTCCCCTGCGGGCCGACCGTCGGCGAGGTCGAGAAGGCCGTTTCGTCCACCGGGTTCTCGCGGTTCCCGGTGTGCACCGACGACGGGCGCCTGACCGGCTACATCCACGTCAAGGACATCCTCGACCTGGCCGGGCAGGACCCGAAGACGACCGTGCCCGCCTCGAAGACGCGCGCGCTCACCGAACTGCGCGCCGACGCGCGGCTCGACGTCGCGCTTTCGGCCATGCGCAAGGAACGCAGCCACCTCGCGCGAGCGCTCGACGCCGACGGCAACGCGGTCGGCGTCGTCGCGCTGGAAGACCTCGTCGAGGAGTACGTGGGCACGGTGCGCGACGGCACCCACGTCGGCGCATGACCGGCGTCGAGGTGCTCGCCGAGCCGGACTGGCTGGCCCGGGAGGCGGCGCACGGCACGCGGATGCGGCGCTGGACCGGCCCGCACCAGCAGCGGCGGTCGCGCGGCGAGAAGCACCCGGTGCTGGACTTCCTGTTCACCTACTACTCGTACCGGCCGTCGCACCTCGAGCGGTGGCAGCCCGGGCCCGGCGTCGCGCTCGCCGGGCCCGCGGCGCGGCGGTTCCTGGACCGCAAGGGGTACGTCGAAACGCCCGAGGGCGTCGTGCTGGATCCCGCCGGGTTCGGCGAGGGCAAGGTGCGGACGGCCGAGTTCGTCCTCGGCCTGCTGACCGCGACGGCGTCGCGCGCGCCCCGGCTGAGCTGCTTCGGGCTGCACGAGTGGGCCATGGTCTACCGCGAGCCCGCCGATTCGATCCGGCACGACCAGGTGCCGCTGCGGCTGGGTTCGGCGGGCACCGACGCGGTCGTCGAGTCACTGGACATCCGCTGCGGGCACTTCGACGCGTTCCGCTTCTTCACGACGCCGGCGCGGCCGCTCAACGAGCTGGCGCCGTCGAGGGAGACGCAGATCGCACTCGAGCAGCCGGGGTGCCTGCACGCGAACATGGATCTGTTCAAATGGGCGTACAAGCTCGACCCGTTCGTGCCCGCGGAGCTCGTGGCGGACTGCTTCGAGCTGGCGGTCGAGATCCGGACGCTGGACATGCGGGCGAGCCCGTACGACCTGGCGTCGTGGGGCTATCCGCCGGTGCGGATCGAGACGGCGGCGGGCCGGGCCGAATACGCCAGGGCCCAAGGCGAGTTCGCCCGCCGGGCGGCGCCGCTGCGTCATCGCCTGATTGCGCATTGCCATCGCCTGGTCAGCGCAGCACCCTGAGCGCGACCCACTGTGAGTCAGATTATTCTCTCACCGATACTCACCTGTTAGGGTGATAACGGTTTGATTGCATAGCAGCGCGTGCTTGGCATGCGCTCACCCCGAAAGGATGACCGATGGGGCGACACTACCGGGACGACGCGCCGGTGCCGCACCCTCAGGACCGCGCGCCCAGCGTGCCCGCCGAGGGCCGCAGCGAGGCTTCCGGCGCTTTCCGCACCCCGGGCCGCAGCTCCATCTCGGACGCCTTCGGCATCGCGGGCCGTGGTTCCGCCGCCCGCACCCCGGGCGAGTCATCCGGATCGGTCTTCTTCACGGAGGGGGCGGAGGCGCCCGGCTTCCCACCCGTGCAGGGCGAAGCGCACCCCGGCGCCCGGCGAGGCGAGGCCTCGGGTTCGTATCCGGCCGCGGGCCGGGGCGAATCCACCGTGACCCGCGCCCCGCGGCGCGGAGAAGCTTCGGGCTCGTACCCGGTCACCGCCGGCGATTCGACCGTGACGCACGCGCCTCACCGCGGCGGGGCCTCCGGTGCCTACCCGGTCACGAGCAGCGAAATCACCACGACCCTCTCGCGCCGAGGGGAAGCTTCCGGCGCTTACCCGGTCACCGGCGGCGAAGCCACCGCCGCTCGCCGAGGGGACGCGCCAGGCGCTCGCCCGGTCGCCCACGGCGAAACCGCGACTCGCGTCGGCCGCCGAGGAGAGGCTTCGGGCGCCTACCCGGTTGCCGACAGCACCACTGCCGCCCGCCGCGGCGAGACCTCGGGTGCCTACCCCGCCGCCGCTCGCCGCGATGACGCCTCCAGCGCTCGCCCGGTCCCCAACGGCGAAACCACCGTCGGCCGCCGAGGGGAAGCCTCGGGCGCCTACCCGGTCACGACCAGCGAACCCACCGTCGGCCGCCGTGGCAACGCCTCCGGCGCCCACCCGGTCACAACCAGCGAACCCACCACCGGCCGCCGTGGCGACGCCTCCGGCGCCCACCCCGCCGCTACCGGCGAAACCACCGCCGCTTACGCCACCGCCGCCGGGAGCGCCGGCACCCCGACCCGCTCGCGTCGCAAGGGCGGCGACCGCTCGGCGCCGGACCGCATCGAAGCCCCCGGCTCCGGCAGAGCCACCCGTGCTTCCCGCCGGGCCGGCGCCTCCGGTGCCCACCCGGTCGCCGACCCCGCCGCCCCAGCCGTCCCTGGTGGAGCGCCCGGCGCCTCCCCGGCCGGATCCCCCGCTCCCCGCTCGCGCCGCAAGGGCGGCAAGGCCGCCGACCGCCACCCCGAGTCGGCCGCCGAACGGACCGAGGTCATCGCCCGGCCGGACGACGATCTCGCCGCCCGCGGCGAAGCGCCCGGGTCTCCCCACGTCCTCGACCGGGCCGACGACACCGGCGCCCGGGCCGCCCGCGGCGAAGCCCGCATCCTCGACCGGGGCGACGACACCAGCCTCCGGCCCGGCGACCGCAGCGACAGCACCGGCCCCGAGCGCAGCGAGAACACCGGTCCCGACCGCGCCGGCCGCAGCGACAGCACCGGCCCCCACCGCGCCGGCCGCAGCGAGGGCACCGGTTCGCACCGGATCGTCGGCAAGACCGCCGACGCCACCGGGTCGCACCGCATCGTCGGAAAAAAGGCTCCGCGCCGCCGGATCGCCGGCTGGCCGATCGCCTGTGCCGTCCTCGCCGTCCTCATCGGGCTCGGTGTCGTCGGCTGGAACTGGGCCGACAACGAGCTCAACAGCCGCGCCGAGGCGCAGGCCGCCAGCTGTGACGGCGGTACCACGCAGATGCGGATCGTCGTGACCCCGAGCGTGCAGAAGCCGGTCGCCGCCGCGGCCGACCGGTGGAACCAGGCCGCCACCGTCGTCCACGGGCAGTGCGTGCACGTCACGATCGAAGGCAAGCCGTCGGCGCAGGTGCTCGACGCGCTCGTCGGCCGGGCGAAGCTGGACTCCATCGGCGGGCTCCCGGCCGCGTGGCTGCCCGAATCGTCGTACTGGGTCAGCGAGCTCACCACCAAGAAGCCGGAGATGATCGGCTCGCCCGCGCAGTCGGTGGCGAACGCGCGCTCGGCGGACTACCCGTTCATCGGGCTCGCCGGCCAGGGCATCGACGACACCGCGCTGCGCGCCGCCCAGACCTTCCGCGAGTACCTGGAGCAGCCCGCTCAGCAGGCCGACTTCGCGGCCGCGGGCATCAAGTCCACCTAGACGCGGGTGCCGTTGTCGAGCTCGGCCACCACGGCGAGGTCGTCGTCGGCCAGTTCGAAGTCGAAGATCCCGAAGTTCTCGCGGATCCGGGTGGTGGTGGCCGACGCCGCCACCGCCACCGTGTCGTTCTGCAGGTGCCAGCGCAGCACGATCTGGGCCGGGGTCTTGCCGTACTTGGCGGCGAGCGCGGTGACCGTCTCGTCCGACAGCAGCGCGGCGTTCGCGGCCGGGCTGGCGGCGGCCGTGACGATGCCGCGCTCGGCGTGGAACTCGCGCAGGGGCAGCTGCTGCAGCCACGGGTGCAGCTCGATCTGGTTCACCACGGGCACCGAGCCGGTCGCGTCGATCAGCCGGCGCAGCTCGGAGACGCCGAACCCGGCGACGCCGATCGAGCGGGCGCGCCCGTCCGCGCGCAGCCGGCTCAGCGCCCGCCAGGTGTCGGCGAACGCGCCCTTCGTGCCCTCCAGCAGGCACAGGTCGACCCGGTCGAGCTGGAGTGCCTCCAGCGCCTGGTCGGCCGCCCGGCGGGCGGTGTCGTAGCCCTGGGCGGGCACGTGGACGCTGACGAAGAGGTCCTCGCGGGGCACCTCGGCCGCGGCGAGCACCGCGCCCACCGCCGTCTCGGTGCCCGGGATCGTGTCGATGCCGCGGTAACCGGTGTCGAGGGCGATGCGGACGGCCCGGCCGGTTTCGGCCGCGGACAGGCCCGCGACGCCGAACAGCAGCTGGGGGATGCGGACTCCGTCGGACAGGGCGAGCGAAGGCGGGACGGCCATCAACCGGTGATCCTCACTTCGGAAGCTGCGCGGACCCCCATCATCCCACCCGGGCGGCCCGCTCGCGCAGATACGCCGCCGTCGCCGGGTCGGCCGGGAAGAACGACTCGATCACCAGCTCCGCCACGGTGACGTCCAGCGGCGTGCCGAACGTGGCGACCGTGCTGAAGAACGTGAGGTCGGTGCCCTCGTGGCGGAACTCGAGCGGCACGAAGATGTCACCCGGCCCGGGGACCTCCACCTCGGGCACCGGCTGGTCGCAGGGATAGCCGCGCAGCTCGTCGAGGAGCTCGGCGAGGCCCGCGTCCGCGGTCTGGGTCACCTGCCGCCGCAGCCGGCCGAGCAGGTGGGCGCGCCACTCCCCCAGGTTGCGGATGTGTGGGGCCATGCCCTCGGGGTGCAGGGTCGCGCGCAGGACGTTCGTGGTCAGCTCGGCCGGGATCCCGGCGACGAAGAGGCCGACGGCGGCGTTGGCCTCGACGAGGTCCCAGTTCCGGTCGACGACGGCGGCCGGGTACGGCTCGTGGCCCGCCAGCACCTGGCGCACGGCCCGGCGGACGGCGTCCATCCCGGGGTCCCCCAGGGCGTTCTCGGTGTAGGCGGGCGCGTACCCGGCGGCGAGCAGCAGCCGGTTGCGCTCCCGCAGCGGGACGTCGAGGTGCTCGCCGAGCCGCAGCACCATGTCCCGGCTCGGCTTGGAGCGCCCGGTTTCCACGAAGCTCAGGTGGCGGGTGGAGATGTCCGCCGAGATCGCCAGGTCGAGCTGGCTGATCCGGCGCCGGTCCCGCCATTCCCGCAGCAGCTGTCCGACGGGCCGCTGCCGCGGCTGCACCACAGTCGTCACGCGAGCGACGCTACGGCGATCTTGGAGCCGCTGCCATTACTTCGGGGGTAATGGCCTGGCATTACCTCTCGCGTAATCGACGGGCCGCCGCGCGTCCGCCAAAGTCGTTCTCAGCACCGGACGACGGCGAATCCGTTGTCCCCCAACGAAAGGAAGCACCGATGACCGACGTCCGCAGCCTCGTCGAGCAGTACATCGCCGTCTGGAACGAGACCGACGCCGGCAAGCGGCGCGCCCTCGTCGCCGACGTCTTCACCGCCGACGCCGGCTACACCGACCCGCTCGGCGCCGTCACCGGGCACGACGGGATCGACCAGTTCGTCGCCGGGGCGCAGCAGCAGTTCGGCGGGCTCACCTTCAGCCTGCCCGCCGACCCCGACGCCCACCACGACCTCGCGCGCTTCCAGTGGTACCTCGGCACCCCCGGCGCCGAGCCGGTCGCCATCGGGTTCGACGTCGTCGAACTCGAGGACGGGAAGATCGCCAAGGTGCACGGGTTCCTGGACAAGCTGCCCGGCTGAACCCGTGGGGGCTCCCGGCGGGCGCCCCCACGGCCGCTAGGCCTTCAGCGCGCCCCGCCAGCGGACGGTCGGGCGGAGCTTCTCCGGGTTCACCCGGTGCTTGTTGGCACCCACGATGTCGAACATCGACTCGATGAGCGTGTCCGAAAGCAGGTGCGGCTGCAGCCCCAGCCCGACCAGCCCGGTGTGCTTCACGTTGTAGTAGTGCTCCGGCGCCTCGGTGCGCGGGTTCTCCAGCTGCTCGATCTGCACGGGGCCGGGGAACCGGTCGGCGACCAGCTCGGCGATGCCCGCCACCGGCATGCTTTCGGTCATCTGGTTGAACACGCGGAACTCCCCCGGCGCGGCCGGGTGCTCGACGGCCAGGCGGATGCACTCCACGGTGTCGCGGATGTCGATCAGGCCGCGGGTCTGCGCACCCTTGCCGTACACCGTCAGCGGCTGGCCGAGCACGGCCTGGATGACGAACCGGTTGAGCACGGTGCCGAACACCGCGTCGTAGTCGAAGCGGGTCGCCAGCCGCGGGTCCAGCGCCGTCTGCGGCGTCTGCTGGCCGTAGACGATGCCCTGGTTCAGGTCCGTGGCGCGCAGGCCCCACGCGCGGCAGGTGAATTCGATGTTGTGGGAATCGTGGACCTTGGTCAGGTGGTAGAAGGAACCCGGCCGTTTCGGGAACAGCACGCGGTCGGCGCGGCCGTTGTGCTCCAGCTCGAGCCAGCCTTCTTCGATGTCGATGTTCGGCGTGCCGTATTCACCCATCGTGCCCAGTTTGACCAGGTGGATCGCCGGGTTGATCTCGGCGATCGCATAGAGCAGGTTCAGCGTCCCGACCACATTGTTGTGCTGCGTGTACACCGCGTGTTCGCGGTCGATCATGGAATACGGCGCCGACCGTTGCTCGGCGTAGTGGACGACCGCGTCCGGCGCGAAGTCACGCACCGCCTCGAACAGGAACTCCGCGTCGAGGAGGTCGCCTTCGTAGCTGGTGATCGTCCGGCCCGAGACCTCGTGCCAGGTCGCGATGCGGTCGGCGAGGGATTCGATCGGAACCAGGCTTTCGACACCGAGTTCGGCGTCGTACCCGCGGCGCGCGAAATTGTCGAGAACGGCCACCTCGTGGCCTTTGTCCGATAAGTGCAACGCGGTCGGCCAGCCCAGATATCCGTCACCGCCGAGAACCAGCACACGCATTGTGCCGCCTTTCCTGCTCGTTTACGCCACACGAACGCTATAGATCACGTGCTGATGAAGACCTGGCAATGACCTGTGAATCTCCTATGCATGAGGGGGTCGGACGGCGGCGCGACCGGCCCACGGGGAGGATGGGGGCATGACGACCGTAACCAACGGCGAGCGGCCCCGCACGGCGGAGAAGACCCGCCGCCGCGGCTGGGCCCGGCTGGCGCGGGCCGCCACGACGTCGGTCGCCGCCACGGTCCTCAGCCAGGTCGTGCTGCTCGCCGTCCTCGCCACCGGTGGCGCCGCGGCGCTGGCGAGCACGCTGGCCTGGGCGGCCGGGGCGGTGCTGAACTTCCTGGTCACGCGGCGCTGGGTGTGGGGCCGCACCGGGCGGCCGCGCGTCCGGCGCGAACTGCTGCCCTACCTCGCGGTGATCGGGCTCGGCGGGCTGGCGTCGATCGGCCTGACCACCCTCGCCGGCTCGCTGCTGTCCCCGCTGGGCCTGCCGCACTTCTGGTGGGTCGTGCTCGTCGACGGTGCGTACGTCGCCGGCTACGCGCTGGTGTTCGTCGTCAAGTTCACTCTGCTCGACCGGTTCGTGTTCGGCCGCGGCGCAGCACGTACCCCCGCCACCACGTCCCGGTCATGACCCGGGCGTAGTTGGCGCCGTAGACCAGGCTGCCGCCCTTCTTGCTCTTGCCCGCCTTGCGCAGCCGCATGCTCATCGGCAGCTCGGCGACGCGGGCGCCGCGGGCGGTGACGCCGAGCAGCAGCTCCGACGACTGGTACTGCGGCTCGCGCAGCGGGACCGCGCAGGCCAGCTCCGCGCGCATTGCCCGGAAGCCGAACGACGTGTCGGTGATCCGCCGTGCGGTCAGCACCGACGCCAGCACCGCGAACACCCGCACACCGAGCCACCGGACGCGGCTGTCGGCCTCCTCGTGCCCGAGCCGCCGGGACCCGGTGACGAAGTCCGCGGTGCCGTCGACGACCGGCCGCACCAGCGTTTCCAGCTCGCTGTTGTCGTACTGGCCGTCGGCGTCGGTCGTCACGATGTACTCGGCCCCGGCCTCCGCCGCGAGGTGGTAGCCCAGCCGCAACGCGGCGCCTTGGCCGCGGTTGCGGGGCGCGACGCACACGTACGCGCCGTGCGCCTCGGCGATCGCGGCCGTGTCGTCGGTCCCGCCGTCGACGACGACGAGGACGTCCACGCGCATGCCGAGGCACTCGTCCGGCATCTTCTCGAGCACTTCGCCGATGCCGCCGGCTTCGTTGTAGGCGGCGATGACGACGGTCAGCGGCGCCAGCTTCAGCTCGGGGTGGCGGCCGCGGAAGTCGGCGAGGGCGCCGGAGTCGACGTCGTCGGGGAAGGCGGCCAGCCGCTTCCGGCTCGCCGAGGTCAGCGTGGTGAAGCCGAGCGCCCCGGCGACGGGCAGCAGCACGAGCGCCGGGAGCTGGTAGCGCCAGGAGAACTGGAACACCGCCGAGGCGAACAGCAGGAGGAGCCCGCTCGACGCCGCGAGCAGCGCGCCCGCCTGGGCCCGGTCCAGGGGCTTCTTGCGCCGGAGGGCCGTCAGCAGGCCCAGCAGCGCACCGATGCCGAGCACCCCGCCCGAGACGTACCCGCCGTCGAGCTGGTAGTCGCGGAGGGTCTTCGCCAGTGGCTGGTCGACACTCGCGACGACGCCGTCGTTCTGCAGCGTGACCAGGTCGATCAGGGACTGGTCGGCCCACTGCGGATAGCTCAGCTGGAACTGCCACCGGTCCAGGGGGACGTCGGTGGGTTCCTGCTCGCGCGTCCAGGCGAAGCTCTTGGCGAAGTCGTCCAGGACCGCCTGGGCGACGTCGCCGGGCTGCTCCTTCAGGACGTCGAGGGCGAACTCGTGGGCCAGGGCGGCCTTGTCCGCGCCGGGGGGCAGCGGGCCCGGCCAGTTCGGGTCGAGGTCGGCGTGGGTGTAGTTGTCGACGAGCCGCTTCTCGCGGGGTTCGGCCGGGCAGAACACCCGCAGCACCGGGTCGAGGTGGAGGTTCGCGCAGTCGGCGACGGCGGCGGTCCGGCCGTAGAGCATGTTCCCGGACGGCCCGCTCAGCCCCCACTTGCCGGTCTCCGCGTGCACCCGCGCCGCGTACGGCACGAGAACCGCGAGCAGGCCCAGGAGGCCGACGCCGGCCCGGCGCCAGCCCGCCCACTGCCGCCACGCTCCCCCGGCGGCGACCAGGAAGACCAGCAGCGGCAGGCCCAGCGAGATCCCGATCAGCCGCGTCAGCACGCCGAAGCCGAGCAGCAGGCCCGCCGCACCGGCGCGCTTCCAGCCCGGCGTGCCCCAGCCGAGCAGCAGCCAGAGGAGCCCGAGGAGGACGGCCTCGAACGTCACCTCGGACATGATGTTCTGCTCGATCTGCAGCTGGTAGGCGTCGAGCAGCACCGGGGCCGCGGCGAGCGCGGCGACCCACGGACGGCCGCCGAGGCGCAGGACCAGCCCGTAGACGCCGATCGCGATCAGCACACCGCCGGCGTGCTGCACCGCGGTGACCCATGCGAGCCCGCCGACCGCGAGCAGCGGCCGCAGCACCAGGTCGTAGCCGATCGGGTCGAGCTGGTCGGCGCGCAGGGCGTGCAGGTTGTCGATGTAGCGGAACGAATCGATGAACAGCAGCGCGGGCCGGTAGGCCAGCCAGGTCAGCACCCGCAGGACGATCGCCGGGACGAGCAACAGCAGGAGCAGCCAGTGCCGGCGGAGAAATGCCGTCACGGCGTCTTGAGGCCGGAGAAGTACTTCCACGCCGTCGCCAGGCCTTCGGTGAGCGAGACCTCCGGCCGGTAGCCGATGGTCTCCGCGCTCGCCGAGACGTCGACGACGACCGCGGGCATCTCGCCGGCCGGGGCCTCGACGTGCTCGACCGGCAGTTCGGCGCCGGTCACCTCGCGCACGGCTTCGACCATCTCCAGCACGGACACCGAACGCCCGGCGCCGACGATCGCGCGGCCCGAATAGCCGCTGTCGAGGGCCAGCAGGATCGCGCGGACGACGTCGTCGACGTGCACGAGGTCGCGGCGCTGGCGGCCGTCGCCGTAGACCCGGATCCCGGTGCCGGTCAGCGCGGCCCGCATCATCCGCGGCACGAAACTGTCCTTGTGGGACATTCCCGGGCCGTAGACGTTGGTGAACCGCAACGCACACGTCGTCATGCCGTACGCCCCGGCGTAGCCCGACAGCAGCATTTCGCACGCCGCCTTGGTGGCGCCGTACGGCGTCAGCGGGCGCAGCGGCAGGTCCGGGGTGATGGTCGCGGTGCCGACGTCGCCGATCACCGCGTTCGTCGAGGCGAGCAGGAACTTCGGCACCTCGCGGCGGCGCGCGAGCTCCAGCAGCTCCTGGGTGACCAGGACGTTGTCGGCGAAGGTGTCCTCGGGCAGCTCGACCGACTTCAGCACCGACGTCAGCGCGGCGAGGTGCACGATGCCCGCGGTTTCGCCGGTCACGGCCTGCTCACGGACGGCGGCCTCGCGGAGGTCGCCGGTCACCACGCGCACGCCGTCGAGGTCTTCGGGGAAGGGCACCCGGTCCACGACGGTGACCGGGACGCCCCGGTCGCGGAGGGCGCGCACGACGACCCGGCCGATGAAGCCGCTGCCGCCGGTCACGACCACGGACGTCCGATCAGGACCGGTCCCACTCACCATGGGCGTCAACCTACCCGGCGTTCCTGTGCGCCCGTGCGACGGCTCGCCCGGCTACGGGCTTCCGGCGAAGGCCTCCGGCGGCGGGCACGAGCAGACCAGGTTGCGGTCGCCGGCCGCGCCGTCGATGCGGCGGACCGGTGGCCAGATCTTCGGCGCGGCCGTCCCCGCCGGGAACACCGCCGTTTCGCGGCTGTAGGGCCGGTTCCACTCGCCCGCGACGCAGCGGGCGGTGTGCGGGGCCTGCCGCAGCGGGGAGGCCTCGAGGGCCCACTCCCCCGCCGCGACGCGGTCGATTTCGGCGCGGATCGCGATCATCGCCGCGCAGAAGCGGTCGAGTTCGGCAAGGTCTTCGCTCTCCGTGGGCTCCACCATCAGCGTGCCCGCGACCGGGAAGGACATCGTCGGCGCGTGCAGCCCGTAGTCCGCCAACCGCTTCGCGACGTCGTCGACCGTGACGCCGGTGGCCTTCGTCAGCGGCCGGAGGTCGAGGATGCATTCGTGCGCCACCAGCCCTTCGCGGCCGGCGTACAGCACGGGGTAGTGGTCGGCGAGGCGGCGGGCGACGTAGTTGGCGGCGGCCACCGCCACGAGCGTCGCCCGGCGGAGCCCGCCGGCACCCATCATCCGGACGTACGCCCAGGAAATCGGCAGGATGGACGCGCTGCCCCACGGCGCCGCGCTGACCGGGCCGACGCCGGTGGCCGGGCCGGCCGCCGGCTGCAGCGGGTGGTTCGGCAGGAACGGCGCCAGGTGCGCGCGGACCCCGATGGGACCGACCCCGGGCCCGCCGCCGCCGTGCGGGATGCAGAACGTCTTGTGCAGGTTGAGGTGCGAGACGTCGGCGCCGAAGCGGCCGTACTGGGCGACGCCGATCAGCGCGTTCAGGTTGGCGCCGTCGACGTATACCTGCCCGCCCGCGTCGTGCACCGCCGCGCACACTTCGCCGACGGTGTCTTCGTAGACGCCGTGCGTCGACGGGTAGGTGAGCATGATCGCGGCGAGGTCGGCTCGATGGTCGTCCACTGTGGACCGCAGGTGGGCGAGGTCGATGTTGCCGGCCTCGTCGCAGCGGACGACGGCCACGCGCAGGCCCGCCATCACCGCGCTGGCCGCGTTCGTGCCGTGCGCGCTGGCCGGGATCAGGCAGACGTCCCGGGCGTGCTCGCCGCGGGAACGGTGGTAGGCGCGGATGGCGAGCAGGCCGGCGAACTCGCCCTGGCTGCCGGCGTTGGGTTGCAGGGAAACCGCGTCGTAGCCGGTGATCCGGGCGAGCCAGGCGCTCAGGTCGGCGGCCACGGTCAGCAGCCCGGCGGCGTCTTCGGCCGGGGCGAACGGGTGCAGCCCGGCGAACTCCGGCCAGCTGATCGGCTCCATCTCCGCGGTGGCGTTGAGCTTCATGGTGCACGAGCCCAGCGGGATCATGCTGCGGTCGAGGGCGACGTCGGAGTCCGCCAGCCGCCGCAGGTAGCGCAGCATCGCGGTTTCGGAGCGGTGCGCGTGGAACACCGGATGGGTGAGGAACTCGCTCGTGCGCCGCAGCGGCGCCGGGAGCGCGTCCGCGGTGTCCGCGTCCAGTCCGTCCACATCGGACACCGAGACGCCGCACGCCTTCCACACGCAGGAAAGCCGCTCTCGGGTGGTGGTTTCGTCGCAGGCGATGCCGACGTGGTCGTCGTCGATCCGGCGCAGGGAGACGCCGAGGTCGCGGGCCGCGGCGACGACCGTGTCCGCGCGGCCGGGCACCGCCGCGACGACCGTGTCGAAGAACTCGCCGTGCACGACGTCGACACCGCCCTCGGCGAGGCCGGCGGCCAGCACGGTGGCCATCCGGTGGGCCCGCAGCGCGATCGAACGCAGCCCGCCGGGTCCGTGGTACACCGCGTACATCGAAGCCAGCACGGCCGGCAGGACCTGGGCGGTGCAGATGTTCGACGTCGCCTTCTCGCGGCGGATGTGCTGCTCGCGCGTCTGCAGGGCGAGCCGGTACGCGGGCGCGCCGTCTGCGTCCTTCGAGACGCCGACCAGCCGGCCGGGCAGCTGCCGTTCGAACCCTTTTCGCACGGCGAGGTAGGCGGCGTGCGGGCCGCCGAAGCCGAGCGGGACACCGAACCGCTGGGTCGAGCCGACGGCGACGTCGGCGCCGAGCTCGCCGGGCGGCCGCAGCAGGGTGAGGGCGAGCGGGTCGGCGGCGACGATCACGGCCGCGCCGTGCTTCTTGGCCTCGCCGATGGTGTGGTCGAGCTCCCGGACCGCACCGGACGCGCCGGGGCAGGACAGGAGCACGCCGAAGAAGTCGCCGCCGAGCCCGAGCCCGGTCAGGCCCTGGGAGAGGTCTTCGACGACCAGTTCGATGCCCAGCGGCTCGGCCCGGGTCCGCAGCACGGCGAGGGTCTGCGGCAGGGTGTCTTCGTCGACGACGAACCGGGAGGACGTGCCGCGGCCGGCGCGGCGCACCAGGGTCATCGCCTCGGCGGCCGCGGTGGCCTCGTCGAGCAGGGACGCGTTCGCGACGGGGAGCCCGGTCAGGTCCGCGATCACGGTCTGGAAGTTGAGCAGCGCTTCGAGCCGCCCCTGGGAGATCTCGGGCTGGTAGGGCGTGTAGGCGGTGTACCAGGCCGGGTTCTCGAGCACGTTGCGCCGGATGACGGGCGGGGTGACGGTGTCGTGGTAGCCGAGCCCGATCATCGGGGCGGTCAGCCGGTTGCGCCCGGCCAGTTCACGGAGTTCGGCGAGGGCCTGCGCTTCGGACGCGGCAGGCGGCAGCTCGAGCGGCTGCGCGGATTCCCGCAGCGACGGCGGCACGGCCCGTTCGGCGAGTTCGTCGAGGGAGGCGACGCCGATGACTTCGAGGATATGGCGCAGTTCGGCCGGGCCGGGCCCGATGTGCCGGTCGGCGAAGGGAAGGCCCTGTTCCAGGGAGGCGAGTGACGGATCCACGACGGCCTCCTGGGGACAGCGGGGCATTACCGACCGACTCTAGAACGGACGGACGAGCGGAAGGCGACCACCGCGGGGGTCCGGGGGCGGAGCCCGCCGGGCGGGGTGTGGGGGTTGCACCCCCACAAGACACTCCGAAGGGTTCGGGCGAGCGCTTTTCGCGAGCAGAACTCGCCCAAACCCGGAGGAACCCTCCCCGCTCTGTCTGACCCCGAGGGGCGCCTGAGAGTTTCGCCCGCGTGGTTGAACCGGGCTTGCACCGTCGGCGGGGCCATCAGGCTGTGTCCTGACGACCCGCTTTCCAGAGGCGTCTCGTCCGCGCGGTCCAGGGTGCCTGAGAGGTTCCGGGGAGGACTTGCTCCTTCGGCGCCGAGCTCAAGGTGTGGCTCGGACTCTCCCGCGCGGATTCGTCGACCGCACGGGGAACCTTACTCTGTCTGCCGCAGTGGTGATCAACCGGTCTTGCGGGCGTTGCGGCGCTGGGTGAGTTCGTCCGGTTGGTGCGTCTCGACGATGCCGCCGTCGGCGCGTTCGGCCGGGAACTCGTGGATGGTGCCGCTGATCTCCTGCATCGCGCCGCTGACGGCGATGCCGAAGACACCCTGACCGCCCTGGAGCAGGTCGACGATCTCCTCCGGCGAGGTGCACTCGTACACCGTGGTGCCGTCGGAGAACAGCGTGACCCGGGCCAGGTCGCGGACGCCGCGGACGCGCAGGTGGTCGACGGCGACCCGGATGTTCTGGAGCGAGACGCCGGTGTCCAGGAGCCGCTTGACGACCTTGAGGACCAGGATGTCCTTGAAGGAGTACAGCCGCTGCGAGCCGGAGCCGTGCGCGGTGCGGATGCTGGGCGCGACCAGTTTGGTCCGGGCCCAGTAGTCGAGCTGGCGGTAGGTGATGCCGGCGATCTGGCACGCCGCCGGACCCCGGTAACCCACCAGCTCGTCGGGCAGCGAGTCGTCGGGGAACAGTTCCCCCTGCTCACCAGTCGCGACCTCGACAGGCTGCTTCTCGGAACCAGCCTCGACCACGCAAGCCTCCCCTCGCCCGACCTGGCGGCCGGCGAATGACAGCCGGAGGAGTCCCAGGAGTGGGACCCACCGGAGATCAACCGCCACGGTCCGGCCCCAGACCGTGAATCACACCGTGGCGATTTACCTCCTTCGACGGTAAGCGCCAGGAGAACACCGGTCAACGCGACGCGCGGCAAGGCTCAACGGTCGGATGAGCCTTTGAGCCGTTCGCCGTACCCCCGCCCGTGGCTCGTCAAACCCGGTGGACATTTTTTACTCAGCCGAGTAACTTTTACTCATGCAAGTAAACACCGACCTCATGGCCGAACTGGGCCTCGGCCCCACCGAGGCCGCGCGCCGGGCGCAGATCATCGGCGCGACCATCGGCGTCCTGGCCGACCTCGGCTACCGCCGGACGACCTTCGCCAAGATCAAGGAGCGCGCCGGGCTCAGCAGCACCCGGCTGATCTCGTACCACTTCACGAACAAGGCCGGCCTGATGCAGGCCGTGCTCAGCACGGTCGTCATGACGAAGGGCGAGTTCCTCACCGAACGCACCGGCGGCGGGCTCGACCCGGCCGACCGGCGCGGCTACCTGCGGGCGCACATCGAGACGTCGATCGCCTTCCTGCGGGCTTACCCGGAGTGCGTCCGGGCACTGTCGGAGCTGGCCGCCAACGCCGACGACGCCGACGGCTGGGTGATGACGAAGGTGCTGGTCGACGACCTGCGGGTGCACGGACTGGCCCGGCAGCTCAAGCAGGGCCAGGCCGAGGGCACCTTCGGCGCGTTCACGCCCGAGGTGATGGCGATGTCGATCGCGCAGGCCATCGACGGTGTCGCCGCGGCCTACGCGGCCGACCCTTCGCTGGACCTCGAAACGTACGGGCGCGAAGTGGCGGACACGTTCGTCAAAGCGACGGCGCCTTGAGGACCCGGTCGAGCCGGTCTTCGATGCGCGCCTTCGGGAACGCGCCGACGATCGTCTCGACCGGCTCGCCGCCGCGGAAGAGGATCATCGTCGGCAGCGACATGACCTGGTAGGCGCGGGTGGTCTCCGGGTTCTCGTCGGCGTTGATCTTGCGGACGGCAAGCTCGCCGGCACGCTCGGCGGCCAGCTGCGCGAGCACCGGGCCGACCATCCGGCACGGGCCGCACCAGGTGGCCCAGAACTCGACGAGCACGGGGACGTCGCTGCCGAGGACTTCGGTGAAAGTCGCGTCGGAGATGTCAGCAACCTCGGACATGGCGGGCTCCTATCAGGCGCGTGGGGAATCGGGAACGACACACGGATCGGGCGCCTGCCGCGCCAGGGCGGCGGCGAGTTTCGCGGCCAGTTCGCCGCGGATGCCGCCGAGCCGGGCGAGTAGCGCGTCGGCTTCTTCGAGCTTGCGCCGGTACACCTCGATGGAGTTCGCGCACGCGTCGCCGGTTTCGTGGCCGCTGCGCAGGCACTCGACGAAGGGGCGCGTCTCCTCGAGGGTCAGGCCGACCGTCTGGAGGGTCTGGATCTCCTTGACCAGCTGGAGGTCGTCCTCGCCGTAGTCGCGGTAGCCGTTGGCCGAGCGCCGGGCCGTCAGGAGGCCTTGGTCCTCGTAAAACCGCAGCGCACGGGTAGTGGTACCCGTGCGCTGCGCAAGTTCTCCGATCCGCATGCCATCGACGCTAGACGTTGACGTCCGCGTCAAGGCAAGTTCTTACGTATCGGCTCCGCGGAAGTCTTCGGGCGACACGGAGTCGAGGAACTCGCGGAACTTCTCGACCTCGTCCTCCTGCTCGTCCGGGATGATGAGGCCGGCTTCCTCCAGCACCGAATCCACGGCGTGGATGGGGACGCCGATCCGCAGGGCCAGCGCGACCGAGTCGCTCGGCCGGGCGGACACCCGGATGTCGCCGTCGAACACGAGCTCCGCGAAGAACGTGCCCTCCTTCAGGTCGGTGATGACGACCTGCTCCAGCTCCCGGCCGAGCGCTCCGATGACCTCTTTCAGCAGGTCATGCGTGAGCGGGCGGGCGGGGCGGACCCCCTGCTGCTCCAAGGCGATGGCGGTGGCTTCGACCGAGCCGATCCAGATCGGCAGGTACCGTTCACCTTCGGTCTCCCGCAGCAACAAGATCGGCTGATTCGCGGGCAGCTCGACCCGCACACCGACGACGCGCATTTCGCTCATCGGGCTTCGCCTCCCTCTCGTGCACACGGGCTGCAGCGCTGAACCGGCTTCACGCCCATACTCCCGACGCTACCCGTCATCCGTGCGCTGTGCTCGCTGTCCGGACTCTCTCGGTTCGCCTGCCGCAAACCCGTGCCTTCACGGTACGGCATGCGGTGCCGAACATTCAGTCATTGACATGGGACCGAAAAGAGGATCTCACTGCCCCGTTATCGATCAACACCCGGAGACGCCGCGGATTCCGGCCTTGACGAGGAGCGTGTGCAGGGTCACCGACAGCGCCGCCAGCTCCCGCACCACCTCGTCGGCCCGCGCCTTGGCTTCCGGGTCGCGGTGCCGGTACACCGGCGTCACGATCTGCTCCAGCAGCCCGACCTCGCGGTCGGCCGCGGCGCGGAAGGCACGCAGGTGTCTCGGCTCGATCCCGAATTCGGTCATCGCCTTGACCGTCCGGGCGACCAGGACCGCGTCCGGATCGAAGAACCCGGCGGGACCGGGCCGGACCAGGCCGTACTGCTGCAGCTCGGCCAGGACCGGCGCGTCGATGCCGGCCTGCTCCAGGAGCTCCTCCTGGGTCAGGCGCAGTTCCTTGCCCGCGGTGAAGTCGTCCGCCACGGGCAGGCCGACGTTCTCCGCCGGCGCGTCGATCGGCACCAGCCGGCGCGGCGGGCGGGGCAGCGCCGCGGCGGGCGCGACCCCCGAGTCCGCCGCGTCCAGCTGTTCCTTGATGACCTTCAGCGGGAGGTAGTGATCCCGCTGGGCGGCCAGGACGAACCTCAATCGCTCCACGTCCGCCGCGGCGAACTGCCGGTAGCCCGACGGCGTCCGGCCCGGTTGGACCAGGCCTTCCGCTTCGAGGAACCGGATCTTGGAGATGGTGACATCGGGGAAGTCGCCGCGCAGCTGCGCGAGGACCGCCCCGATGCTCAACCCGTGGTTCTGTGGCCGCCCGGCCGCCGTCACTGCGCCCCCTGGCCCCCGTGCCCCGGGCCGGTCAGGAAGACCAGGCGGAACTTCCCGATCTGCACCTCGTCGCCGCCGGCGAGCACCGCCTGGTCGACCGGCTCGCGGTTGACGTAGGTGCCGTTGAGGCTGCCGACGTCGATGACGACGAACTCGCCGCCCTCACGCCGGAATTCGGCGTGCCGGCGGGAGACGGTGACGTCGTCGAGGAAGATGTCGCTGTCCGGGTGCCGCCCGGCGCTGGTGGTGTCGCGGTCGAGCAGGAACCGCGAACCCGCGTTCGGCCCGCGCTTCACGACCAGCAGGGCAGAACCCGGGGGCAGGGCGTCGACACCCTGGACCGGGGCTTCCGGGGCGGGCTCGCGGCCTTCGGCTTCGGCCAGGAAGTCGGCCCGGAAGACAGAGGTCCGCTCCGGAGACTGCTCCGGGGGAACGCCGCCGGGCCCGTCGTTCGTGCTCACCTGAGCTCTCCTCCACACATGCTGTGTTGCCAGTACTCAAGAACGTGTAGCTGCCAACGTACCGTGCCTGATCGATTCTCCGAGCCCCGGCTCCCCGAACCGGCGCAGTGCTGGTCCGACCGGGTGGGCGCGGGGTTCAGCCCTTGGTCAGGGCGTCGTACGCCTCGGCTTCGAGCAGGGCTTCCAGGCCCGCCGGGTCGTCGAGCCGGATCTCGATCAGCCAGCCCTCGCCGTAGGGATCGCTGTTGATCAGCTCGGGCGAGTCGGCGACGGCGTCGTTGACGGCCACGACCTCCCCGTCGACCGGCGCGAACAGCTCGGAGACGCTCTTGGTCGACTCGACCTCGCCGAAGACGTCGCCCGCGCTCACCTGCCTGCCGACGTCGGGCAGGTCGACGAACACGACGTCGCCGAGCTGGTCCTGCGCGTACTCGGTGATGCCGACGCGCACGAGGGTGTCCTCGCCGCGGGTGGCGACCCACTCGTGTTCCTCGGTGTAGCGAAGCTCTTCAGGAGCGGACAACGCCGGTCCCCTTTCATGCCCTCACTGGCGAAAAGTGTTGGGCGAAGTCTTACACCCACACGGCCCAGCCGCCCGCCACGACCCGGCCGAAGCTCATTCCGCTCCGGTGCCGCGCAGGGCGTTGCGCGCCTGCACGACGTAGAGCACGCCGGACCAGACGTAGAGGACGGCGCCCCAGATGGTGAAGGCGTAGCCGATCGGCCGCGCGACCGCGGCGACGTCCGAGCCGCCCTGCGCGAGCAGCAGGAACGGGAAGGCGTACATCAGGACGAAGGTGGCTCCCTTCCCGATGTAGGTGACCTCGGGCGGCGCGAAGCCGCGGCGGCGCAGGGTGACGACGCAGACGCCGAGCACGGCCTCCCGCAGGACCAGGGGGACGACGACCCACCACGGGATGATGCCGCGCACGAGGAAGGCGACGAGGGTGGCCAGGATGTACAGCCGGTCCGCGGCCGGGTCGAGCAGCTGCCCGAGCCGGGACATCTGGTTGAGCCAGCGGGCGAGCTTGCCGTCGAGCCAGTCGGTCAGGGCGCTGAACACGAGCAGGGCGAGCGCCCAGCCGTCTTCTTGCGGGCCGAGCAGCAGCCAGAGGAAGACGGGGACCCCGGCCAGCCGCAGCAGGGAGAGGATGTTGGGGACGTTCAGGGCCTGCCGCAGCAACGACGGCTCGGCACCGGCCTGAGCGGCGGGTTCGGGGGCGGCTGTGCTCACCGGGCCATTAAACAGCGGCACGGGCCCGGGCCGCCCGGTGGTGGCACGCCGGTGTGACGGCCGGCGGGGCAGCCCGGCCCGCACCCCTCGGGCCGGCCGGGCCCCCGTGGCCTGGATCGGATCAGCTCGCGCGGCGGCGGTGGCTCCACCCGCGTCGCTGCAGTTCGGCGCTGGTCAGCGACTCCGGGCGGCCCCGGTAGTCGGTGCCCATCCAGCGGGCGCGGCCGGCTCGGCCCTCGAGGACGTAGGGGCGGCCGCAGCACCAGACCACGGTGCTCGGGACGGTCGGCGGACTGGACGGGTCTTCGGTGCTGGTCACAGCGTCGGCGTTCATCGCTCTCACGGATTCGGGACGGGGATTCGGGACGGGGAAGCCCTTCGGCCTCCACCAAGATCTTCGGCGCGCGGGGCCGGATTGTTAACCGTCGCGGCGCGAATTAGACCGATCGATTCTTGATGACTGCGGGAGGTTTCGGAGCGTGAACGGGATGTTAATCGTCCATTGTGGACGTCATTCCGGCAGCCACCGGACCGGCCGCCTGCCCGCTGTTGTAATCTCCGGCACACCCGTGGGCGCGTGGCCGCGCGGGGACCGAGCTGACCGGGGAGGAAGGATCGCGGTGCCCCACCCGACCACCACGAGGACGTGGCTCGTGGCCTGCCTCGCCCTGCCCGCGCTCGCCGCCTGCTCCGGCGATCCCGCCGCGCAGGCTCCCCCGGCGCCGCCGTCCTCGACTGCTCCGACGTCCGCGCCGACGTCGGCCGGCACCCCGCCGCCGCCACCGGCGCCCGGCGGCAGCGAGTCCGCGCCCGCCCCGGTGACCAAGCCGTCCGGGCCGCCGCCGTCGGTGCCCGGGTCGTGCGGCACCGTCACCGCCGCCAGCGGGCTCACCCTCTACGTCTTCGACAGCGGGTCCGCCGGGGTCAGCTGCGTCTCGGCGACGAAGCTGGTCGGCGACTTCCACCGCAAGATCGCCGGGCGCCAGGGCGCCGGCTCGAACGACGCGGTGAACGAGACCGTCGACGGCTGGCTGTGCACCTCCGGGCCGCCTGCCGCCCAGGGCGGCACCACCTGCACCAAGGGCGAGCAGACGGTCTTCGCCGCCGTCGTGCCGTCCGAGTGAGTCCGTTCCGATCTCCTCGCGCTCCTGAAGGGCCCATGAAGACACTCGCGTACCCCTTGCTGCTCGTCGCCGCGGCCGCCGCACTGGCCGGCTGCGGCGGCGACCCGGCGCCCGCCGCGCCGTCGTCCGCCGCACCCGCTCCGGTGCCCGCCGCCGCGGCGGCGGCCGGGTCGACGGCCCCCGGCGTGCCGGGCGGCGACGTGACCGGTGCGGGCGGCGCGAAGACAGCGGTCGTCGCGCACGGCAAGGTCGAGTGCGCCGCGGCGACGAAGCTGCTGAAGGACTACTTCGCGAAGCTGACCCCGGCCGAGGCGAACGACGCCGACGGCCCGGGCCCGATCGTCCTCGACGAGTGGACGTGCGGCAGCGGCCCGAACGACCCGGTGACGGCGTGCTCGACCGAGGACGGCCGCCAGGTCGAGGGCAAGCGCGGCTGACCCGTCAGGACTTGAGGTCCGGGAAGTCCTCTTCGCGGTACTCGGTCCCCTGGCCGCGCTTCGGGTCGCTCTCGCGGCCCCGCAGCTCGACGCGGCGGATCTTGCCCGAGATCGTCTTCGGCAGCTCCGCGAACTCCAGCCGGCGGATCCGCTTGTACGGCGCCAGGTGCTCCCGGCAGTACGCCAGGATCGACCGCGCGGTCTCGGCGTCCGCGGAGAACCCCACGGCCAGCACGACGTAGGCCTTGGGCACCGCGAGCCGGATCGGGTCGGGGGCCGGGACGACCGCCGCCTCGGCCACCGCCTCGTGCTCGATGAGGACGCTCTCCAGTTCGAACGGCGAGATGCGGTAGTCCGACGCCTTGAACACGTCGTCGGTGCGCCCGACGTAGGTGAGGTAGCCGCGTTCGTCGACCGAAGCGACGTCACCGGTGTGGTAGAAGCCGCCGCCGAAGGCCGCCGACGTGCGCTCGTCGTCGTCCGCGTACCCGGTCATCAGGCCCACCGGCCGGTGGGCGAGGTCCAGGCAGATCTCGCCCTCCGTGGCGCGCTCGCCGCTGACCGGGTCCACCAGCGCCACCACGAAGCCGGGCAGCGGGCGGCCCATCGAACCGGGCACGACGTCCTGGCCCGGCGTGTTCGCGATCTGAACGCTGCTTTCGGTCTGGCCGAAGCCGTCGCGGATGGTGACGCCCCACGACTTCCGGACCTGCTCGATCACCTCGGGGTTGAGCGGCTCCCCCGCCCCGACGACCTTGCGCGGCCGTGTGCCGAGCGCCGTCAGATCGGCCTGGATGAGCATCCGCCACACCGTCGGCGGCGCGCAGAAGCTCGTCACGCCGCAGCGGTCCATCTGCGCCATCAGGGCGCCCGCGTCGAACCGGCCGTAGTTGTAGAGGAACACCGTCGCCTCGGCGTTGAACGGCGCGAAGAAGTTGCTCCACGCGTGCTTCGCCCAGCCCGGCGAGGAGATGTTCAAGTGGACGTCGCCGGGCTCCAGCCCGATCCAGTACATCGTGGACAGGTGGCCCACGGGGTACGAGACGTGCGTGTGCTGCACCAGCTTCGGCTTCGCGGTCGTGCCGGAGGTGAAGTACAGCAGCAGCGGGTCGCCGGCCTGCGTGGGGCCGTCCGGGGCGTATTCCGGCGACTCGGCGAACGCCGCCGAGTACGAGTGCCAGCCGTCGACCGGCTCCCCCACCACGATCCGGGTGTAGTCGCCGGTCACGCCGTCGAACTTCGGCGCGTCCACCGAGCGGACGACGACGTGCTTGGCGGCGCCGCGCTCCACCCGGTCGGCCAGGTCGGCCGGCCCGAGCAGGGTGGAGGCCGGGATGATCACCGCGCCGAGCTTGATCGCGGCGAGGATCGTCTCCCACAGCTCGCCCTGGTTGCCCAGCATGAGGATCAGCCGGTCGCCGCGGCGGACGCCGAGGTTCCGCAGCCAGTTCGCCACCTGGTTGGACCGGCCGGACAGCTCCGGGTAGGTCCAGCGGTTCTCGGTGCCGTCCTCCTCGACGATCCACAGCGCGTACCGCTCGGCGTTGTCCGGGTCGTGCGCGACGACGTCGAACCAGTCGATCGCCCAGTTGAACTCGTCGAACTCCGGCCAGGCGAAGTCGCGGTACGCCGTGTCGTAGTCCTCGCGGTGGGTCAACAGGTAGTCCCGCGCGACGCGGAACGCGTGGTGGACCTCCGAAGCGCTCACGCTGCCTCCTCCGTTATTCGCCCTTGAACTCCGGCGCGCGCCGTTCCATGAACGCCTGGACCGCTTCGCCGAGGTCCTTGCTGGGCAGGAACGCCGAGTTCCAGGCGGCGACGTACCGGAGGCCGTCGGCGACCTGGCGCTCGGTGTTCGCCGCCAGTACCTGCTTCGTACCTTGCACCACCAGCGGCGGGTTCGCAGCGATCTCGCCGGCGAGTTCGCGCGCGGCCTTCAGCACCGCGTCCTGGTCCTCGTAGACGTCGTTGACCAGGCCGATCTTCTCGGCGCGGGCGGCGTCGACGTCCTTGCCGGTGAGGGCGAGCTCCCGCAGGTGCCCCTCACCGATGATCGAGGCGAGCCGCTGCAGGCTGCCGAGGTCGGCGACGATGGCCACGCGCACCTCGCGGACGCTGAACTTGGCGTCGGCGCTGGCCAGCCGGACGTCGGCGGCCGCGACGACGTCGACCCCGCCGCCGATGCACCAGCCCGAGACGGCCGCGACGACCGGTTTGCGGCATTCCGCGATCGAGCCGACCGCCGCCTGCAGCGACCGGACCTGGTCGAGGAACGCCGTGCGCGGGCCGGCCAGGCTGTCCCCGCCCAGCATCGGCGCCCAGTCGCCCATCATCGCCGGCAGGTCGAGACCGTAGGAGAAGTGCTTGCCGCTGCCGGTGAGCACCACGGCCCTGACCTGCGGGTCGGCGTCCAGCGCGCGGAACACCAGGGGCAGCTCGCGCCAGAAGTCCGGGCCCATCGCGTTGCCCTTCGACGGGCCGAGAAGCGTCACTTCGGCCACGTGGCCGTCGACGTCGACCTTCAAGGAGACCAGGTCGGGCAGACTGTCAGCAGTAGCGGTCATGGGGTCATCTTGACCCATGGCCGTGACGACCCGCCATTGGCACCTTGCCAATTGCCGCCCGCGTCACCGTGCCGGGGCGGGCACGGGATGCTTTCCTGAAAGAACGACGCCACGATCAGGGGAGGACGGTGGGACATGAGCCCGGCCAGTAGCGCGACCGTGATCGAACCGGACCCGCCGTCGGCGCCCGCGCGGCGCTCGTCCCGCCCGATCGAGCTGACCGGCTCGTTCGACCACGAGGGACACCGGCTCTGGTACACCGAGTTCGGCAGCGGCGACAAGGTCGTCGTCCTCACCCACGGCATCATGCTGACCCGCCGGATGCACGCCCCGCTGGCCCGCCGGCTGGCCCGCGCGGGCTTCCGGGTGATCACCCTCGACCTGCTCGGCCACGGCGACTCCGACCGGCCGACCGAGTCGTGGCTGTACTCGATGCCCTCCTTCGCCGAGCAGACCCTCGCCCTGCTGGACCACCTCGAGGTGTCCTCCGCCGTGATCGGCGGGACGTCACTGGGGGCGAACGTCTCGCTGGAAGTGGCGGTGCAGGCCCCTTCGCGGGCGCGCGGGCTGATCGTCGAGATGCCGGTGCTGGACAACGCGATCGTCGCCGGCCTGTTCACGTTCGCGCCGCTGCTGATGGCGGCCCGGTTCCTGCCGTTCACGGTGCAGGCGGTGGCGCTGGCGGCCTCGGCGGTCCCGCACGGCAACCAGTGGGTCGACGTCGTCACCGACACGCTCTCGCAGCGCCCGGCCTCGATGGCGGCCCTGCTGCACGGGGTGCTGTTCGGCCGGATCGCGCCGCCGAAGTCGGTCCGCCGCAAGATCACGACGCGCGCACTGGTGATCGGCCACCAGGGCGACCCGATCCACCCGTTCGGTGACGCGGACACCCTGGCGGTCGACATGCCGGACGCGGAGTTCGTCCAGGCCCGCAGCCCGGTCGAGCTGCGGCTCGACCCGACCCGGCTCTCGGACGCGATCCGGGATTTCGCCGCGAGCTGCTACGAGGACTGAGTTGCCGCTGGTGTGGGTGACCGGCAACTCCGGGGCCGGCAAGTCGGCGGTTTGCGCGCTGCTGAAAGCCCGGGGCGCGCCCGCGGTCGACGCGGACGGACGACGACTCGCTCCGCCACCGGCTCCTGACCCGCACCACGAACAGCTTCGGCAACCACCCGGAGGAGCCGGCGGCGGCCCTCGACGAAAACGCCGGCGCCTCGGCGCGACGATCATCGACGGCACCAGACCGCCGGCCGAAGTCGCCGAAGCCGTCCTCACCGCTGCCGGCCGACTGCGCTCGGCATGGTCAGACCCGTAACTCGCGTGATCGAAGGCGCAACTCGCGTGATTGGAGGGGCATCAAGCGTGACTGGGCGGGCATCATGCGTGATGAAGGGCTCGCGGTGATGCCCCGCTGATCACGCGTGATGCCCGCCGGCGCACGCGAGATTCCCCTCAGGACACCGGGGCGAGGCCGGCCACCGGGCCGATCACGATCACCGCGGGCGGGCGGACTCCGGACGCCGCCGCGTCGGTGACCACCGTGTCCAAAGTGGACCGGAGACTGCGCTGGGTGCGCATCGTGCCGTCCTCGATGATCGCCACCGGGGTGTCGGCCGGGCGGCCGCCGTCCAGGAGGGCCTTTGCGAACTGCGGGAGCCGCTCTACCCCCATCATCAGCACGATCGTGCCCTTCATCCGGGCCAGCAGCTCCCAGTCCACCAACGACCGGTCGTCGTCCGGGGCGACGTGGCCGGAGACCACCACCACCTCGTGGGCCACGCCGCGGTGGGTGACCGGGACGTCCGCCACCGCCGGGACCGCGAACGCGCTCGTGATGCCCGGGACCATCGTCACCGGGACGCCCGCCTCGGCGCAGGCGAGCACCTCCTCGAAGCCGCGGCCGAACAGGTAGGGGTCGCCGCCCTTGAGGCGGACGACGAACTTGCCCTCCTTGGCGCGCTCGATCAGCGTGCTGTTGATGACGTCCTGGCTGGCCGCGCGGCCGTACGGGATCTTCGCCGCGTCGACGATCTCCACCTCGGGCGCGAGCTCGTCGAGCAGCTCGCGGGGCGCCAGCCGGTCCACCACCACGACGTCCGCGCGCGACAGCAGGCGCCGGCCGCGGACCGTGATCAGCTCCGGGTCGCCCGGGCCGCCGCCGACCAGCGCCACCCCGGGCAGCGTGCCCTCCGGGTGCGGCTGACGGCCGTCCTCGATCGTGCCGTTGTGCAGGCCGTCGAGCATCGAGTCGCGGACCGCCGCCGAGCGCAGCGGCTCGCCGCCGGACAGGACACCGAACAGCAGGCCACCGTGCCGCCCCGACGCCGGTGTCACCGCGGACCCCGACTCCCCTTCGTCGGCCCGGACGCAGAACACGCGCTCCCGCTCGGCCTCGGCGCAGACCGCCGCGTTCACCTCGGGGTCGTTCGTGCAGGCCAGCGCGTACCACGCGTCGCGGAGGTCACCGGGAGCGTAGGGGCGCTCGTGCCAGACGAGCTCGCCCGCGTCCACCATCCCCTGCACGGACGGCGTCGTGTGCGGCGACACCAGTTCGACACGGGCCCCCGCGCCGATGAGCCGGGGCAGCCTGCGTTGCGCGACCGTGCCGCCGCCGATCATCACGACGCGGCGGCCGGTCAGCTGGAGGCCGGAAAGGTAGTGCGGGTCGTCCATGGCCGGGAGTTTATTGGGGGTTCACTCCCGCGCCAGCCCAGCGTGGGTCACGCCACCCGGAACACCGGCCCGCGGGCCACGAACGGCAGCCGCGCGCCCCGCGGCACCAGGTACGCGTGCTCGCGGCGCGGCCGGACGTGGTCGCACGCGGCGTCGGTGATGATCAGGATCGGCCCGTCGGCCGGGAAGTCGGGGGCGCGCTGCAGCAGGTCGACGCCGGGCTGCAGGACCGTCCCGCCGCGCCCGCGCACCTTGACCCGGCCCGCGATGTCCTCCACCGCGAGGTAGCCGGCGTCGTAGGCGACGGCGTCGCAGAACACCACGCGCGCCGCCGGGACGTCCCGGGCCAGTGCGTACGACGCGATCGCGCCCAGGGCCTTGCCGAGCAGTTCCGCGTTCATCGACCCCGAGGTGTCCAGCACCACGCCGAAGGTGACACGCCGATCGAGGCGTTCCGGGCGGACGCGGCCCGGCCGCGGGATGTCCGGCGACGCCGACTGGCGACGGGAGGCCCGCGCGTAGCTGCGCACCGGCAGCTCCACCCGGACGTGCTCGTCGAACCAGCGGGCCAGCTGCGCGTCCCACGGCAGCGGCGGGTGGTCGAGCGCCCGGATCTCCTGCTCGAGCCCGGCCGGCAGCAGCCCGCGGCCCTGGGCGTGGTGGTACTCGAGCCCCTGGGTGAGCGCGCGGCGGTAGAACTCGTCGAGGTCGACGCCGCCGGCCCGGTCGCCCGCGCGCCACGGCAGCGGCTTCGCCTCGGCCCGCTTCGACGACCGGCGCTGCACCGCGTCCGGTTCGGTCAGCCAGTCGCCCAGCACGTCCCCGGCCTCGCGCGAGCCGAGGGTCAGCAGCTTGCGGGCACGGCGGATGTCGGTCGTCAGCGTGTCGTACACCGACTCCGCGGACATCCCGGTCAGCTGCTGGTCGTGCAGGACACCGTGGGGCAGCTCGCCCACGCCCATCGAGACCAGCCAGCCGTTGATCACGTAGTCGCAGGCGACGTTCCACAGGTACGGGTCACGGCCCAGCGCCCGGCGGTCGTGCCGCAGCGCGGCGTGCAGCATCTCGTGGGCCAGCACGAACCGCCATTCCTCCGCGGTCAGCGCCGCGCTCGGGTTGACGTAGATCTCGCCGTGCTCGGCGTCGACCGCCGCCAGGGAGATGTCCCACGCCCGGGCCACCTCGGTGTCGACGATCAGGGTGAACCCCGCCGCCACCGCGCCGAGCAGCGGGAACGACGAGACGAACCACGCCAGCGCGCGATCCCACTCCCCCATCGCCCGGCGGTGCCGGGTCTGGCCGTGCGCGTCGGCGGCGCGTTCCATCGCCTCGGTGGCCGAGGCGATCAGCCCGCGGGCGAAGCGTTCCGTCCACGGCTGCGGCTTCCCGTGGTACTGCAGCTGCCAACGGGACATCGGCTCCGCGAGCGCCAGGCACGGCCGCGCACCACCGGTGCCGAGGCCCTTGAACGGCTCCGGGATCCCCCTCTCGCGCCACGCGCGGACGAGGGCGAGCTCGTCGGTGCCCGGCAGCTCGGGCAGCGCCACCACCGGCGTCCCGGTGTGGACGGCCTCGGCGAACCGGTGGACGGCCACGCAGCACGCGGCGGCGTACGCCGGATCGATTTCGAGGTGCGGCGTCACGGCGTCCGCGTCGTCGAGGGTCTCGTCGTCGAGGTGGCCGAGGCCGAGGTGCAGCAGGAGATGCGCGAACACCCAGGCCCACTCGCCCGGTTCGGCGTCGCGGGCGCGGTTCGCGGTGATGACGCCGCGATCGGTGACGACGGCCCAGCTGCCGGTGCCGGTCAGGCTCTCCTGGCCGAGGCTCGCGCCCCGGGCGAGGTGGTCCAGGACGGTGTTGGCGCGCACCGCGGCCCAGCCGTCGGCGATCGCCTTCTGCCGGCGCTCCCGGCGGCGGGCCTCCGCCCGCGCGTTGCTCATGCGCGCGCCGCGACCAGCCGCGGGAGGTCGCGGGCCGCCTCGACCAGGAACCACGACGGCAGCCGCGGGTTGCCTGCCTCGTCGTCGGCGATGACCAGCTGCGCCATCTCCAGGGAGATTTCGGCCAGCTCCACGAGCAGGCTCTTCGCGCGGAAGGCGAACTGGCGCACGGCCGCCGACGCGTGCCGCTTGTCCGCGGGCAGGTCCTTGACCAGCCGCGCGCGGAAGGTCTCGGCGAGGAAGTAGAGCAGGTCGCGGTCACCCGGTTCGGCCGGCCAGCGCGCGTCGCCCTTGAGGATCGCTTCCAGGTCGAAAGCGTGCCGGGCCACCTTGAGGTAGGCGCGGAAGGCGCCGGCGTGGGCCGGGGTGAGGGTGGCGTACGCCAGCAGGGCGACCGTCTCGTCGTCGGCCGGGTCGCCGGCGGAGTGGAGCAGGTCCGAGAGCATGTGCCAGGACCGCGGCGTCGAGAACGGCTCTTCGGTCTTCGGCGGCGGGCTCCACAGATGGTCCGGCCGCTGGGTGAGGTACTCGATCACCCACGGGTGGATGCCGTTCCCGGCGGCCCAGGCGAGCCAGTCGGCCGGCGCGGCGCGCAGGTGGACGTGGACCAGGCGGTTGACCAGGGCCGAGGCCATCGGCCGGGCCAGGGCCTGGTCGGTGGCGCGGTTGCCGGCGCCGATCACGACCGAGCCCGGCGGCAGCTCGTAGGAGCCGATGCGGCGG
The DNA here is from genome assembly GCF_026017845.1 of Amycolatopsis mediterranei. Classification (NCBI taxonomy): domain Bacteria; kingdom Bacillati; phylum Actinomycetota; class Actinomycetes; order Pseudonocardiales; family Pseudonocardiaceae; genus Amycolatopsis; species Amycolatopsis mediterranei. The sequence continues at coordinate 5,813,954 of NZ_CP100416.1, forward strand.
TCGAGGATGAGCGAGTAGAACGCCTTCTGGACGTCAGGCCCCGCGGCGTTCAGCTCGTCGAGGAACAGGCAGTACGGCTCGTCGCGGGCGATCTGCTCGGGCGGGCAGAACCGGCTGCGCCCGTCGACGATCTGCGGGACGCCGATCAGGTCTTCGGGCGCGAGCTGGGTGCCCAGCAGCGAAACGCAGTCGAGCCCCAGCGACGCCGCGAACTCGCGCACCAGCGAGGACTTCCCGATCCCGGGCGCGCCCCAGAGGAACACCGGCCGCACCACGGCGGTGGTGAGCAGGAGCTCGGGCAGCCGGGCGGGCGTGACCGTGAGCTGGGCGTGCAAGCGTGGACCTCCTGATCGTCAGGACATCCTCGTGCGACGCCCCCTTTCGGACGCCCATGGTCGCGCACCGCCCGGCGTGCGCGCATCCGAATATCAGCGGCGGGCCGGAAACCCGTTCACCAGCTCGACTTCGTGACGCCGGGCAGCTCGCCGTTGTGCGCGGCCTGCCGCATCTTCACCCGCGACAGCCCGAACTTCCGGAGGTAGCCGCGCGGACGGCCGTCCGCGGCGTCGCGGTTGCGGATCCGCGCCGGGCTCGCGTCGCGCGGCAGTTTCTGCAGCGCGACGACCGCCGCCGCCTTCTCCTCGGGCGACGAGCCGGGTGCGGCAACGACGGCCTTGAGCGCGCGACGGCGTCCGCCGAACCGGGCGGCGATCACCTTCCGCCGCTCGTTCTTCGCGATCTTCGACGTCTTGGCCATCAGCGCTCTTCCTTGAACTCGACGTGCCTGCGCGCCACGGGGTCGTACTTGCGCAGGACCATCCGGTCCGGATCGTTGCGGCGGTTCTTCTTCGTCACGTACGTGTAGCCGGTGCCCGCGGTGGACCGCAGCTTGATGATCGGCCGGACGTCGGTGCTCTTCGCCATTACAGCTTCACCCCTTCGCCTTCAGCTCGGCGACGGCGGGTAAGGACCCTGCCGAGTTGATAGTGGTTATCATTGTCATCTACTCTACGCACCGTACCCCGCCCGTATTCCCGGAGGGAGTGGACGGACGCCTCCCCCCGAGCGCCGCACGCCGGCGTCCCTGCGCTGGGACCCGGCGCAGGAACTCGTCATCGTGACGCACCAGACAACGCCCGGCGAGATCGACGTGGCCCTGCGCGGCGCTCTACTGACCGAAGAAGAACTGGCCGCCGGATCCGAGGAGTGGCTGCGTCACCCCGACCCGGCGCGCCACGACGCGATCGCGGCGAACCGAAAGGAAGACCGATGAAATCCGGCATCCACCCCGACTACCACCCCGTGGTGTTCAAGGACTCGTCGACCGGCGACAGTTTCCTGACCCGCTCCACCATCACCTCCGAGAAGACGATCGAGTGGTCCGACGGCCGCACCTACCCGCTCGTCCTGGTCGACATCAGCTCGTGGTCGCACCCGTTCTGGACCGGCACCCAGCGGATCATGGACAGCGCCGGCCAGGTCGAGAAGTTCCACCGCCGCTACGGGAAGCGGGGCGACCGCTGATGGCCGTCGCCAAGCTGAAGCTGTCCCGCAGCACCACGCGGTCCCGCCGGTCGCGACGGAAGGCGGCCGTGCCCGACCTCGTGCCGATCAAGGTGGACGGCGAGGTCCGGCTGGTGAAGCACGTCCACCTCGGTTGACCGCGGCGGAAGAATGGCGGCATGGACGGGCGGCGATACCTGGAGAAGCTGATCGCCGACAGTCTGGGCGCGGGCAGCCGCCAAACGGGCGGCAGGCGGATTTCGACCGGCGAGATCCGCGGGGTTGTTGGCCTGGCGGCCGCGGGCGACAACGGCGCACGTTCGAACCCGGGCCGCCGGAAGGGGCGCGGGTGCTCACCCTGGCCGCCGAGTCCTCCGGCAGCCGGGGCACCGTCGTGATCCCGCTGCCCGGCTGAGGCGTCAGTGGTCGTCGTAGTGGTCCTCGTGGACCGCGTGGCGGTGGCCGTCGTGCAGGTAGTCGACGTGGTCGCCGTGGGGCACCGCCACGTGGCCGCAGCCGTCGCCGTGGGCGTGTTCGTGGCCGGTGTGCGGCACGTGCCCGGCGATTTCGCACTCGTCGAAGTGGCCGTCGTGGGCGCGATGCAGGTGCCCTTCGTGCACGTAGTCGATGTGGTCGCCGTGCGGGACCGCCGCGTGGCCGCAGCCCTCACGGTGGACGTGGTCGTGGCCGGCGTGCTGCACGTGCAGCATGGTCATCGGCTGCCCCCTTCTCGATGTGTGTCCACTTCGGACGGTAACACCGGATGCTCCACCCGTCCGGGCGAAAGCTCCCGGCTCACCCGATAGCGGCCGATCCGTCCGAGTTGATAAACCCAGGTTTATCAGTCTAGGTTGACGATCGTGACGGACCAGGAGCTCTTCCAGGCGAGCGCCGACCTGCGGGTCGCGCTCGGCCGGCTGGTCCGGCGGCTGCGCCAGAGCTACGTCGCCGGCGAACCGACCCTGCCCGAACGCTCGGTTCTGTCCCGGCTCGACCGCGAGGGCCCGGCCACCCCGGGCTGTCTCGCCGACCTCGAACGGGTCAAGCCGCAGGCCATGGGCGTCACCCTCGCCGGGCTGGTCGAACGCGGGCTGGTCGAGCGGCGCAAGGACGACTCCGACGGCCGCAAGGTGCTGATGTCGGTCACCGAAACCGGCGTCAAGCTGCTCACCGACCGGCGCTCGCAGACGACCCGGCAGATGGCGGCCGTGCTGGCCGGGAAGTTCACCGCGGCCGAACAGCGCGCGCTGATCACGGCCATCCCGCTGATCGAGCGGCTGGCGGACGAGCTGTGAGCTACAAGTGGATCGCGCTGTCGAACACCACGCTCGGCGTGCTGATGTCCGCGCTCGACGGCTCGATCGTCATCATCTCGCTGCCGGCGATCTTCCGCGGCATCGGGCTCGACCCGCTCGCCCCGGGCAACATCGGCTACCTGCTCTGGATGATCCTCGGCTACCTGCTGGTGCAGGCGGTGCTGGTGGTGACGCTCGGGCGGCTCGGCGACATGTTCGGCCGCGTCAAGATGTACAACCTCGGGTTCGTCGTGTTCAGCGCCGCGTCGATCGCCCTCTCGTTCGACCCGTTCCACGCCGGCGCCGGCGCGCTCTGGCTGATCGGCTGGCGGATCGTGCAGGCCGTCGGCGGGTCGATGCTGACGGCGAACTCGGCGGCCATCCTCACCGACGCCTTCCCGGCCCGGCAGCGCGGGATGGCGCTGGGCGTCAACCAGATCACCGCGCTGGCCGGGCAGTTCCTCGGCCTGGTCGTCGGCGGGCTGCTGGCCGAGATCGACTGGCGCGCGGTGTTCTGGGTGAGCGTGCCGTTCGGCCTGCTCGGCACGATCTGGTCGATCCGCAGCCTCCGCGAGGTCGGGACACCGCAGCGCGCGAAGATCGACTGGGGCGGGAACGTCACCTTCGCGGCGGGAACCGCGCTGGTCCTCGCCGGGATCACCTACGGCATCCAGCCCTACGGCGGCGCCGCCACCGGCTGGGGCAATCCCTGGGTCCTCGGCGGGATCGGCGCCGGCGTGCTGCTGCTCCTGCTGTTCGGCGTGATCGAGACGCGCATCGCCGCGCCGATGTTCCAGCTGACCCTGTTCAGGATCCGCGCGTTCGCCGCCGGCAACATCGCCGCGTTGCTGACTTCGGTCGCGCGTGGTGGCATGCAGTTCATGCTCATCATCTGGCTGCAGGGGATCTGGCTGCCCCTGCACGGCTACGACTACGAGCGGACGCCCCTGTGGGCGGGCATCCACCTGCTGCCGCTGACCGTCGGGTTCCTCATCGCCGGGCCGGTGTCCGGGTACCTGTCCGACCGGTTCGGCGCCCGGCCGCTGGCCACCGGCGGGCTGCTCCTGGTCGCCGCGGCGTTCCTCGGCCTGCTGGCCCTGCCGGTGGACTTCTCCTACCCGGCGTTCGCCGCCCTGCTCGTGCTGAGCGGCATCGGCCAGGGCATGTTCGCCGCGCCCAACACCTCGGCGATCATGAGCAGCGTGCCGACCGAGCAGCGCGGCGTCGCCTCCGGCATGCGGGCGACGTTCCAGAACTCCGGGACGTCGCTGTCGATCGGCGTGTTCTTCTCCCTGATGATCGCCGGGCTGGCCACGTCGCTGCCGCAGACGCTGACGGGCGGCCTGCAGGCCCACGGCGTCCCGGCGCCGGTCGCCGACGGCGTCGCGCAGCTCCCGCCGGTCAGCACGCTGTTCGCCGCGTTCCTCGGCAGCAACCCGGTCGGGCACCTGCTCGGCCCGGACGTCCTTTCCGGACTGGCGCCGGCCGACCGGACCGCCCTCACCGGCGGCGAATTCTTCCCGCGGCTGGTCTCCGGCCCGTTCCACCACGGCCTGGTGGTCGTGTTCACCGCGGCCGCGGCGATGGCCGTCGTCGCCGCGATCGCGTCCGCTTCACGCGGCGCACGGCAGCTCCACCCACTCGAGGAAGCGAAGGAGAACCGATGACCGACGAGATCATCGCCGGCACCGTCACCATCACCGGCCACGGCGGGGACGAGCTCGAGGCCTACCTGGCCAAACCGACCGACGAGACCCCGCGCGGCGGCGTCGTGGTGATCCACCACCTGCCCGGCTACGACGCGGCGACGAAGGAGATGGTCCGCCGCTTCGCCGTCGAGGGCTACAACGCGCTCTGCCCGAACCTGTACACGCGGGAAGCGCCGGGCGCGGACCCCGACGACGCAGCCGCGACGGTCCGCGCGGCGGGCGGCATCCCGGACGACCGCCTGGTCGGCGACGTCTCGGGCGCGGCGGACTACCTGCGCGCGCTGGAGAACGCGAACGGCCGCGTCGGCGTCATCGGGCACTGTTCCGGCGGCCGCCACGCGTTCCTCGCGGCCTGTTCCCTGGAGCTCGACGCGGCGGTGGACTGCTACGGCGCGTTCGTCGTCAACGACCCGCCGGAGGCCATGAGGCAGATGAAGCCGCTGCTCGGCCTGACACCCCAGCTGTCCTGCCCGCTGCTGGGCATCTTCGGCGCCGAAGACCAGTTCCCGGGCCCGGACGAGGTGGCCGTGCTGGCGGCGGAGCTGGAAAAGCACGGCAAGGAGCACGAGTTCCATACCTACGCCGACGCCGGCCACGCGTTCTTCGCCGTCGACCGCCCGAGCTACCGTCCCGAAGCCGCGAAGGACGGCTGGGAACGCATCCTCGACTTCTACGCCCGCACGCTCACCGCCTGAAAGGACCCGCCGATGTGCACTTACCTGACGGAGAAGTTCGCGCTCGAAGGCAGCGGCAAGGGCGCCCGCGGCTGGTTCCGCCTGAACGAAGGCACCGTGTACGTCGACCACCCGGTGCACGCGCCCTACGCGCACACGGTGAACATCGACTTCCGGAACCCGGCCCTGGGCGCGTCGGCGCGGGTGGCGGTGGAGCTCACCGAGGAGGACGCGCTGGCCCTGGCGGACGCGATCCACGCGGCCGTCAAGTCGGCTCCCGCCGGACTGGCTTCCCGGAACCAGTGAGATTCAGGGCGTGTAGAGGGCGCCCAGGAACTCCAGGAGGAGGCGTTCGCGCAGCGGCGCGGGAGCGGTGGCGAGGAGGGCGTTGATCGGGGCCATCCGGTCCGGGAGACCGGCCGCGCCGCCGAGGCCGGCCGCCGCGAGGAGGCCGGCGAACTGCTCCGATGTCAGCGTCGCCGGGTCGAGTTCCGCCACGAACTCGGCCACGGCGGCGTCGACGACCACCGGGCCCGCCGCCCGCGCCGCGTCCACCGACGCGGCCAGGTCGGTCAGGAACTCCTTCTCACTACCGTGGTTGGCCGCCGTCACCGTCAGGTGCAGGTTGACCGGCGACGATTCGAAAGCGAACTGCGGCTGGACGTACCAGCCGCGCGCCTTCATCTCGTCGGCCACCGTGAACAGGTCGAAGCCGTCGTCGCCGGTGAACGCGATCAGCGTCGACACCGGGTCGCCGAGGATCCGGAGGCCGGGCAGTCCGGCGATGCCGGAACGGATGCGGGCGGTCGCTTCCCGGGCGGCGGCCGCCAGCTTCAGGTAGCCGTCGGAACCGAGGTGGTTCACCACCGCCCACGCGGCGGCGAGCGGGCCGCCGGAGCGCGTGCTCTGGATGGTCGTGTTCAGCATCGTGTAGCCCGGCCAGGCCGCGCTGGCGAAGTAGTGTGTGCGCCGCAGCTCCGCCGAGGCGTGCAGCAGCACCGACGTCCCCTTCGGACAGTAGGCGTACTTGTGCAGGTCCACCGAGATGCTCGTGACGCCGGGGACGCGGAAGTCGAACGGCGGCACGTCCGCGCCGAGGCGGGCGAAGTAGGGCAGCACCCAGCCGCCGATGCAGGCGTCGACGTGCAGCCGGACGCCCCGCGCCGCAGCCGCCGCCGCGATCTCGGGCACCGGGTCGAGCACGCCGTGGGCGTACGACGGGGCACTCGCCACGACCAGGACCGTCGAGTCGTCGATCGCCGCGGCCATCGCCGCCGGGTCGGCGCGGAAGGTCACCGGGTCGACCGGGACGTCGATCCGCCGCAGCCCGAACAGGTGGGCCGCCTTGTGGAACGCCGCGTGCGCGGTGGTCGGGAGAACCACCGAAGGCGAGGCGATCTCCGGGTGGGCGTCCCGCGCCGCGAGCACCGCCAGCAGGCACGACTCCGTGCCACCGGAGGTCACCGAACCGACCACGCCCGGGACGTCACCCAGCAACCGGGACGCCGCCAGCACGAGGTCGTTCTCCATCTTCAGCAGGCTCGGGAACGCCGTCGGATCCAGGCCGTTGGCCGACGACGCGAGCGCGTGCGCCGCCGCGCCGAGGAAGTCCACTTCGGACAGCCCGCTGTCGTAGACGTAGGCCAGGGTCCGGCCGCCGTGCGTCGGCAGGTCGCCCGCGCGCAGCTCCCGCAGCGCCGCGAGCACGTCCTCAGACGGGTTCACGGCGCGGCTCCAGCACCTTGCGCCGCAGCAGGGGCAGCGCCAGCGCGATCAGCACGCCGGGGACGATCGACGCCCCGACGAGGATCGCCACGATCGCGCTGTGCGGCTGCGCCGCGGTGGCGTCCGTGCTGGACACGTATCCGCCGAACGCCAGGATCAGCGCCCAGAGACCGCCGCCGAAGGCCAGCCCGAGGGTCTCCCCCGCGGTCCACACCCCCGCCGCGATCCCCGCGCGGGTTTCGCCGGTGCGCTCCTCTTCGGCGGTGATCAGGTCGGGCAGGATGGCCAGCGGGAACACCGAAATCCCGGCGTACCCGACCCCGCAGAGCGCCACGAAGACGAACGAGACGACCAGCGGGATCTCCTGGGCGAAGACCAGGCCGAGCAGCCCGATCGCGAAGGCCGCGGTGGCCAGGCGGAAGCCGTTGAGCTTGCCGACCCGGTCGCCCAGCCGCGGCCACAGCGGCATGGTGATCAGCGCCGGGCCGACGAAGATGACGAACAGGATCGTGCCGTAGGCGTCGTTCCCGAGGATGCGCTGGGCGAAGAACGGGATCGCGGCGAGCACCGTGCCGATGCCCAGTGCCTGGATGAAGTACGTGCCGAGCAGCCAGCGGAACGGCCGCCAGGCGGCGAGCGTGCGCACCAGCTCCTTCAGGTTCACCGTGTTCGGCCGCAGCGAGCCGACCGGGGCGTCCTTGAGCCCGAAGTACACGAGCAGCGTCGCGACCAGCACGATCAGCCCGATCACCACGGCCATGATCCGGTAGCCGGCGACCCCCTCGATCCCGGCGGTGATCGCCGGGGCGCCGCCGCCGCAGATCAGGATCGTCACGGCCAGCACCCCGATGCGGACGCTGGTGAGCTTCGTCCGCTCGGTCGCCGACTCGGTCAGCTCGGCGGGCAGCGCGTTGAACGGCACCTGGAACAGCGCGTACGCCGTGGCGCAGAGGGCGAACGTGATCGCCACGTACAGCGCGTCCGGCAGCGGGCCGCCGAACCCGGGGTGGGCGAACATCGCCGCGAACAGGATCGCCACGCCGATGCCGCCGATCAGCAGGAAGCGCCGCCGGCTGCCGGTCTTGATCAGGTCGGCGTCGGACATCCGCCCGGCGATCGGGTTGAACAGCACGTCCCAGGCCTTGGGCACGAACACGATCGCGGCGGCCCAGCCGGCGGGCACGGCCATCGTGTCGGTCAGGTACTTGACCAGCACCAGGCCGGGGACGGTGCCGAAGGACCCGGTGACGAACGAGCCGAGCGAATAGCGGAACCTCGTCCGGCCGGACAGCGTCGCCATGATCCTCCTCGAAACGGCGTACCGGGTGCAGGCCATGAGTATTCGATCTCGGCGCGCACCCGGTAGTGGTCGAGGGGAATCGTGCCATCGTCGTGACCAAGGCCACGACGGGGCCCGCCGGTCAGCGCAGAGCGCCGGCGATCTTCTCCAGCGTGGCGGCGTCACCGCGCAGCAGCAGCTGGGTGACCACCGTCTCCTCCCAGGCCTGCAGCTCGTCGCGGATCTTCGCCGGCGGCCCGATCAGCGAGGTGTCCTCCACCAGCGACGTCGGGATCGCCGCGGCCGCCTCGTCCTTGCGGCCGGCGAGGAAGAGCTCCTGGACCTTGTCGGCCACGTCGCCGTAGCCGAGCCGCGCGTAGACGTCGTGGTGGAAGTTGACGCTCTTCGCGCCCATCCCGCCGATGTACAACGCCAGCGACGGCTTGATCCAGCCCGCCGCCTCCTCGACGTCGTCGTGCACGATCACCGGCAGCGAGCACGGCACCTCGAACGTCTCCAAGGTGTGTCGCGCGCCCGGCCGTGAGAAGCCCTCTTCGAGCGCGGCCTTGTAGAAGCCGTTGCTCTTGGGCGAGAAGAACAGCGGCAGCCAGCCGTCGCCGATCTCCGCCGCGAGGGCCACGTTCTTGGGGCCTTCGGCCGCCAGGTGGATCGGGATGTCCTTGCGCAGCGGGTGCACCGTCGGCTTCAGCGGCTTGCCGAGCCCGGTGCCGCCCTTGAACGGCAGCTGGAAGTGGTCACCGTCGAGGGTCACCGGCGCTTCGCGGGCGATCACCTGCCGGACGATGTCGACGTACTCGCGGGTCCGCGCGAGGGGCTTCGGGTACGGCTGGCCGTACCAGCCCTCGACGACCTGCGGGCCGGACGCGCCGAGCCCGAGCACCATCCGGCCGCCGGAGAGGTGGTCGAGGGTCAGGGCGCTCATCGCCGTCGCCGTCGGCGTCCGCGCGGCCATCTGGACGATGTTCGTGCCGAGCCGGATCCGGCTGGTGGAAGCGCCGTACCAGGCCAGCGGCGTGAACGCGTCCGAGCCGTACGCCTCCGCGGTCCACACCGAGTCGAAGCCGAGTTCCTCGGCCTTGAGGACGGCTTCCAGCGCACCCGGGGTCGGGCCGCTCTGCCAGTACCCGACGTGGAATCCCAGCTTCACGAATGCCTCCTAGACGTTCGGCGCGTAGTGCTCGGGTTTGCCCCGCTCGGACAGCGGCGGCAGGTTCCTGCGTGGAGTTTCGACCAACGGCGCGTCCGCAGCCACCTCGCCGCGCTCGCGACGCCAGCCGGCGCGCGCTCGCGGGTGGTAGCGGCGGTCGTGCGGGACTAGCGTGAACACGGCGTTGACCAGCTTCCCGAACCGCCGGTGCCGCCGGGCGTCGCGTCCGGTCCAGCGGAAGCCGAGCAGATCGCGGACCTCGCGGTCGTACAGGCCGATCGTCAGCCACACGAAGTTGCGCGCGACCACCCGCTGGACCGGCCGCCACAGCGGATCCGGCAGCCAGGGCAGGAACGGCGGCTTGCCGAGCCCGCGGATGTCGAGGACGTCCCGGGTGGCCTTGTTGTCCTCCAGGACCTCGGTGCACATGTGCTTCCAGTAGCGCTGGAAGTCTTCCCAGCTTTCCGGCACCGGCCGCATGGTCATGTCGTACATCCGCCACCAGCGGACGTGCTCGTCGAACAGCTGCCGCTTTTCGGCCTCGCCGATGCCGCCCATGAAGTGGTCGGCGATGAGGATCGTGCTGACGAAGAACGTCGCGTGCGCCCAGTAGTAGGTGTCGGGGTCGAGCGCGTGGTAGCGGCGGCCCTGTGCGTCGACACCCTTGATGCGGTCGTGGTAGCCGCGGACTTCGAGGGCGGTCCGGTGGGCGCGCGGGCCGTCGTAGACGACCCCGCCGATCGGGTAGAGCGAACGGAACAGCCGCTGCCAGCGCTCCTCGAAGAACCGCGAGTGCTGCTCGACGCCGGCGCCGAGGCCGGGGTGCATGTTCTGCATGGAGCCGGCCCACAGGCCGATCAGCAGGCCGCGCCAGTCGCCGAAGTACTTCCACGTCAGCGAGTCGGGCCCCAGCGGTGGGGGTGTCATCGGCGCACTCCTCGTCGAGTCCAAACTGACTACGGCTGTTGTCAGGCTAGGATCTGACAACAGTTGTAGTCAACCGAGGAGCTGTGATGCCGGGCCGGACCTGGGCGGGCACGACGCTGGACGACCGGAAGGCGCTCCGGCGCGAGCAGCTGGTGGCCGCCGGCCTGGAGCTGCTGGGCACCGAAGGCTCGGCCGGGACGAGCGTCCGCGCGGTGTGCCGGCACGCGAAGCTGACCGAGCGGTACTTCTACGAGAGTTTCGCCGACCGCGAAGAGCTGGTCGCGGCGGTCTACGAACACGTCGGCGAGCAGGCGCGGCAGGCGCTCGTCGACGCGGTGCGGGACGCCCCCACTCCCGTGTCGCGGGCGGAGCACGCCGTGCGCGCGTTCGTCGAGCTGATCGTCGACGACCCCCGCAAGGGCCGGGTCCTGCTGCTCGCCCCGCTCACCGACCCCGCGCTGACCCGCCGCGGCCTGCACCTGCTGCCGGTGTTCGCCGCGCTGGTCGGCGAACAGCTCACCCACGGAGACGAGACCGAACGCCGGATGGTCGCCGTCGGGCTGGTCGGCGCGCTGACCAACGTCTTCGTCGCCTACCTCGACGGCTCGCTGAAGGTTTCGCGCGAGCGGCTCGTCGCGCACTGCGTGAAACTCGTCCTCGGCGCCGACGGCCACTGACGCACCTCCCTTGCCCGACCTGGTGACAGTCGCGCGGCGGATCGGGCAGACTCAACCCATGCGTACCGCTGGGCGGAACGACGGCGCGAGCGGCGACGGCCTCGTCGCGGCCCGGCTCGCCGCGCTCCTGGAAGCCTTCCGCCCGGGTGACGAGACCCTCGGCGTCTCCGAGCTGACCCGCCGGACCGGCCTGGCGAAGACGACCGTGCACCGGCTCGTCGGGCACCTGACCGAAACCGGCCTGCTCGAACGCGAGGGCGGCGCGGTGCGGCTCGGGCTGCGGCTGTTCGAAATCGGCCAACTGGCCTCGCCCCGCCGTGGCCTGGTCGAGGCGGCCCGGCCGTACCTGGCCGACCTGCGCGAGGCCACGCGCAACACCGTGCACCTCGCGATCCTCGAAGGCACCGAAGTCGTGTACCTCGACGTGCTGCGCGGGCCGGACGCACCGACGCTGCCCTCGCGCATCGGCGGCCGGTTCCCCGCGCACGCCACCGGTGTCGGCAAGGCGATCCTCGCGTTCTCGCCGGAACCGGTGGTGAACCAGGTGATCGAAGCCGGGCTGCCGCGGATGAGCGCGCGGACGATCACCGCACCCGGCCTGCTGCGCCGGCAGCTCACCCGCGTCCGCGAAGACGGAATCGCCTTGGAGCGCGAGGAATCCGGCGTCGGCGTGGTGTGCGCGGCCAGCCCCCTGCTCGACACGCGCGGTGTCGCCGTGGCGGCGGTGTCGATTTCCGGCTGGGCCAACCGGATGCGGACCGAACGGGTCGCCCCCGCCGTCCGAACGGTCGCACTGGCGCTGAGCCGGACCCTCACCGGCTCCGGCCCGCACAGTGGGAAATAATCTTGCCGGGCAACGCTTTTCCCGCGACTGGGCCGTCCGGCTGACGTGACCGTCCCGAGCTGGACGGGTGATCGGGAGGGGCTACGATCCGTCCAATGGCCCAGCACAGCCGGGAGACGACCGACCCGGGCCGCTCCCCCGCGACGCTTCCCGAACCGGCGGCCACCGGCTTCCCGGCCGCACACCGGTTGCTGTCGCTCGACATCGTGCTGGCGCTGCTGGCGCTGGCGGGCGGGCTGCGCGTGCTGTACCTCGCCGCGCCGGCGCCGGCCCTGCCCGCCGAGGCCGCGAACGTCGCCCACGCCTACGCGCTCGGGCACCTCACGCCGTTCACCGACGCCGGCGGCGCCGGGGTCAGCCCGTTCGGCTGGTGGCAGCTCACGGCGTACACGATGGTCTCCGACGCCTTCGGGCGCTCGGCCTCGGCGCTCGCGGCGGTCCGGGAAACCATGCTCGTCGCCGCGGTGCTCGGTGCCGTGCTGCTGTGGGTCCTGGCGCGCCGGCTCGGCCTGACGCGGTGGGCGTCGGCGGCCGCGGTGCTGCTGGTCGCGGCGTCGCCGCTGGCGCTCGGCCTGCAGCGGCTGGTCGTCGTCGAGCACCTGGCGGCCGTCTGGCTCCTCGGCGCGCTGGTGCTCATCACCCGCCCCGGCGCCCGGATCCGGCACGACGCCGCGGCCGCGGTCTGCCTGCTCGCGGCGGTGCTCACCTCCCCGCTGGCGCTGCTCTTCCTGCCCGCCGCCGGCTGGCTGCTGGTGCGGCGCGCGCCCGCCCGCGCGGCGCTGGTGGCGGTGCTGCTCAACCTCGGGCTCGGCATCGCGTTCGGCCCGGCGGCCGCCGCGCTCCGCCCGCACCTCGCGGCCGCGAGCCCGCCGTCGGTGGCCGATTGGGTCGCTCTCGACCCGGCGTGGGCCGTGCTCTCGACGGTCGCCTTGGTGGCCGCTCTGGCCGTCACCGCCCTGCGGCCGTTCGCGGTGTCCGGCCTGCTCCTCGTCGCGGCCCTGCTGGTGCCCGGCGTACCGGACACCGCCGTGCTCGCGCTGCTGCTGCCCCTCACCCCCCTGCTGTTCGCCGCGGTCGTCCAAGCCCTGGCGCGCCAACGCGTCCCGGTGCACCGGGGGAACCGCGCCCGCGGTCCCGGAACCGTGCTGGCCGCGGGTGTGCTCGTCGCCGTGGTCGCCACCGGCTGGGGCTACGGCTACCCCGCCCTGCGGCCGGCCGCCGAACGCGGCGGACCGCTCGTCGAAGCCCAGGACTGGTTGCGGGCCAACGCTTCCGGCGCGCGCGTGCTCGTCGACGACGGCGCGTGGGCCGAGTTCGCCAAGGCCGGCTGGCCGACCGGGCTGCTCGTCCCGGTCGCCGCGTGCGCGTCCGGCTGCCCGGCCGCCGACTGGTCCGTGTTCACCACCGGCGCGGACGACCTCCGGAGCCGCTATCCGGCCCTCGACACCGCGCTGGCCGACGCCGGCGTGACCGCGGTGTTCGGCCAGGTCACCGTCTCCCGCCTCGGCCTGCCCGCCGCCGACCGGGCCGCGCCGTCGGAGGAGTCCGCCCGCACCCACGCGGGTGCGGCGCTGGCGGCGTCGGCCCGGATCACCTGCACCCCGGACGCCGTCGCCGTGCTGCGCGCGGGCCGCGCCGACCCGCGGCTGATCGCGACGATCGCCGCGCTCGCGGCCCTGCAGCCGGTCGGCATCGCGGGGTTCCCCGCCGTCCCCGGCGAAGACCCGGCCGGGCAACCGCGCCGCCGGGTGCTCCTGACCGACGGCGAGGAAGGCGCGGCCGCGTTCTACGCCGGCCAGCGCGACCTGTTCCGGCCGTCCTCGGTCGCCCGCACCGCGGGCGGCGTGCTCGTCACGTACCCGCTGTTCGCACCTCCGGGACTGCTGGTCCCGTTCTCCTCCCCCTGACGGTGAAAGGCCCCTCCCATGCGCACCCTCCTCCTCAGACCCGGCGGGCTGGCCGCCGCAGCCCTCCTGTTCGTCGCGCTGACGCCGGTGACGGCCGAGGCGGCGACCGGCCCCGGCCCAGGCGTCGGCTGGATCCGGGTCGGCCACCTGTCGCCGAAGGTGCCGCCGGTGGACATCTATTTCGCGCCCTTCGGCCAGGCCGAGAAGGTCGTCATCCGCAAGGCAGGCTACGGCGCGGTCACGCCGTACTCGTCGCTCGGCCCCGGCAAGTACACGCTCTCGATGCGGCCCGCCGACGCCGCACCGGCCACCCCGCCCGCGCTGTCGGCGACGATCGAGGTCGCCGAACGCAACGCCTATTCGCTGCTGGTCTTCACGAACGGCCCGGGCGGCACGCTCAAGGGCGACCTGGTCACCGACGACCTCACCCCGCCGGCCGCGGGCAAGGGCCGCGTCCGGGTCGTCCAGGGGTCGGCGGCGATCGCGCCGGTCACCGTGGCGGGACCGCAGGGTGTCACCCTCGCGAAGGACGCGGCGTACGGCCAGACGTCGTCCTATGTGGACGTCCCGGAAGGACGGTGGCCGCTGCAGCTGAGCGGCGGCTCGGTCAAGTCGGCCGCCGACGTCGACGTCAAGGCCGGGTCGTCCACGACGGTGCTGGTCACCGAGAACGCCGGCGCGCTGAAGGCGAACCCGCTCTCCGACGGCGCGTCGCTGCCCGAACCGCCGAAGCTCGGCGTCGAGACCGGGGGCGGCGGCACCGCGCCCGGGTCCACCCCGCTGTGGCCGGTGGTCGCGGCGGCGGCCGGGCTGCTGGCCGCGCTCCTCGTGGGGCGCCGGGCGGCTCGTGCGCGCTGACGCCGGCGCGCTGCTCGTCGTGGCCGTGCTGGCCGCGGGCTGCTCGGCGGCCAGCACGGCCGGCACAGCCGCGCCGCCACCCGTCGTCCCGGCCTCGCCGGTGGCTCCGCCGTCCGCGAGCGGGCCGCAGCCGCTGCCCGCCGCGGCCGGCGTCCGCCCGCTGCGGCTGCGCATCCCCGCCATCGGCGTCGACGCGGCCGCGCTCGTCCCGCTCGGGCTGGGCGCCGCCCACCAGCTGGAAGCGCCCTTGCGGTTCGAGGACGTCGGCTGGTACGCGGCCGGCCCGGTGCCGGGCGACCCGGGCCCGGCGGTGATCGCCGCGCACGTCGACTCCCGGTCCGGGCCGGCGCCGTTCTTCCGGCTGCGCGACCTGCACGAGGGCGACCAGGTGTTCGTCGCGCGCTCCGACGGGCAGGAGACCCGGTTCGTCGTGGACGCCGTCCAGCGCTACCCGAAGGACGCGTTCCCGACGGACGCCGTCTACGGGCCCGCGCCGGGCAGCGCGCTGCGGCTCATCACCTGCGGCGGCAGCTTCGACGCGGCGAAACGCTCCTACCGCGACAACATTGTGGTCTACGCCTCGACGCGCTGGGACTAGTACTCCTCGAGCAGGCCGCGCCGGGCCAGCTCCGGCCGGACGCCGTCGCCGAACCAGTACGCCTCCTCCAGGTGCGGGTAGCCCGACAGCACGAACTCGCTCACGCCGACGCTGTGGTACTCCTCGATCAGGTCCGCGACCTCCTCGTGGCTGCCGACCAGCGCGGTCCCCGCACCACCGCGGACGAGACCGACACCCGCCCACAGGTTGGGGTGGATCTCCAGCCCGCGGACCCCGCCGTCGTGCTTCCCGCGGTGCAGCGCGACCATCCGCTGCTGGCCGACCGACTCGCTGGCGGCCAGCTGCGCCTGCGCCTTCGCGACCTGGTCCGGGCTCAGCGCGTCGAGCAGCTTCTGCGCCTCCGCCCAGGCTTCGGCCGAAGTGTCGCGCGAGATCGTGTGCAGCCGGACGCCGAACCGGATCGGCCGGTCCCCGGCCAGTTCACGCACCTTGCCGATCTTTTCGGCGACCTGCGCGGGCGGCTCGCCCCAGGTCAGGTAGACGTCGGCGTGCCGGGCCGCGACCGGCAGCGCGGCCGGTGACGAGCCGCCGAAGTAGATCGGCGGCACCGGGTCCGGCGCGGCCAGCGTGGTCGCGCCTTCGACCTGCAGGTGCTCACCCTCGAAGCTGAACGGCTCGCCGGACCACACCCCGCGCACGATGGTCAGGAACTCGTCGGTTCGGGCGTACCGGGCGTCGTGGTCGTGCCAGTCGCCGAAGCGGCGCTGCTCCACCGCGTCGCCACCGGTGACGATGTTGAGCAGCACCCGGCCGCCGGACAGGCGCTGGAAGGTCCCCGCCATCTGCGCGGCCAGGGTCGGTGAGATGACGCCCGGGCGGAACGCGACCAGGAACTTCAGCCGGGTCGTCTCGCGGATCAGCGCGGCCGTGGTGAGCCAGGCGTCCTCGCACCACGTGCCGGTCGGCGTCAGGACGCCCTCGAAGCCCTGCCGCTCGGCGGCGCGGGCGACCTGGGCCAGGTAGTCCAGGTCCGGGTCGCGCTGGGCGGCGGGGCCCGCGGCCCGGTTGGCGTGGAAGCGTTCCACGATCGTGCGGCCGTCACCGCTGGTGGGCAGGAACCAGTGCAGCCTGATGCTCATCCGTTGCTCCTCGCCTGGTCCAGGTCGGGACCGTACCGCCGGTCGACGAAGGCGGCGAAGTCCACCTTGCCCGGCAAAGTCTTCTCGTCGGTGAAGGCGTCCGCGAGCTGCTGCTCGGAGGCCACCACGGCGTCGTCCAGCACGATCGGCAGGTCGCGGCCCGCTTCGACGGCCTTCCGCGCGACCTCGAGCTTCAGCCCGGTCTCCGCGGCCCACGCCTGCGCCCACTCTTCGCGGTGCGTGTCGGCCCACTTCTGCGCCTTGACCACGCGGACCGCGAAGTCGCGCAGGGCGGAGTTCTTGCCGGGGTCGCCGAGTGCGGCCGTGCTCGCGGTCAGGAAGCCCAGGCCGTTGGATGCGCCGCGGCCGTCGGCCAGCACCCGCGCGTGGGCCTCGATCTGCGCCTGCGCGGTGTAGGGGTCCCAGATCGCCCAGGCGTCGATCGTGTGCTGGGTGAACGCGGCGTACGCCTCGGCCGGCTGCAGGAAGGTCAGCTTCCCGTCCTTGGTGGACAAGCCGTTGCGGTGCAGCGTGTTCAGCAGCTGCCCGTGCGCGGAGGAGCCCTTGGCGACGCCGATCGTCTTGCCCTTCAGCGAAGCGGCGTCCTGCAGCGGCGAATCCGGCGGCACGAGCACGGCTTCCCGCTCGACGTTGCTGCGCGACACGCTGATCACCTTGATCTTCGCCTTCGCGGCGGCCGCGAAGATCGGCGGCGTGTTGCCGACGCGCCCGGTGTCGATGGCGCCGGCCGAGGCGGCTTCCAGCAGGGGCGGACCCGAGGTGAACGTCGCCCATTCGATCTTGTACGGCGTCCCCTGCAGGAGGTTCGCCGCGGTGAGCAGGGACTTCACGCCGCCCTTCTGGTCGCCCACCTTGAGCGTCACCTTCGCCAGGTCGGCCGCGCTCACCGCGGTCGGCACCGGTGCTTCACCGCCGGTCGCCGTGCCGCACGAGGACACCGCGAGAGCCGCCGCAACGGCCAATATTCCCTTACGCCACAGCATCTTCGGTCACTCCCAGGTCGGCCAGCACGCGGCGGCGGAGGTCGTCGTGGCCGGCGGTTTCGCGCGGCCGGTGTGCGGCCACGATCCGGCCGCCGTCGAGCACCAGGACGCGGTCGGCGAGCCGCAGGGCCTCGTCGACGTCGTGGGTCACCAGCAGCACGCCCGGCCGGTGCCGCCGCCAGAGGTCCTGGACCAGGCCGTGCATGGAGATCCGGGTGAGCGCGTCCAGGGCACCGAACGGCTCGTCGAGCAGCAGCAGGCCGGGTTCGCGCACCAGCGCGCGGGCCAGCGACACGCGCTGGGCCTCGCCGCCGGACAGCGTGAGCGGCCAGTCGTCGGCGTGCTCGGCCAGGTGCACTTCGGCCAAGGCCTTCTCGGCCAGTGCCCGGTTGCGGGACTTCGCGACGCCATCCTGACGCAGGCCGAGGACGACGTTGCGCCAGACCTTCCGCCACGGCAGCAGTCTCGGCTGCTGGAACGCGACCGAGACGGTCCCGGTGACTTCCACGCTGCCTTCGACGGCACCGTCGAGGCCGGCGAGGACCCGCAGGAGCGTCGACTTGCCGGACCCGCTGCGGCCGAGCAGGGCGACGAACTCACCGCGCTCGACGGTCAGGTCGAGTCCACTGAGGACGGTCCGCTCGCCGAACCGCTTGGTGAGGCCGCGGACCTCGGCTACCGGGTTCGCCACCGCAGCACCTTCCGTTCGAGCAGCCGGACCAGCGCGTCGGTGACCAGGCCGAGCAGGGCGTACAGGACCAGCCCGACGACCACGACGTCGGTGCGCAGGAATTCCCGCGCGTTGTTGATGAGGTAGCCGACCCCGGCGTCGGCGTTGACCGTCTCGCCGACGATCAACGCGAGCCAGGCGAGGCCGAGCGACTGCCGCAGCCCGACGAGCGCCTGCGGCAGCGCGCCGGGCACGACGACGTGCCAGAGCCGTTCCGCGCGGCTGAACCCGAGCGACCGCGAGGCTTCGACGAGGGCCGGGTCGGCGCCGCGGATTCCCGAGTGGACGTTGAGGTAGAGCGGGAAGGCCACGCCGAGGGCGACCAGCACGATCTTCGTCTCTTCGCCGATGCCGAACCACAGGATGAACAGCGGGATCAGGCCGAGGAACGGCAGCGTGCGCAGCATCTGCACCGGCGGGTCGACCAGGGCTTCGCCCCAGCGCGACAGCCCGGAGACGATGCCGAGCAGGACACCGGCGACCGCGCCGAGCGCGAAGCCGGCGCCGACCCGGCCGAGCGAAACGGCGAAGGCGTCCCCGAGTTCGCCGCTGCGCGCGGCTTCGAGGCCGGCCTGCACGACCGTCCACGGTGCACTGAGCTTGTCGGGCGGCAGGACGCCGGTGGCGCTGACGAGCTGCCAGGCGGCGAGGAGCACCACCGGGCTGATCCAGCGCCGGAGATCGGGCCGCCGCACGGCGGTGCGCGGCGGCTCGGCGGCGCGTTTCCGGGCGCGCGTGAGCACGCCCGTGGTGGAAATCGACACGGATTTCTCCCGGGGACGGGGATGTTCGGGATGGCGTGATCCCGACCTTCCGGTCCCCGGGAAGCGAAGTCAATCGGCGCCCACTCCGTGAACACCCCGTGTTTCACCCCGTGGACGCACTTGTTTCAGCCGCCGAACATGACCTTCCATTCGTCGAGCGACCGCGGCCGGTAGACGAAGTTGGTGCGCTTGACCTCCGAGAGCGCGGCGGACGGCTCGGCCGAGTACTGGTGCCCGGGGTGGACGACCGGATCGCCCGGCAAGCCGGCGAGCGCCTGCAGGCTGCGGTAGATCTCTTCGGCGTCACCGCCCGGGAAGTCGGTGCGGCCACAGCCTTCCAGGAAGAGCGTGTCACCGGAGACGAGCTTGTCCTCGACCAGGAAGCACTGGCTGCCCGGCGTGTGCCCTGGCGTGTGCAGCAGCCGGATGGGAATGGCGCCGACCTCGAGGACGTCGTCGTGGTCGTGCGCGCGCAGGTCGGTGCCGGACACGCCGGTGACCCGCCGGACCCACTCGGTCTCGGCGCCGTTGACGTGGATCGGCACCTGCTCGATCGCGAGCAGCTCGGCGATCCCGGGCAGGGAGAAGCCGAGCATCTCGCCGCCGACGTGGTCGGGGTGGTGGTGGGTGGCCAGCACACCGGTGAGCCGCATCCCGTCCTGCGCCAGGACGTCGAGCAGGTCCCGCACCGCGTAGGCCGGGTCGACGATGACGGCGTCCCCGGTTTCGCGGTCCCCGATCAGGTAGGCGAAGTTCGCCATCTGCGTCGCGACGGGGTCGCCGACGGCGAAGTCACGCCCGGCGAGCAGCTGCCGGAAGTAGAGCCGATCTGCCATGGGCCCACCCTACGGGGTGGTCCACTCGTGGGCGCTTCCCTGGTGGAGCGCCGCGTAGGCCCGGTCTCTCAGGACGTTCGCCTCGGCGTCGGACAGCGTCCGGTCCAGGGGTCTGAGCACCAGCCGGACCAGGAGGTTCTTCTGGTCCGGGCGGACGCCCAGCCGGGCTCGTGCCTGCGGTGGGAGCCCGGCGTACGGCGTTTCCTGCCGGATCTCGACCGCCTCGACGACGCCGGCGTCTTCGCCGAGGGCGTCGCGGACGCGGTCGCCGAGGTCCTCGGCCCGGTCGTGGGCGTCGACGGCGATCGAGAGGTCACGGCGTACCGGCGGCAGGGCGGAGACCGGGCGGTAGGGCGCGAGGTCGGTCATCTGGGCGGCGACCGCCGGGGCGGCTTCGCGCAGCAGCCGGATGTCCGGGATGCCCTTGCGCAGCATCAGCATCCGGTCGAGGCCCAGGCCGAGGGCGAGCCCGGACCAGGTTCCGTCCAGTCCGGCCCGGGCGAGGACGGCGGGGTGGGCCCGGCCGCATTCGGCGACCTCCACCCACGCACCCTCGGGTCCGACGTCCAGCTGCGCACCGTCCACTGTGTACGGATGTCGCCGCGGTTCGAGTCTCACGTCGCGGTCCGGGACGAGGGCGCCGGCCATCTCCTCGAGATCGGCGCGGGTGGTGGGGCCGCGGGTGATCCGCCACAGGTCGAGCTGGTAGGGCGTGCCGCTGTGCAGCCGGTCGATGCTGTCCCGGCGGTAGACGATGCCCGCGCAGACGAGCAGGACGTCTTCGGCGGGCTTCGCGGCCAGCGCCCGCAGTGCAGCGCAGCGCAGCGCAGCGCAGCGAGGATCATCGCGGTGGAGTGGCTGCGGCCAGGCTAGCCAGCCGGGCCAGGCTAGCCGAATCGGCCCGAGGCACCCCAGGCCAAGCCAACCGGGCCAGCCCAGCCGGGCCGAGCAGAACCCGCCCGAGCCGAGACACCCCAGGCCAAGCCAGCGAGCCAGGCCGAGCTGAGGCCGGCCATGCCAGGGCTGAGCTGAGCTGGGCAGGCCAGGCCAGGCCAGGCCAGGCCGAGCCAAGGCTGGTCAGGCAAGCCGGCAACCGGCAACCCGCACCGAGACCCGGACCACCGTCTCGTCCCCCCACCGCCTACTCACCTCCGCGTCACTCACCCACCTCCCCGTCCGCCAGCTCGCGCAGCACGTCCAGATGCCCGACGTGCCGCGCCGTCTCCTGCACCACGTGCGCCAGCACCCACCGCACGGTGAACTCCGATCGCCGCCGCGTGCGGTCGTCCGGGCTCAGTCCGCGCAGCGCCTTCTCCACCCGGCCCCACTCCGCCTTGTACGCCGCCACCACCGACGCCGGCGTGTCGTCCGGTCCGACGTCCCAGCTCGGGTCCGGGCTGCCCGCCCACAGTGACGGCAGGTCCGCCCCGCCGGCCTCGATCGACAGCCACCAGCGCTCCACCGCCGTCAGGTGCTTCACCACGCCCAGTGCGCTCATTCGCGGCGATGCCGGCAGCGGCGTCGCCGTGGCCTGCGGCAACGTCAGCCCCGCCAGCTTGTTCACCGCCGTCGCGCGCAGGAACTGCAGGAAGTCCAGCAACAGGCGCAGCTCGTCGGACGCCACCGGAGCGGGCCAGTGGCGATACGTCTTCGAACTTGTGTTCGACATGGCCGCACCGTACCCCAGCGGACCGACAAAATAGAGTGACCGGCATGTGGTGGGGACTGCTCTGCGCTCTGGGCGCGGCATGCGCGTACGGCGTGGCTTCGGTGATGCAGTCGGTCGCCGCACGGGCCACGGACACCGGGGCCGACGGGGTCGACCCGAAACTGCTGGTCCGGGTGCTCGGCCAGGGGAAGTTCGTGCTCGGGCTGTCCCTGGACGTCCTCGGGTTCGTCGCGCAGATCGTGGCCCTCCACGTCCTGCCGTTGTTCGTGGTGCAGGCCGCGCTCGCCGCCAGCCTCGCCGTGACCGCCGTCGCCGCGCGGTTCCTCGGCGTGCGGCTCGGCCGCCGCGAATGGGCCGCCGTCGGCGTCGTGTGCGCCGGGCTCGCCCTGCTCGGCACCGCCGCCGAAAGCGAGGGCTCCGACCCGGTCGGGCTCGGCTTCCGGCTCGTCCTCATCGCCGCGGTCGCCGTCCTCGGCTTGGCCGGGATCGTCGCGGGCAAGGCGAACCGCCGGATCCGGACGCCGGCGCTCGGGCTCGTCGCCGGGCTGTGCTTCGGCGTCGTCGCCATCGCCGGCCGGATCATCCCCAGCCTCGCGCCGCTCGACCTGCTCACCGACCCCGCGACCTACACCGTCGCGGTCGCCGGCGGGTTGGCGATGCTGTTCTACGCGACGGCGTTGCAGCGCGGGAGCGTCACCACCTCGACCGCGATGATGGTGCTCGGCGAGACGATCTTCCCGTCACTGGTCGGCGTGCTGGCGCTCGGCGACCGCACCCGGCCGGGCTTCGCGTTCGTCGCCGTCGCCGGGTTCACGCTCGCCGTGGTGGCCGCGCTCGCGTTGGCCCGGTTCGGCGAGCCGGCGACCGAACCGCGGAATGAGACGAAGCCGACCGTGCTCCCGTAACTTGTTTACTTAGACTAGCCTTACCTATCCCAGCTCTGGACAGGGAGGCGCGGGTGCGCACGACGGGACGGCAGGTCCTCCGCCGGTCGATCGCCGGGCAACGACGATCGGTGGCGCTCGCGGCGCTCCTGACCGCGGGCCACCAAGGCGGCGAAGCACTGGTCCCGGTGGTGATCGGCGTGGTCATCGACCAGGCCGTCGCGGGCGGCTCGGTGGGCACACTCCTGTTCTGGCTGGCGGTGTTGGGCGTGCTTTTCGCCGCGCTGTCAACCAGCTACCGCCTCGGTGCCCGCTTCGGCGAGCGCGCCGCCGAACGCGCGGCCCACGACCTGCGCCTCGACGTCGGACGCCGGGTGCTGCACCCCGGCGGCGTGGCCGGCTCCGGCACCCTCGCCGGCGAGCTGGTGAGCATCGGGACCTCGGACGCCCAACGCGTCGGCACCGTCAACGGTGTCCTGCCCTTCGGCGTCGCCGGCCTGGCCGGGCTGCTGGTCAGCGCCGTTGCCCTGCTCACCATGTCGCTGCCGCTCGGCCTGCTCGTGCTGCTCGGCACGCCGCCGATGCTGTACCTGGCGCACCTGATCGGGAAGCCCCTCGAGCGCCGCAGCGAGGCCGAGCAGGAGCGGTCGGCGGTCGCCTCCGGCGTCGCCACGGACCTCGTCGCCGGGCTGCGCGTGCTCAAGGGCGTCGGCGCCGAACGCGCCGCCGTCGACCGCTACCGGCGGACCAGCCAGGACTCGCTGCGAGCGACCCTGCGCGCCGCCCGCGCCCAGGCCTGGCACAACGGCGCACTGCTGGCGCTCACCGGGATCTTCATCGCCGTCGTCGCCTTCGTCGGCGGCAACCTCGCCGCGGCGGGCGACATCACCGTCGGCGACCTGGTCGCCGCGGTCGGGCTCGCGCAGTACCTGATCACGCCGTTCAGCATCTTTTCGTGGGTCAACGGCGAGCTGGCGCAGGGCCGGGCGTCGGCCGCGCGGATCGCCGAGGTGCTGAACGCGGCCCACGCCGTCGGAGCCGGGGACGCGGTGCTGCCGGTACCGGCGGCCGGGCACGTCAAGCTGTCCGCGCTGAACCGCGGCGCCCTGCGTGACGTCGGT
This sequence comes from Amycolatopsis mediterranei, assembly GCF_026017845.1. Classification (NCBI taxonomy): domain Bacteria; kingdom Bacillati; phylum Actinomycetota; class Actinomycetes; order Pseudonocardiales; family Pseudonocardiaceae; genus Amycolatopsis; species Amycolatopsis mediterranei. The sequence goes on from NZ_CP100416.1 coordinate 5,837,226, forward strand.
TTCGAGGCGCGCCCGGGTGAGCTGCTGGGTGTGGTGGCCACCGACCCGGCCGCCGCGACCGACCTCCTGGACTGCCTGGGCCGCGCCGCCGATCCGGTGGGCGGTTCGGTGTCGGTCGACTCGGTCGATCTGTCCACAGTGGATCCCGGCCGGGTCCGCGAAGTGGTGCTGGTCGCCGCGCACGACGCGGACCTGTTCGCCGGGACGCTCGCCGAGAACGTGGCCACCGGGCCGAAGACCGCCGAAGCGATGACCGCGGCCGCCGTCGACGAGGTGGCGAGCGCGCTGCCCGACGGCGTCGCGACCGCCGTCACCGAACGCGGGCGGTCGCTCTCGGGCGGGCAGCGCCAGCGGGTCGCACTCGCCCGGGCGCTCGCCGCCGACGCGCCGGTGCTGGTGCTGCACGACCCGACGACCGCGGTCGACACGGTCACCGAGGCGCGGATCGCCGCCGGGCTCGCCGAACTGCGGCGCGGCCGCACCACGATCCTCGTGACGACCAGCCCGGCGCTGCTGGCCGCCACCGACCGCGTCGTCCTGCTCGACGACGGGCGCGTCGCGGGCGAAGGCAGTCACGCCGAACTGGCCGGCCGTCCCGACTACCGAGCGGCGGTGCTGTCATGACCCGCGAACTGCTCCCCGTGGCCGACAGCCGCCGGATCCGCGCCGTCCTCGGCGAACTCGCCGGCCGGGCGAAAGGCCGGGCCGCGGCCGCGTTCGGCATGCTCGTGGCGGCCACCACGATCGGCCTGCTGACCGCGCCCCTGCTCGGCCGGGTCGTCGACCTGGTCGCCACGCGGCGGCCGGCCGCGGAGCTGGTCACGCCGATCGTGGGGCTGGTGCTCGTCGCGGTGGCGCAGGCGGTGGCGACCGCGCTCGGCGTGTCGCTGGTGGCGCGGCTGGGCGAAACGATCCTGGCCGAGCTGCGCGAACGCTTCGTCGAACGCGCGCTCGGCCTGCCGCTCGAACAACTCGAGCGCGCCGGTTCCGGTGACCTCACCGCCCGCGTGACGAACGACGTGTCGGTGGTCGCCGAGGGTGTCCGGCAGGCGCTGCCCGAGCTGGGGCGATCGGTGCTGACGGTCGTCCTGACGCTCGGGGCGCTGGCCGTGCTCGACTGGCGGTTCCTGCTGGCCGCGCTGCTGGCCGTGCCGATCCAGCTGTGGACCGTGCGCTGGTACGTGCCGCGCGCGAAGCCGTTGTACGCGGCCCAGCGCGAGGCGGTCGGGGCGCAACAGCAGCAGCTGCTGGACACCATCGGCGGCGCGAAGACGGTCCGGGCGTTCCGGCTGGCGGACACCCACCTCGAGCGCGTGCGGGACCGGTCCGACGCGGCCGTCTCACTGGCGTTGCGGGGAATCCGGCTGGTGACGCGGTTCTACGCGCGGCTCAACCTGGCGGAGTTCGTCGGGCTGTCGGCGGTGCTGGCGCTCGGGTTCCTGCTGGTGGGCGCGGACGCGGTGACGGTCGGGGTCGCGACGGCGGCGGCGCTGTACTTCCACAGCCTGTTCGGGCCGATCACGACGGCCCTGGCGCTGGTCGACGACGCCCAGGCGGCCGCGGCCGGCCTCGCGCGGCTGATCGGCGTCGCCGACCAGCCGGCCGAGCCGTCGCCCGCGCAGCCGTCACGGCCGGTGGACGCGTCGGTGAAGACGGCGGGGATCGGTTACTCCTATGTGGACGGTCATCCGGTGCTGCGGGACGTCGACCTCGGTGTCGCACCCGGCGAACGGGTGGCGCTGGTCGGCGCGAGCGGAGCCGGGAAGACGACGCTGGCCAAGCTGATCGCCGGCATCCACGCCCCCGACGAGGGGTCGGTCACGCTCGGCGGCGTGTCGCTGGACGAGCTGGGGCCGGAGGCCACGCGCCGGACGGTGGGGCTGATCAGCCAGGAGGTCCACGTCTTCGCGGGCCCGCTGGCCGAGGACTTGCGGCTGGCGCGGCCGTCGGCGACCGAGGCCGAGTTGCGGGCCGCGCTCGCGAAGGTGGGCGCGTTGACCTGGGTTTCGTCCCTCCCCGACGGGTTGGCCACCGTGGTCGGCGAAGGCGGCCACCAGCTGACGGTGACGCAGGCGCAGCAGCTGGCCCTGGCCCGGCTGGTGCTGGCCGACCCGCCCATCGCGATCCTCGACGAGGCCACGGCGGAGGCGGGCAGCGCGGGATCACGCGTCCTGGAGTCGGCGGCCGCGGCGGCGTTGGAGGGCCGCACGGCGCTGGTGGTGGCCCACCGCCTGACCCAGGCGGCGGCGTCCGACCGGATCGTGGTCCTCGACGCGGGAGCGGTGGTGGAGTCGGGAACCCACGAAGACCTGGTCGCCGCGGGCGGTCAGTACGCGAAGCTGTGGGAAGCCTGGTCCGGCCAGCGCGCCTGACGCCGTGTCGTCCCGCCAATCACGCGAGTCGACCCTCCAGACACGCGTGTCGTCCGTCCAGACACGCGTGTCGTCCGTCCAGACACGCGTGTCGTCCGTTCCAGTACACGGAAGTCGCGTGATCGAAGGCGGAGCTCGCGTGCCTGGAGGGTCGGGTTGCGTACTCAGGCGGTCGGATTGCGTGCCTGAAGGGACGACTCGCGTGCCCAGACGGACGACACGCGTGCCTGGAAAGACGACACGCCGGAAGTCGTTGGGCTTCCGGCGTGTCGTGCGGGAGGTGGTCAGGCGTCCATGGCGTCGGCCAGGGACTTGGGGCGCATGTCCGTCCAGTTCGCTTCCACGTGGTCCAGGCAGGACTGGCGGGCGGCGGGGCCGAAGGTGACCGTCCAGCCGGGTGGGACGTCGTTGGGCTCCGGCCACAGGCTGTGCTGGTTTTCGGCGTTGACGAGGACGAGGTACGTCCCGGACGGGTCTTCGAACGGGTTGGTCATCGCGGGCCTCCTCAGGCGGTGATGTCCGTGCGGGCACCCTTCACCAGCGCGGTCAGCTTCTCGATGACCGGCGTGGCGAGCAGGTGGTTGAAGCGCGGCTCGGCCGACCAGTCGCCGAGTTGCCCGGCCTTGACCGCGGGCAGCTGGTTCCAGGTCGGGAACTGCGTCATCTGGGCGCGCGGCAGCGCGTACGAGCGCGAGTCGGTCAGGATCAGGTCCGCCGGATACTTGCCCGCCTGCTCCCAGGACAGCTGCTCCCAGTAGTCCTCGCTGCCGCCGCCGGAGACGATGTCCAGGCCGAGTTCGCGGTAGTACGCGAGGTCGGCGAAGTAGTCCGGCTTCGCGATGTACAGACCGTCCTTGTCGCCGTACAGCACGAGGACCTTGAGCCCGGCCTTCTCCTTGGCCGCCGCACGCAGGTCTTCCGACGCCTTGGCGAAGTCGTCCTTGGCCTTCTTCATGGTGTCCGAGTTCGCGTCACCGCCCAGTGCGACGGCCAGCTGCGAGTAGCGCTCGATCACCTTGGGCAGCGTGACCTTGTACTCCGACAGCGCGACGATCGGCGCGATCTGCTGCACCTTGGGGCCGAGGTCGTCGGTGAGCACCCACATGTCCGTCGGTTTGGTGCCGGTCAGGCCGGTGACGACCAGGTCCGGCTTCAGCGCGGCGAACTTCTCCATGCTGAAGTCGTCCCAGGCGTTGCCGATCGAGGTGACGGCGTTCAGGTCGATGTTGCCGGCCTGGATTTCCTTGCCACCGCCTGCCGTCTTCTGCGGGCCGAACACGCCGACCGGACGGATGCCGTAGTCCCAGAGCGCCGCGGCCGAGCTGGCGTAGGCCACCACCCGCGCGGGACGCTGGTCGCGCGCGGCCTTCTGACCGCGGTCGTCGGTGAACTCCCACGGGCCGGTGGTGCCGCCGGCCGCCGGCTTGCCGCCGCTGCCGCACGCGGTGAGGGCCGCGGCGGCCGCGACGCCGCCCGCCCCGATCAGGAATCCGCGCCGGCTGAGCCCGGCAGCGCCTTGGAACACGGACATGAGCACCTTTCGAGAGCTTTCGGGGGTCCGGGTGCCGGAGCCGCAGGCCCGGACGTACCAGCCAGACTTAGGATAGGCATACCTTATTTAAGACAGCCTCGCAAAAGCAACCGCCGGGCCTGCGCTGTGTCAACGCCCACGGCCGGACAGCTGCGCCGCCGCGCCGGGCACCGGCTCGGCCGGGTCGTGTCCCAGGTGGACCTGCCGGTTGTCCGCGTCCACGTGCACCACCCGCGGCCGGTGCCTGGCGCGCTCGGACTCGTGGACCTGCGCGTAGGTGATGATGATGACCAGGTCGCCGGGGTGCACGAGGTGCGCGGCCGCGCCGTTGACGCCGATCACGCCGGAGCCCGGCTCGCCGGTGATGGCGTAGGTCTCCAGCCGGGCGCCGTTGGTGATGTCGACGACCTGGACCTGCTCGCCTTCGACGATGTCCGCGGCGGCCATCAGGTCCGCGTCGATGGTCAGCGAGCCGACGTAGTGCAGGTCGGCCTGGGTGACGGTGGCGCGGTGGATCTTGGCGTTCATCAGGGTGCGGTGCACGGCTACTCCGGGTTTCGGGTCGACAGCGCGGCCAGCCCGGCCGCGGTGGGGGTACGGAAGAACTCGGCGATGGGCAATTCGGTCCCGAGCCGCTCGGTGATCCGGTTGCGCAGGACCACCAGCAGCATCGAGTGGCCGCCGAGGGTGAACAGGTCGTCGTCGGCGCCGACCGCGGCGACGTCCAGCACCTCCGCGAAGATCTCGCAGAGGGCTTGCTCGAGCGGCGTCTCCGGCGCCCGGCCGCGAGCCGCGACGTCGGGCACCGGGAGCGCCGCCTTGTCCAGCTTCCCGTTGGGTGTCACGGGAAACGCGTCCACCGGGACGATCGCCGCGGGCACCATGTACTCCGGCAGCGACCGGGCGGCGAACTCCCGCAACCGCGCGGGATCCGCGGTCGCCGGGGTGACGTAGGCGACCAGCCGCTTGTCCCGGTCTTCGCGGACGACGACCAGGGCCTGCGTGACGTCGTCGTGGCGGGCCAGTGCCGTCTCGATTTCGCCGGGTTCGATCCGGAAGCCGCGGATCTTGACCTGGTCGTCGGTGCGGCCGAGGTATTCCAGCTGCCCGTCCGGCCGCCACCGCACGAGGTCGCCGGTGCGGTACATCCGCTCGCCCGGCTCGAACGGCGAGGCGACGAACCGGTCCGCGGTGAGGCCCGGCCGCCCGTGGTAGCCGCGGGCCAGCCCGGCGCCGGCCAGGTACAGCTCGCCCGGCACGCCCGCCGGGACCGGCGAAAGCCCGCCGTCGAGGACGTACGCCCGCGTGTTGTGCACCGGGCGCCCGATCACCGGCCGGTCGGCGTCGCCGAACCGGCCGACCAGCGCGTCCACCGTGGCCTCGGTGGGGCCGTAGAGGTTGTACGCCTGGGTGCCCGGCATCGACGACAGCGTCTCCCACAGGGTCTGCGACACGGCTTCACCGCCGACGCCGACCACGCCGAGGGCGCACCGGCCGGCCGAGATCACCCCGGCCGCGGCCAGCTGCGCGAAGTGCGACGGCGTGAGTTCGAGGAAGTCGAGCCCGCGTTCGCGCACCACCGCCGCCAGCCGGTCCGGGTCGCGGCGGGTGTCGTCGTCGACGACGTGCACCTCGTGCCCGTCGAGCAGCCACAGCTGCGGCTGCCAGGACGCGTCGAAGAAGAACGCCCACGCGTGCCCGACCCGCAGCCGCCGCCCGCCCGCCGCGGCGACGGCCGGTCGGTACAGCGTCTCGCGGTGGCTGTGGAACAGGTTGACGAGCCCGGAGTGCGGGATGACCACACCCTTGGGCTTGCCCGTCGAGCCCGAGGTGTAGAGCACGTACGCCGGGTTCGCGGGCGAAGGCGGGATCAGTGTCGCGTCACTGTCCACAATGTCCTCGACGAGCAAGGCGCCAGGAACGACCGAAGCCAGCGAACGGCTCGTGAGCACCAGCGCGGGATCGGCGTCGGCGAGGATCGCCGAGATCCGTTCCAGGGGCTGGTCCGGATCCACCGGCAGGTAGGCCGCGCCCGTCTTGAACACGCCGAAGATCGCCTCGACGACCGCCGCCGACCGCGGCAGGACCAGCGCCACGACCTTCTCCGGTCCAGCCCCCTGGGACGCCAGCCACCGGGCGAGGCGGTCGGTCCGCGCGGCGAACTCCGCGAAGGTGACGCTCGAGGACGCGTCGCTCAGCGCGGTCGCGTCCGGGGTGGCCGCGACCTGGCCGGCCAGCCGATCCAGGACCGTCGGCGCCGGGAGGGTCAGCGGCGCCCCGGCACCCCAGTCGCGCAGGATCCGTTCCCGCTCACCGGGGTCGAGGACGTCGATCCGGCTCAGCGGCCGGTCCGGGTCCGCGACGACCGCCGCCATCACCCGGACCAGGCGCTCGGTGAGCGTCCGGGCCGTCGGCTCGTCGAACAGGTCGAGGCTGTATTCGAGGTCGCCGTCGATGCCGTCGGCCGTTTCGACGAGGTCGAACGACAGGTCGAACTTCGCCTGCCGCAGCCCGGTGTCCCGGTAGGCCGCGTCGAGCCCGAGCAACCGATCCGGCTCCGAGCCCGAGTGGTAGACCGCGAGCATGACCTGGAACAGCGGGTGCCGCGCCAAGGATCGGGGCGGGTTGAGCAGCTCGACGAGGTGCTCGAACGGCAGGTCCTGGTGGGCGTACGCGGCCAGGTCGGCCTCGCGGACGCGGTCGAGGAGCTGCCGGAACGTCGGGTCGCCGCCGGTGTCGGTCCGCAGGACGAGGGTGTTGACGAAGAACCCGGCGAGGTCTTCGAGGGCGTGATCCGGGCGGCCGGCCACCGGCGTCCCCAGGGGGATGTCCGTGCCCGCGCCGAGCCGGGTCAGCAGGGCGGCCAGCACCGCCTGCACGACCATGAACGTGCTGGTGTCGCTGCGGTGGGCCAGCTCCCGGAGTCCGTTGTGGACGGAAGCGGGCACGGTGAACGGCACGGCGGCGCCGCGGCCGGTCGAGCGTGCCGGGCGCGGCCGGTCGGCGGGGAGGGCCAGCTCGTCGGGGAGGCCCGCGAGGGTGTCACGCCAGAACGCCGCCTGACGGCCGAGGAGGCTGTCCGGATCGTCGGCGCGGCCGAACATTTGCCGCTGCCAAAGCGTGTAGTCCGCGTACTGCACCGGCAATGGCGTCCATTGTGGACGTTCACCGCCGAGCCGCGCGGCGTACGCGGTGTCGAGGTCCCGCTTCAGCGGCGGCAGCGACCAGCCGTCGCCCGCGATGTGGTGCACCAGCAGCACGAACACGTGCCGCTCCGGCCCGGCCGAGACGAGCGTGGCCCGGATCGGGATTTCGGCGTCGAGGGTGAAGCAGTACGACGCCGCGGCGGTGACGCGCTCGTCGAGGTCGGCAGCCGTCTCGGTGACCAGCACGGGGTCGGCCCGATCGAGGATGACCTGGCGGGGCGTGCCCTGCTCCTCGACCAGGAGCGTCCGGAGGACCTCGTGCCGCGCCACGACGTCACCCAAGGCGGCTCGCAGCGCGTCGGTGTCGACCGGGCCGGTCAACTCCCAGGCCCAGGGGATGTTGTAGGTCGCGGACAGCCCGTCCAGGCGGTCGAGGAACCACAGCCGCTGCTGCGCGAACGACAGCGGCAGGACGTCCGGCCGCGGGGCGGGGACCAGCGCCGGACGGCGGCCCCGGCCCGGATCCAGGGCTTCGGCGAGCCGGCCCGGGGTCGGCGCGTCGAACACCGCCCGGATCGGCACCTCGACGCCGAGCAACGCGCGGATCCGGCTGACCAGCCGCGTCGCCAGGAGGGAATGCCCACCGAGGGCGAAGAACCCGTCGTCCGGGCCGACCGCCGCAACGCCGAGGACGTCGGCGAACAGCTCGCACAACGCCTGCTCGGCCGGGGTCCGCGCGGCCCGGCCGGACGCGCGGACCTGCGGGTCGGGCAGGGCGGCGCGGTCGAGCTTGCCGTTGGCGTTCACCGGCAGCTCGGGCAGGACGACGATCGCCGACGGCACCAGGTACTCCGGCAGCCGCGCGGCGAGCGACGCCCGCAGCGCGACCGGGTCACCCGACGGCGCCACGTAGGCGATCAGCCGGTTCTCCCGGGCGATCACGACCGCGCGCGCCACCGAGGCGCCGGCCCTCAGCGCGGCTTCCACCTCACCCGGCTCGACGCGGAACCCGCGGATCTTGATCTGCTGGTCGGAGCGGCCGAGGAACTGAAGTGTCCCGTCGGGCCGGCGGCGGACGAGGTCGCCGGTGCGGTACATCCGCTCCCCCGGCTCGAACGGCGAGGCGACGAACCGTTCGGCGGTGAGCGCCGGCCGGCCGAGGTAGCCTCGCGCGAGTCCGGCACCGGCGAGGTACAGCTCGCCGCGTACGCCCGGTGGCACCGGCCGCAACGCGGCATCGAGGACGTACGTTCGGGTGTTCGCGATCGGCCGCCCGATCGCTACCGGCCCGCAGACCTGGGCCAGGCTGTCGCCCGCGACTTCCGAACAGCCGTAGAGGTTGACCAGTTTCGCCGACGGCCACCGCCGGGCCACCTTCTCGGCGAGAACGTCCGAAAGCGGCTCGCCACTGGTGATCCAGGTGGTCACCGCGTCGAACGCCCCGGCCGACGCGTCTTCGGCGAAGCTGTCGAGGAGGCTCGGGACCACGGTGAGCACCTGAGCGCCGGACTCGCGGACGAATTCGGCCAGGGCCATCGGGTCGGTGGCCGTCGCGTCGTCGGCGAGGACCACCGGGTCGCCCGCGACCAGGCCGCCGAGCAGCTCGGTCGAGCCGTCGATGAACGTCAGCGCGCTCTTGGCCACGCGCACGCCGGGCCCGAGCGCCGAGCGGCCCCAGTGCAGCCGGTTGGCCAGGGCTCGCTGGGTTCCCGCAACGGCCTTCGGGCGTCCGGTGGAGCCCGACGTGAAGATCACGTACGCCGGGTGGTCCGGGCTGATCGGCGGCCAGGCCGGTTCCGGCCCGGTCTCCCCCGGCCGGACGAGCCGGTCCCCGAAGCCGTCCTCCGCGATGACCAGGTGCGGTGCCGCGTCGGCGAGCATCAGCTCGAGGCGCTCGGCCGGGTGGTTCAGGTCCAGGGGCAGGTAGGCGGCGCCGATCTTGAGCACCGCCAGCAGCGCGACGACCAGCTCGACCGACCGCGGCAGCGCGACCGCGACCACGCGCTCCGGGCCCGCTCCCCGCGCGAGCAGCGCCCGGGCGAGGACCGTGGCCCGCGTCTCCAGTTCGGCGTAGGTGAGCCGCTCGGAGCCGAACACCAACGCCAGAGCGTCCGGTGTCCGGGTGACCTGGGCGGCGAACAGCCCGGCGGGCGTCTCCGCGGGCAGGGGGATCGCGGGGTCGGCGGCGAGCTGGTCGCGCTCGACGCCGGTGAGCAGGTCGACGGCGCCGATCCGCGTGTCCGGGTCGGCGACGACGGCGGCCAGGAGCGTCCGCAGCCGCTCCAGGATCGCCTCGACACTCGCGCGGTCGAAGACGTCGGTGTTGTACTCGGCGGTGCCGCGGATCCCGGCCCGGTGCCCGGGCCGCTCGCCGACGAAGAACGTGAGGTCGGCGCGGGCGGTGCCGGTGCGGACGGGCTCCTCCGCGACGGTGAGGCCCGGCAGCGCGAGGTCGGCGACGGCGTTGTTCTGCCAGGCCAGCATGGTCTGGAACAGCGGGTGGTAGGCGAGCGACCGGACCGGGTTCAGGGCTTCGACCAGGCGCTCGAACGGGACGTCCTGGTGGGCGTAGGCGTCGAGGCTGCGGTCCCGGACCCGGGCGACGAGCTCGCGGAACGACGGGTCGCCGCCGGTGTCCACGCGCAGGACCAGGGTGTTGACGAAGAACCCGACGAGGTCGTCGAGCGCGGCGTCGGTGCGACCGGCGATGGACGTGCCGAGCGGGATGTCGGTGCCCGCACCGAGCCGGGTGAGCACCGCGGTGAGCCCGGCGTGCACGACCATGAACACGCTCGCGCCGCAGGTGCGGGCCAGCTCGACGAGTCCACTGTGGAGTTCCGCGTCCCAGCCGAAGGCGAACTGCTCGCCGCGGTAGGACGCTTCCGCCGGGTGCGGCCGGTCGGTGGGCAGCTCGATCCGCTCCGGCAGGCCGGCGAGGGCTTCGCGCCAGTAGGCCAGCTGGGGCTCGATCACCGGCTCGCCGAGGACGTCGCGCTGCCACAGCGTGTAGTCCGCGTACTGCACCGGCAACGCCGTCCACTGTGGAGCATCACCGGCCTGGCGGGCGGTGTAGGCCGTCGCGAGGTCACGCCACAGCGGCGCGGTCGACCACCCGTCGGAGGCGATGTGGTGGAACACCAGCACCAGGACGTGTTCGCGGGCGCCCAGCCGGAGCAGCTGCGCCCGCAGCGGGATCTCCGCCTCGAGCTCGAACACCGTCGCGGCCGCTTCGGACACCGCGTCGGCGAGCGTGGCCTCGGTGACCGCGCGGATCGGCAGCGGGATGGTGACGTCGCCGAGGACGAGCTGCCGGGCCTCGCCGTCGATCTCGGGGAAGACCGTGCGCAGGGCTTCGTGGCGCTCGACCACGTCGGACAGCGCCGTGCGCAGCGCGTCGACGTCGAGGGTGCCGGTCAGCCGGACCGCCGTCGGCATGTTGTACGTCGCCGACGGGCCTTCCAGGCGGTGCAGGAACCACAGCCGCTGCTGGGCGAACGACAGCGGCAGCACGTCCGGACGCGGATCGACGCGCACCAGCGCCGGCCGGGCCGCTCCGGAGTCCGAAGTGGACAGCAGGGCGGCCAGCCCGGCCACCGTCGGCGTCTCGAACACCGACCGCACCTGCAGTTCGACGCCGAACACCGCGCGCAGCCGCGCGACCAGCCGGGTCGCCATCAGCGAATGCCCGCCGAGGGCGAAGAAGTCGTCGTCGACGCCGATCGACGCCGCGTCGAGCACCTCGGCGAAGAGCCCGCAAAGGACTTCTTCGACCGGCGTCCGCGGCGCCCGGCCCGTGGACGTCCCCTGCTTGTCGGGGTTCGGCAGGGCGCGCCGGTCCAGCTTGCCGGAAGCCAGCAGCGGGAGCCGGTCCAGCAGCACGAACGCCGACGGCACCATGTACTGCGGCAGCCGGTCGCGGACGTGCGCCCGCAGCGCCGCCACCAGCGCGCTCGCGTCCCGCTGCCCGGCCGGGTGGTTGCCCAGCGCGTCGAGGGCGGCCCGGACCGGGCGGCCGCGGTGGATCCGGGTGGGCTCGCCCGTGGTGAACACGACCTCCAGCTCGCCGACGTCCGCGGTGAGGGTCGCGTACGCGCGGTAACCGTGACGGCCGCCGAGATCGTGCAGCGTCTCGGGGTCCACTCCGGACCGATCCTCCAGAGAGGACAGTGCCGTCTCGGCGTCGCCCGCGGCCAGCGCCGCGACGGCGGCGAGTTCGCCGGACAACCGGGCGTCCGGCACGCCGGTGACGCGCAGCCGGGCCGGGCGAGCCGCCAGGACCCGCTCCAGCTCGTCCACCGAGGCGAACGCGACGACCTGCTCTTCGGCCGCTTCGGGCCGCGGTGCCTTTCGCAGGACGACGTCGTAGCGGTGCCGGGTCAGCTCGTTGTGCGCGTGGCCGCGCTTGACCCACAGGTCGACGTCGTCGAAGCCGTCGAGAGCCAGGGCCGCGAAGAAGTCAGGGTCCAGGACCAGCTCGCCCTCGCGAGCGATCGCCTGGTCCACCGCGGCGACGTCCCGGCGGCCGTGCCGCAGCTCGGTCGCGGTCCGGAACGCCCGCAGCGAACGGAGGTTCCGGATGTCGCCGAGGAACAGCACACCACCCGGCCGGACGTGCGCGGCGGCCGTGCGGAGGACTTCGGCGAGGTAGCCGACGCTCGGGAAGTACTGCGCGACCGAGTTGACGATCACCGTGTCGAAGTCCGGCAGTTCGCCCAGGTCGTGGGCGGGCCGCGCGGCCAGGTGGACCTTGCTCGCGAACGGCGTCGCCGCGAGTTCCCGCCGCAGGTTCGCGATGGCCTGCTCGGACAGGTCGACGCCCCGGTACTCCTCGGCGTCCGGCGCGATCCGCGACAGGATCAGACCGCTGCCGACGCCGATCTCCAGCACCCGCTTCGGCCGCAGCGCCCGGATCCGCTCGATCGTCGCCGCGTGCCACTCCCGCATCTCGGCGAGGGGCAGCTCCGAGCCGTCGTAGCTGGAGTTCCAGCCGGTGAAGTTCTCCTCCAGCCCGCCGGACGCCGCTTCGGTGAAGACGTTCTCGTGCAGCTCCCGCCACTCGCCGACGTGGTCCCGTTCCGCTTCTTCGTCCCGTCCGGCCGACGGCACGGCGTAGGCGATGAGCCGGCTGTCCCGGGCGACGACGACTGACTGCCCGACGGCCGGGTGCTCGGCCAGCACGGACTCGATCTCGCCGAGCTCGATGCGGTAGCCGCGGATCTTGACCTGGTCGTCGGCCCGGCCGAGGAACACCAGCCGCCCGTCCGGACGCCATTTGACCAGGTCACCCGTGCGGTAGAGCCGCCCGCCCGAACCGAAGGGGTCCGCGACGAACCGCTCCGCCGTCAGCCCCGGCCGCCCGAGATATCCCCGCGCCAGGCCGCTTCCCGCGAGGTACAGCTCCCCCACCACACCGGGCGGGACCGGCCGCAGCCGGGCGTCGAGCACGTACGCGCGGGTGCCGGGGTCGGGGATGCCGATGGGGACGACGGTCGCGTCCGCCAGCTCGGCCGGGTCGCTTTCCCCGAGCGTCGAGTTGGTGGTCGCCTCGGTCGGGCCGTAGGCGTTGAACATCCGCCGCCTCGGCGCCCAGCGGCGCACCAGCTCCGGCGACACGCGCTCGGTCCCCGCCAGCAGCACACCGTCCCGCGGGAGGTCACAGTCCGCCGGCATGGCGTCGAGCAGCGCGGGTGGCAGGATCATGAAGTCGACGCCGTGGGCGTGCGCGTACTCGGTCAGCGCCGGGCCCGCGACCCGCCGCTCGGCCGGGACGACGACCAGCCGCCCGCCCGAGAGCAGGCCGAGGCAGAGGTCCCAGAACGCGACGTCGAAGCTCGGCGACGCGAACTGCAGCACCCGGCTGTGCGGGCCGACGCCGAAGCGTTCGACCTGGGTGGCGACCAGCTTCGCGACACCCGAGTGCTGGAGGACGACGCCCTTGGGCCGTCCGGAGGAGCCCGACGTGTAGATCACGTAGGCCGCGTTCTCCGGCCGGACCACCACCGAAGGGTCCTCTGTGGACATCGCGGTGAGTGCCGCGTCGTCCAGAAGGACCCGAGGCAGGGTTGTGGGTAGCTTCGCCTCGATGTCCCGGGTCGTCACCACGCAGACCGGGGCCGCGTCCTCGACCATGTAGGCGATGCGGTCGCCCGGGTAGTCGACGTCGATCGGCAGGTACGCGGCACCGGCTTTGAGCACCGCCAGCTCGGCGATGATCATGTCCACCGAGCGCGGCACGGCCAGCGCGACCACCCGCTCCGGCCCGGCACCGCGCTCGAGCAGCAAGTGCGCGAGCCGGTTGGCGCGGGCGTTCACCTCGGCGTAGGTCAGCTCGACGTCCTCGAACACGAGCGCCACCGCATCCGGTGCCTCGGCGACGCGGCGGGCGAACATCCCGGGGAACGTCTCGGTGCCCGCCGGTTCGAGCGACCCCGCCCATTCGGTGAGCACCCGGTCGCGCTCGTCCCCGTCGAGGAGGTCGAGGGCGCCGACCGGGCGGTCGGGCTCGGCCAGGGCCGCGCGCAGCAGGACTTCGAGGCGGCGCAGGATCGCGTTCGCGCCCGCGTGGTCGAAGACGTCGGCGTTGAACTCCAGCACCCCGGCGATCCCGGCGTCGCGCTCGGTCAGCGAAATCGAGAGGTCGAACTTCGACGTCCCCGTGGTCACCGGGAGCTCGGTGACGGCCAGGCCGGGCAGGGTCACCTCGGCCCGGGCGTTGTTCTGCCCGGCGATCATGACCTGGAACAGCGGGTGGTAGGACGGTGACCGCGCGGGGTTGAGCAGTTCGACCAGGCGCTCGAAGGGCACGTCCTGGTGGGCGTACGCGTCGAGGTTGCGTTCGCGGACCCGGGCGAGCAGTTCGCGGAACGTCGGCTCGCCGCCGGTGTCGACGCGCAGGACCAGGGTGTTGACGAAGAAGCCGACGAGGTCGTCCAAGGCCGGGTCGGTGCGGCCGGCGATGGGCGAGCCGATCGGCACGTCCGTGCCGGCGCCCAGCCGCGTGAGCAGGGCGGCGAGGGCCGCGTGCACGACCATGAACACGCTGGCGCCGCTCTCGCGGGCCAGTTCGGCCAGCCCGGTGTGGAGGCCGGCGTCCCAGGTGAAGGTGTGCAGCTCGCCGCGGAAGGTCGCGGTCGCCGGGTGCGGCCGGTCCAGGGGCAGCTCGATCCGGTCCGGCAGGCCGTCGAGGGCCGTCCGCCAGTAGTCCAGCTGCGCGCTCAGGACGCTGTCCGGGTCGTCTTCGCGGCCGAGCAGATCCCGGTGCCACAGCGTGTAGTCCGCGTACTGCACCGGCAGCGGCGTCCACTGTGGAGCTTCGCCGGCGCCTCGGGCGGCGTAGGCCGTGGCGAGGTCGCGCCACAGCGGGGCCATCGACCAGCCGTCGGAGGCGATGTGGTGGAACACGAGGGCGAAAACGTGCTCGCGGGCGCCGAGCCGCAGCAGCTCCGCGCGCACCGGCACGTGCCGCTCGAGATCGAACGATCCGCGGACCAGCCCGGTCAGGGTCTCGTCGAGTTCGGCGACCTCGCGGACGGGAAGGTCGACCTCCCCGGGCGCGAGGATGTCCTGGTAGGGCACACCGTCCCGCTGTGGGAACCGGGTCCGCAGTGCCTCGTGGCGGGCGACCACATCGGACAACGCCCTGCGCAGCGCTTCGACGTCGAGATCGCCTTCCAGCCGCATGATCAGCGGGACGTTGTAGGTGGCCGACGCCCCTTCGAGGTGGTGCAGGAACCACAGCCGCTGCTGGGCGCCGGACAGCGGGACGAGCTCCGGGCGAGGCGCGGGGACCAGCGGCGGCCGCGCGGCGCCGCGGGCGGTGGCGAGCACCCCGGCCAGGCCGGCCGGGGTCGGCGTCTCGAAGACCGCCCGCACTTCGAGCTCGGCGTGCAGGGCCGCGCGGACGCGGGCGATCAGCCGGGTGGCCAGCAGCGAATGCCCGCCGAGCGCGAAGAAGCTGTCGTCCGGGCCCACCCGCGGGAGGCCGAGGACGTCGGCGAACAGCTCGCACAGCTGCCGTTCGACCGGCGTCCGCGGCTCGCGGCCGGAGACGGGCGCGCTCCTCTCCGGGGCCGGGAGCGTGCGGCGGTCGAGCTTGCCGTTCGCCGTCACCGGAAGCGCGTCGAGCACGACGATCGCCGACGGCACCATGTGCTCGGGCAGCCGTTCGGCGGCCAGCGCGCGCAGGTCCGCGGGCAGGGCGGTGCTCCGGTGCGACCGCCGGGGATTGCCGGTGTAGGAGAGCAGCGGCTCCGGGCCGGGCCGGAACGCGCCGGCCGGGTCGCCGCTGGTGAACAGGACGTCGACCGAGCCGTCAGCGGCCGCGGACCAGGTCACGACCGCGCCGAGTTCGTACCAGTCCTCGGGGTTCACGCCTTCGGTGATCCGCCCGTTGGGAACGCCCTCGACGCGCAGGCCGTCGCGGACCCGTTCCGCCACCTCGTCCACAGTGGACACATCGGTACCCCAGGTCAGCGTTGCCCCTGGGAGCGGCCCGGCGGCACCGGGGCGCAGGACGACGTCGTAGCGGTACTGGGTGAGTTCGTTGACCGCCCGGCCGCGCTTGACCCGGATGTCCGCCGCGACTCCGTCGAGGCCCGCGAAGAACTCCGGCGCGACGAGCAGCTCCTTCTCCCGCAGCAGCCGCTGTTCGACGTCACCGCCGCGCGCCTGGGCCACAGCTGTGTGGAACGCCCGGACCTGGCGCAGGTCGCGGACGTCTCCGACGAAGAGCGAGCCGCCCGGCGCCAGGAGTTCCAGGGCCTTGCGCACCACATCCAGGAGGTACGTCCCGCTCGGGAAGTACTGGACGACGGAGTTGAGCACGATCGTGTCGAAGAACCCGGCCGGCAGGCCGGTGACGTCGGCGGCGTCGCCGGTGCGCAGTTCGACCCGCCCGGCAAGCGCGGGATCGGCCGCGACCCGCTCGCCGAGCGTAGCGATGACCTCGGCGGAGAAGTCCGTGCCCCAGTAGGCCTCGCAGTGCGGAGCCAGCTCGGTCAGGAGCAGGCCGCTGCCGACGCCGATCTCCAGGACCCGCTGCGGCCGGAGGGACCGGATCCGCGTGACGATCGCGTCGCGCCACTCGCGCATCTCGGCCCGCGGGAGCGGCTCGCCGGTGTAGCTGGAGTTCCAGCCCGCGAACTCGTCGCCGTCGCCGGAGTACATCGAGTCGTACAGCTCACGCCACTCGCCGACCTGCTCGGTCTCCTCCTCGGCCGAGCCGGAGGTGTCGGCCGGGACGACGTACCCGACCAGGCGGACGTCGCCGGGGCGGTCCTCGCGGGCGACGACGACGGCGTGGGCGACGTCGTCGTGCGCGGCCAGGGTCGCGGCGATCTCCCCGGGTTCGACGCGGAACCCGCGGATCTTGATCTGCTCGTCGCCGCGGCCGAGGAACTCGAGGACGCCGTCGGGGCGGAAGCGGGCGAGGTCGCCGGTGCGGTACATCCGGGCGCCGGGCGCGCCGAACGGGTCGGCGACGAACCGCTCGGCGGTGAGCCCGGCCCGGCCGAGGTAGCCGCGGGCGAGCTGGACGCCGGCCAGGTACAGCTCGCCGGGGGTACCCGGCGGGACCGGGCGCAGGGCGGCGTCGAGGACGTAGGTGCGGGTGTTCCACACCGGACGTCCGATGGGGATGGAACCGTCCTCTGTGGACGTCCGCCACGACGTCACGTCGACCGAAGCTTCGGTCGGGCCGTACAGATTGTGCAGCTCGGCGTCCAGCACCTGGCCGAACTGCGCGACGGCGTCCAGAGGCAGGGCCTCGCCACTGCACAGCACCCGGCGCAGGTTCGTGCACTCCGCCGCCGCCGGCTCCTGGAGGAAGACCTGGAGCATCGACGGGACGAAGTGGACGGTCGTGATGTCCCGGTCGCGGATCAGCCGGGCGAGGTAGGCGGGGTCCTTGTGCCCGTCCGGCCGGGCGAGCACCTCGGTGGCGCCGGTGATCAGCGGCCAGAGGAACTCCCACACCGACACATCGAAGCTGGACGGCGTCTTCTGCAGCACGCGGTCGTCGGGCGTGAGGCCGTACTCGGCCTGCATCCACAGCAGCCGGTTCACGATCCCGGCGTGCGGGACGACCACGCCCTTCGGCCGGCCCGTCGACCCGGAGGTGTAGATGACGTACGCCGGGTTCTCCGGCCGCGGCACGACTTCCAGGGGCGCGTCCGAGACGCCGGCCAGGTTGGCCGGGTCGTCCAGGAGCACGGCGCCCGGGACGGCGGTGTCCGCGACGGCCAGCACGAGTGCCGGGGCGGCGTCTTCGAGCATGAACGCGATGCGGTCGGCCGGATAGCCGGGGTCGAGCGGCAGGTAGGCCGCGCCCGTCTTGAGCACGGCGAGGATCGCCGTGACCAGGTGCGTCGAGCGAGGCAGCGCCAGGGCGACCACACGCTCGGGCCCGGCTCCGCGCGCGGCCAGCACGCGGGCCAGGCGATTCGAGACGGCGTCGAGCTCGGCGTAGGTGAGTACTTCGTCCTCGAACACCAGCGCCGGGTGGTCGGGAGTTCGCGCGACCTGGGCGGCGAACAGCTCGGGGACGGTGACCGCGGGGACGTCCTCGATGGCACCTGACCAGGTCTTTTCGAGGCCGGCGCGCTCGGCCGGGGTGAGCACGTCGAGGGAGCCGAGGCGGCGGTCCGGGGCGGCGGCGACCTGCCGGAGCAGGGTTTCCAGGCGGTCGAGGAGGCCGGTCACGGTGGCGCGGTCGAACACCTCGGCGTTGAATTCGGCCTGGCCGCGCAGGCCGTCGGCGCGCTCGGTGAAGGAGAACCAGAGGTCGAACTTGGCCGTGCCGGTGCCGACGGGCCGCTCGGTCACGGTCAGGCCGGGCAGTTCGACGCCGGTGCCGGGGGTGTTCTGCCAGGCGAGCATGGTCTGGAACAGCGGGTGGTGGGCGAGCGACCGGGCCGGGTTGAGCGCCTCGACCAGCCGCTCGAACGGGACGTCCTGGTGGGCGTAGGCGTCGAGGCTGCGCTCGCGCACCCGGGCCACGAGTTCGCGGAACGACGGGTCGCCGCCGGTGTCGACGCGCAGCACCAGGGTGTTGACGAAGAAACCGACGAGGTCGTCCAGGGCCGGGTCGGTGCGGCCGGCGATCGGGGTGCCGATCGGGATGTCGGTGCCCGCGCCGAGCCGGGACAGCAGCGCCGTCAGGCCCGCGTGCACGACCATGAACGGGCTGGCCCCGCAGGCGCGGGCGAGGTCGGCGAGCCCGGCCTGCAGCCCCGCGTCCCAGGTGAAGGTGAAGAACCCGCCGCGGTAGGCCGAGACCGGCGGGTGCGGCCGGTCGAGCGGAAGCGGGATCCGGTCGGGCAAGCCTTCCAACGTCTCACGCCAGTATTCGAGCTGGCCTTGCTCTTCCGCCGCAAGGAGATCACGTTGCCAGAGCGTGTAGTCCACGTACTGCACGGGCAGCGGCGTCCACTGTGGAGCTTTACCGCGCAGCCGGGCGCGGTAGGCCGCCGCGATGTCCCGCCACAGCGGGGACAGCGACCAGCCGTCGGCGGCGATGTGGTGCACGACCAGCACCAGCACGTGCCGCCGCGGGTCGACGGTCAGCAGTTCCGCGCGCACCGGTACCCCGGCACCGAGGTCGAACACGCCGCGCACGAGCTCGTCCACTTCGGCGTCCACATCGGACACTTCCCGGACGGTCAGCTCCACCGTCCCCTCGGGCAGGATCCGCTGGTACGGCACGCCGTCGACGACCGGGAAGACCGTCCGCAGGGCCTCGTGCCGGTCCAGGACGTCGGCGAGCGCCGAACGCAGCGCGTCGACGTCGAGTTCGCCGGCGAGCCCCACGACGAACGGGACGTTGTAGGTCGCCGAGCCGCCTTCCAGCCCGTGCAGGAACCACAGGCGCTGCTGCGCGAAGGACAGCGGCAGCCGCTCCGGCCGCTCGGTGACGCGCCCGAGCGGGCGCCGCCCGGTCTCGGTGACGGCGCCGGCGAGGAAGTCCGCGAGCGCGGCCGGCGTCGGAGCGTCGAACACCGCCCGCACCGGCACTTCGGCGCCGACCGCCGCGCGGATGCGCTGGATCAGCCGGGTGGCGAGCAGCGAATGCCCACCGAGCGCGAAGAAGTCGTCGTCCGGTCCGGCCTGCGGCACCCCGAGGACGTCGGCGAACATCTCGCACAGCAGCTGCTCGACGGGGTTGCGGGGCGCGCGGCCGGGTCCGGCGGTGAACCGCTCGGGGCTCGGCAGGACCTTGCGGTCCAGCTTGCCGGAGGCGAGGACGGGCAGCTTGTCGAGGATCACGAACGCCGAAGGCACCATGTACCGCGGCAGCCGATCCCGGACGTGCGCGCGCAGCGACGCCACCAGCGCACCGGTTTCCCGCCGGGCCGCCGGGTTGTTGGCGTACGAACCCGGCGTGCCCGTCGGACGCACCGGGCGGTAGGCGGGGCCGTCCTCCCCCCTCGAGAAGACGGCCTCCAGCTCGCCGCCTTCGGCCGCCAAGGTCACCGCCACGCGATAGCCGGCGCGCTCGCCGAGCCGGTAGAGGTCTTCCGGGTCGACGCCGTCGCGGCGGTCGAGGGCGGCCAGGGCGGCCTCGGCGTCGCCGGTGTCCAGGGCGCGGACCGCGGCCAGCTCGCCCGCCAGCCGCGCGTCCGGGATCGCGGTGACGCGCAGCCGCTCCGGCGTCTCGGCGGCCAGGAACCGTTCCACCGCACCGAGGTCGCCGAACGCGACGACCTGCTCTTCGGCCGCCGCCGGCCGCGGCGCCTTCCGCAGGACGACGTCGTAGCGGTGGCGAGTCAGCTCGTTGTGCGCGGTGCCGCGCTTGACCCACAGGTCGACGTCGCCGAAGCCATCGAGTTCCCGGGCCAATGCCGGGAAGAAGTCCGGATCGAGGACCAGCTCGCCTTCGCGCGCGATCGCCTGGTCCACCGCGGCGACGTCGGTGCGGCCGCGGTGCAGCTCGACGGCGGTCCGGAACGCCCGCAGCGAACGGAGGTTGCGGAGGTCGCCGAGGAAGATCGTGCCGCCCGGAACCAGCCGCGCGGCGGCGGTTTTCACGACTTCGGCGAGGTAGTCCGCGCTGGGGAAGTACTGGGCGACGGAGTTGATGATCACCGTGTCGAAGTCCGGCAGTTCGCCCAGGTCGTGGGCGGGCCGCGCGGCGAGCTGGACCTTGCCCGCCAGCTCGGGCATGGCGGCGACCTCGCGCCGGACGTTCTCGACGGCGCTCTCGGAGAGGTCCACACCCCAGTAGGTTTCGGCGTCCGGGGCGATCCTCGAGAGGATCAGCCCGCTGCCGACGCCGATCTCCAGCACCCGCTTCGGGTGCAGCGCCCGGATCCGCTCGATCGTCGCCGCGTGCCACTCCCGCATCTCGGCGCGGGGGAGCTCCGAGCCGTCGTAGCTGGAGTTCCAGCCCGCGAAGTTCTCTTCGATGCCGTGGGACCCGGCGAGCATCTCCTCGTGGACGTCGTGCCATTCGTCGACGTGGCCCTGCTCGGCCGCCTGGTCGCGGTCGGGCACCGGCACGGCGTAGGCGATCAGCTGCCCGTCCTGCGCAATGACGACCGGCTGGCCGACGCGCGGGTGTTCGGCGAGCACCGACTCGATCTCGCCCAGCTCGATCCGGTAACCGCGGATCTTGACCTGGTCGTCGGCGCGGCCCAGGAACACCAACCGGCCATCGGGCAGCCACTTCACGAGGTCACCGGTCCGGTAAAGCCGTCCGCCCGAGCCGAACGGGTCCGCCACGAACCGCTCCGCCGTCAGCCCCGGCCGCCCGAGATACCCCCGCGCCAGACCACTTCCCGCGAGATACAGCTCCCCCACCACCCCGACCGGCACCGGCGCGAGGTGCGCGTCGAGGACGTACGCCCGGGTGCCGGGGTCCGGCACGCCGATCGGGACGGCCGAGCCCGGCGCGATCTCCGGGTCGCAGAGGCCGAGCGTCGAGTTGGTCGTGGCCTCGGTGGGTCCGTAGGCGTTGAACATCCGCCGTCCGGGCGCCCAGCGGCGGACCAGCTCCGGCGACACCCGTTCAGTGCCCGCCAGCAGCACGCTGTTCCGCGGCAGGTCGCAGTCCTCGGGGAACTCGGCGAGCAGGGCGGGCGGCAAGATCATGAAGTCGACGCCGTGGGCGTGCGCGTATTCGGCCAGTTCCGGCCCGGGCACCCGCCGTTCGGCCGGGACGATCACCAGGCGGCCGCCGGAAAGCAAGCCGAGGCACAGGTCCCAGAAGGCGACGTCGAAACTCGGCGACGCGAACTGCAGCACCCGGCTGTGCGGGCCCACCCCGAACCGCTCGGACTGCGTCGCGACCAGCTTGGCGACGCCCGCGTGGGAAACCACGACGCCCTTGGGCCGTCCGGTGGAGCCGGAAGTGTAGATGACGTAGGCGGCGTTGGCCGGGACGATCGCGGCGGCCGGGTCCGTCGCCGGCGCGTCGCCGATGTCGAGCTCATCGAGGAGCAGGACGTCGCCGTCGAACCGGCCGGCGAGTGCGCGGGTGGTGACCACGCACACCGGGCGGGCGTCGGCGACCATGAACGCGAGGCGCTCGCCCGGGTAGTCCTGGTCCAGCGGCAGGTACGCGGCGCCGGCCTTGAGCACCGCGAGTTCGGCGACGATCATGTCCACCGACCGCGGCACGGCGAGCGCGACCACCCGCTCGGGACCCGCGCCACGGGCGATGAGGACGTGGGCGAGGCGGTTCGCGCGGGCGTCGAGTTCGGCGTAGGTGAGTTCGGTGTCCTCGAAGACCAGCGCGATCCCGTCCGGGTTTGCCCGGACCCGGGCCGCGAACAGCTCCGGCAAGGTGGACAGCGGCGTCGCGAGGTCCGTGTCGTTCCAGTCGTCGAGAATCCGGTGCAGTTCCGGCGCGGCCATCAGCGCGAGCCGGTCGACCGGCCACTGTGGACGTTCCGCCGCCTCGGCGAGGAGGTGGCCGAGGTGGTCGAGCATGCGGTCCACAGTGGACTCGTCGAGGACGTCGGGACGGTAGCGCACCCCCTCGCCGGTCAGGTTCAGGTCCAGGGGCAGGTCGGTCGCGGCGCCGAAGCCGACATTGACGAGCAGCGACCCGCCGCGACCGGGCTCCGGCTCCAGCTCGGCGACCAGGTCGGCGAAGGGCACCTCGTGCCCCAGCGCAGCTTCTCGCGCCTCACGGACGCGCGCGACGACGTCGGCAAATCCGGGCGAGCCGCCCAGATCCACCCGCAGCGGCACCAGCGAGCCGATCCCGAGCAGGACGTCGGCCGTTCCCGCGTAGCGGGACAACAGCACCGTGAACGCCGCGAGGAGCGTCAGCTCGTCGGCCTCGGGCACGGGCCGGGCGAGCGTCGCCGGGGCGGCGGGCGCCGCCGGATAGGGCCGGTCGACCGGCAGCGGCAGCTCCTTCGGCGCCGAAGCGAGGCGGTCGCGCCAGAAACCGAGCCTCGACACCTGCTGCTGCACAGCGTCACCGTTGCTCACCGGTAGACCAGCCTCCCGCTGCTCACGGCGCCCCGACCGGGACGCGAAGTTAGGTGACCCTAACAAACGGATGGTGGGGATGCACTCCTGTACCATCGGTTAGCCTTACCTAAATCAGTACCAGTCGGAGGTGCGGTGCGAACAGACCCCGGAGGGATCGCTCTCGAGCGACGCCCGCCACACACGGGCCGCGCGCTCGGTCTGCTGGCCGCTCTCGGCGTCCTGGTTTTCCTCGGCCTGCTGAGTGTCTGGCTGGGCTCCAAGGAGATTGCGTTCGGCGCCGTCTGGCAGGTCCTGTGGCACGACGACGGCTCCGCCGACGCCGTGATCATCCACAGTGTCCGGATCCCGCGGACCCTCCTGGCGGTGCTGGTCGGCGCCGCGCTCGGCCTGGCCGGCACGCTCATGCAGGCGCTGACCCGCAACCCCCTGGCCGACCCGGGACTGCTCGGCGTCAGCGCCGGGGCCGCGTTCGCCATCGTCTTCTCCATCACCGTGCTCGGCGTGAGCTCCCTCTACGGCTACATCTGGTTCGCCTTCGCCGGCGCGCTCGCCGCGACCACGGTCGTCTACTTCCTCGGCACCCGGGGCCGCAGCGGCTCGAGCCCGGTCAAGCTCGCCCTCGCCGGAGCCGCCGTCACGGCCCTGCTCGGCTCGTTCACCAGCGCGATGGTGCTCTCGGACCCGGTGGCGCTCAACCGGTTCCGGTTCTGGTCGGCCGGTTCGCTCGCCGGTGTCGACAGCGGATCGCTGCTGCGGGTCCTGCCGTTCCTGCTCGTCGGCGTGGTGCTGGCGATCGCGAGCGGACCCGCGTTGAACAGCCTCGCGCTCGGCGACGACGTCGCGGTCGCGCTCGGGCGGCGGCTGGGCCCGCTGCGGCTGCGCGGCGCGCTGGCCATCACGCTCCTGACCGGCGCTTCCGTCGCGGTCGCCGGCCCGATCGTGTTCCTCGGCCTGATCGTCCCGCACGCCGTGCGGTTCGTCATCGGCCCGGACCACCGGTGGCTGCTGCCCTACACCGCGGTGCTCGCGCCCTGCCTGCTGCTCGCCGCGGACATCCTCGGCCGGATCATGGCGCGGCCCGGCGAGGTCCGCGCCGGCGTGATCGTCGCCTTCCTCGGCGCACCTTTCTTCATCTACCTGGTCCGCCGCCGCAAGCTGGTGGAAGCCTGATGAGCCTGCTGCACGTGCGGCGCGACCGCGTGACCTTCCGCCTCGCGAAACCCGCGGTGTCCGGTCAGATCCGGCTCCGGCTGGTGGCCGTCTCGCTCGTGCTCGCCGTGCTGGCGTTCGCGTTGTTTTGCGTGGGCATGACGATCGGCGACGTCCCGCTCAGCATGTCCGACGTCCTGTCCGCGGTGTTCGGCGGCGGCGACAGCGGCACCGGCTACATCGTGCAGGAGCTGCGGCTGCCGCGGGCGCTGACCGGGCTGCTGGCCGGGCTCGCGTTCGGCGCGTCCGGCGCGGTGTTCCAGACCATCACGCGCAACCCGCTGGCCGGCCCGGACCTGATCGGCATCAACGCGGGCGCGGCCACCGCCGTCGTCGCCGGGATCTCCTTCGGCTTCGGCGGCGGCCTCGGCACCACCACGCTCGGCCTGCTGGGCGGGCTGCTGACCGGCCTGCTCGTGTACGTCCTGGCGTGGCGGCGCGGCACCACCGGCTACCGGATCATCCTGGTGGGCATCGGCATCTTCGCGATGTGCACCAGCCTGACCGACTACCTGCTCAGCCGCGCGCAGATCACCGAAGCCCAGGCGTCGATCGGCTGGCTGGTCGGCAACCTCGCCAACCGCGGCTGGGAGCACGTCGTCCCGCTGGCCGGCGCGCTGGCGGTGCTGCTGCCGCTCGTGCTGGCCCTGTCGCGGTGGATGCGCACGCTGCAGCTCGGCGACGACGTGGCGGCCGGGCTCGGCACGCCGGTGCAGCCGGTCCGGCTGGGGCTGCTGCTGGCCGGCGCCGGGCTGGTGGCCTTCGCGACGGCGTCCGCCGGCCCGATCTCGTTCGTCGCGCTGACCGCGCCGCAGATCGCGCAACGCCTGGCGCGCCGGCCATCCCCGCCGCTCATCGCGTCCGCGCTCACCGGCGCGGTGGTGGTGCTGGGCAGCGACCTCCTGGCCCGCACCCTCACCGCGTCCCCGCTGCCGGTCGGCATAGTGACCGGCGCGCTCGGCGCCCCGCTGCTGCTCTGGCTGCTGGCCAGGGCCAACCGATCCGGCTCCGGAGGCTGAGAAGATGACACCGTCCCTGCGCGTGCGGGACCTGCGCGTCGCCTACGACGACCGGGTCGTCATCGACGGCCTCGACCTCGACATCCCGGCCGGCAAGATCACCGCGATCGTCGGGCCGAACGCGTGCGGCAAGTCGACGCTGCTGCGCACGCTGGCCCGGCTGCTGACGCCGAAGTCCGGCGGGGTGTACCTGGACGGCCGTTCGATCCACGACCTGCCGACCCGCCAGGTCGCCCAGCGGCTCGGCATCCTGCCGCAGTCCCCGGTGGCCCCCGAGGGCATGACGGTGGCCGACCTCGTCGGCCGCGGCCGCGCTCCGCACCAGCGCTGGTGGCGCCAATGGTCCACATCGGACGAAGGCGCGATCCGCGCGGCCCTGGACGCCACCTCGCTGCTGGACCTCGCCGACCGCCCGGTGGACGAGCTGTCCGGCGGCCAGCGCCAGCGCGCGTGGATCGCGATGGCGATCGCGCAGGGCACGCCGGTGCTGCTGCTCGACGAGCCGACGACGTACCTGGACCTGGCCCACCAGATCGACGTGCTGGACCTGGTCGTCGACCTCAACCGCGCCGAGGGCCGCACCGTGGTGATGGTGCTGCACGACCTCCCCCAGGCGTGCCGGTACGCCGACCACGTGATCGCGATGAAGGCGGGCCGCGTGGTGGCTTCCGGCGAGCCGGCGTCGGTGATCACCGAGAGCCTGGTCGAGGAGGTCTTCGACGTCCGCTGCCAGGTCACCCCGGACCCGGTGAGCGGGACGCCGATGGTCATCCCGATCAGCCGGCACCACCCGGCCCCGGTGCACTAGCGCTATCCTGGGTGCCGGCCGTCCTCACCGTCTCGGAGGACCGATCCGGCCGAATCCCCCACCAAGGAAGCTGACTGCCGTGTACGCGCTGCCCGAAAAGACCACCGGCCCCGAACGCGAGCTGCTGGAGGCGATGCTCGACCGCGGCCGCCTCGCGCTCGTCGAGAACGCGCGCGGCCTGTCGGAAGCGGACGCCCGGCGCCGGCTGGTGCCGTCCCTGACCACGCCGATCGCCCTGGTGAAACACGCCGCCGTCGCCGAGCGCCGCTGGTTCCAGTGGCTGATCGCCGGGCTCGACGAGGCCGAGATCGACGGGCCTTCGACCCCCGGGGACCCCAGTTTCGTGGTCACCGAAGAAGAAACGGTCGACGACGTGATCGCCGAGTACGAACGGACCAGCGCGCGCTCACGCGAGATCGCGGCGGGTTTCTCGCTCGACGACCGCTGGACGCACCCGGTCGTCGGCGAGGTCACCCTCCGCTTCGTCTACCTGTTCCTGATCGAGGAGCTCGCCCGCCACACCGGCCACGGCGACATCCTCCGGGAGCAGCTCACCGCGCGCTGACCGCGAACTCCCCGGCCGGCTCCGCGACCACCCGGCGGTCCACGACGGACTGCAGGATCTCCCCCACCCGCACGGCGGTGTTCGACAGCAGCGACGACGTGATGCCGTGCGTGTGCTCGGTGCCGCCCTGCAGGTAGATCCCGCCGCGCAACGGGAATTCGGTCACCAGCCGGTAGTCGCGCTCGACGCGGAGCCGGCCTTCTTCGTCACGCAGGCACCGCGGGCCCAGTTCGCCGAGCAGCGGCGTCGGGTCCGCGGGCCGGTAACCCGTGGCGTAGACGACCGCGTCGGCGTCCAGGACCGTGCGCTCGCCCGTCGTCAGGGACTCGATCGTCACCGTTCCGGTGCCGGTCACCTCGACCGGGCGCGAGACGTTGAACAGCCGCAACCGTTCCACGCCCAGCACCTTCTCGCGGTAGACCCGCCGGTAGAGCTCGTCGATCAGGTCGACGTCGACGGCCGAGTAGTTCGTGGCGCCGTGGTAGCGCATCAGCCGGTCCTTCACCGGCTCGCCCGCGCGGTAGAACTGGTCGACGGCGTCCGGGTCGAAGATGCGGTTGGCGAACGAGCTGTCGTCGGCCGGGCTGTAGCCGTAGCGGGCGAACACCGCGCACACCTCGGCGCGGGGGAACTCCTCGTGCAGCAACGCGGCGACCTCGGCCGCGCTCTGCCCGGCCCCGACCACGACGAACCGCTTCGGGTCGGTACCGCGCAGCGCGTCCACGCGGAACAGCAGTTCGCTGTTGTGCCAGATCCGGGCCCCGGCGGTGACGCCCTCGGGCAACTGCGGCCGCAGACCCGTGCCCATCACCAGGTTCCGGGCGCGCAGGCAGGAGCCGTCCGAGGCCCGGACGTCGAAGTACGCGACTCCGGAACCGTCGTACACCGGCGTCACCGAGACGACTTCGGTGCCGTAGGAGACGACGTCGTCGACCTTGGCGGCCGCCCACTCGAAGTAGTCGTGGAACTCCACGCGCAGCGGGAAGAGGTTCTTGTGGTTGATGAAGTCCACCAGCCGCCCGGCCGCGTGCAGGTAGTTGAGGAAGCTGAACTCACTGGTCGGGTTCCGCAGGGTGACCAGGTCCTTGAGGAACGACACCTGCATGGTCGCGGTGTCGATCAGCATCCCGCGGTGCCAGCCGAAGCGCGGCTGCCGCTCGAGGAAGTGCGCGGTCACCGGCGCCCCGGCGCCCGCGTTGTGTTCGGCGAGGGCGATCGCGAGGGCCAGGTTCGACGGCCCGAAGCCCACGCCGACGATGTCGTGGATCGGGACCTCTGCAGTCATGTTGCTCCCTCGCGCGCTCCGGTACGGTTCAGGGAACCCTAACCTAACTTAGGTGAGCCTCGCCTAGTACGTTCAGGGTGATGTTCGTCCCCGATCACGAAAGGCACTCTCGAATGCGCGTGGCGATGTTCGGCTACCAGACCTGGGGGCACCGGACCCTGCAGGCACTCATCGACGCCGGCCACGAGATCGCCCTCGTGGTCACGCACCCGAAGAGCGACCACGCCTACGAGCGGATCTGGGCCGACTCGGTCGCCGACCTCGCCGCCGCGCACGACATCCCGGTTCTCCTGCGCAACCGCCCCGACGACGCCGAACTGCTGGCCGAGCTCAAGGCCGCCGACCTCGACCTGATCGTGGCGAACAACTGGCGCACCTGGCTCCCGCCGGAGATCTTCGCGCTGCCGCGCCACGGCACCCTGAACATCCACGACTCGCTGCTGCCGGCCTACGCGGGCTTCTCCCCGCTCATCTGGGCGATGATCAACGGCGAGCCCGAGGTCGGCGTCACCGCCCACATGATGGACGGCGAGCTCGACGCCGGCGACATCGTGCTGCAGCGCGCGATCCCGGTCGGGCCGGCGGACACCACGACCGACCTCTTCCACCGCACGGTCGACCTCATCGCGCCGATCACCGCCGAAGCCATCGCCCTGATCGAGACCGGCTACACGCCGGTGCCGCAGGACCGGGCGAAGGCCAGCTTCTTCCACAAGCGGGCCCGGCGCGACAGCCTGATCGACTGGACCCTGCCGCCCGCCGACCTCGAGCGGTTCGTGCGCGCGCTGTCGGACCCGTACCCGAACGCGTTCGCCTACCACCGCGGCGAGGAGCTGCGGATCACGAAGGCGTCGGTGTCCCAGGGGAACTACGGCGGCACGCCGGGCCGGATCTTCATCCGCGAGGGCGACGGCGTGGTGGTCGTCGCCGGGCCGGACGCCCGCCGCGGGCAGTCCCCCGGCCTGCTCGTCGAGCGCGTCCGCACCGCCGACGGAACCGAGCTGCCCGCGCACGAGTACTTCAAGACGATGGGCGGGTACCTCACCGACCGCCCGTGAGCGCTCAGCCGTCCTTGCCCCGCGCCGGCACGACCGCGTTCTGGTCCGCGGCGCCGGGCAAGGTGCGGACGATCGTGTCTTGCGCCCAGCGTTCGCTGAACCCGGCGAGGAAAGCGAGCCCGGCGAAGAAGAAATTGACCTTTTCCGCTGAATCGGGCACCGCGATCGGCACCAGTCCGGCGCTGACGAGCACGAACATCGCCGCGCCGAACACGGCGCCGATGATCAGCCGGAAGACCCCGGACAGAAAGACCACGAACGGCCCCTGGGCGAGGCTCACACTCAATTTCTGCCGGTGGGCCGTGCGGATCATGACGCTCAGAATCGCGCCGATGGCACCGGCCATCAGGCAGGTGATCAGCTTGGCGCCGATTTCCGCCTTCATCGGCACGAACTTCAGGACGATCACGCCGGCGACAGCCAAGACGAAACCCGCGGCGAGACCACCGAGATAGCGGACAAGCGCGCGGTCCAGGGCGGCGTCACGCGCGTTCTGCTCGATCTGGCGAATCTCCTTCTGGGCCGACGCGGCCGCGACGGGCATCCGCTTGGGCTTGTCCGGCGAACCCACCATCGCGTCGAGCACGCCCAGGAGGACGACGGCCGTGGTGTAGATGCCGCGTGCCAGGATCTCCTGCGTCTTCCCCTCCAACAGCACCGAGTACTTCCGCTCGACCCGGCGAGCCGACCGGAAGACGTCGTCGACGTCCGGCGTGCTCTCGAACGCGTCGTAGTACAGCCTCATTTTGAGGACGTTCCGCTCCGCGCCGCCGTCCGCCCCATTCTGCTCCTTCGCGCGGACGAGCAAGATAGCCGCCGGGAAGTTGAGCGCGTAGTACTCCTCCAAGATCTTTCCCTGGCTGCGCTCGTACGCCTCTCGCGTCTTCGCGAACTCCGACGGCCCCTTTTTCCTGGCCTCGATGAGATCGGGCAGGGACGGACAGTCGACCTGGACCACCGGTCGCTCTTGTTCTTTCTTCAACATGCTGTCGACCACCACGGCGAGCTCCCCTCATTGACGACGGCGCCGCCGCCACGTCGCCACCCCTCAAATCTTTCCGATCTCACTCATTGTTACGACCGCCACCCGATAGAACCAGTACCGCCCCTGGAAAGCCACTCGAACAGCCGCAGGGAATAACGCTGAGGAAGCACTGGTGTTACATTTCGGTGGTGACCGGTGAGCGGGACATCCCTTGGCGGCGGCCACGCCGGTGAGCAGGATGTCCCGCATGGCCGGGATCAGCTTCCTCGAAGAACACCGCACCTGGGTGCTCACCGGCGACTCGAGCACCTACGCGCTGCGGCTGGACGAAGACGACGTCCCGACCCACGTCCACTGGGGACCCCCGCTGTCCGACGCCGAAGTCGTCGAGCTGTCCGCGAAAACGCTTCCCTGGTGGGACGGCTTCAACGACCCGAACGAGGGACTCGCCGAACTCGCCGCCGACGGCGGCACCCGGTACTGGACACCGGCTCTGCAGGTCCGGTTCGCCGACGGGACCCGCGCCCTCGAATGGCGGTACGAACGCCACGAGATCACCGCCGGGCACCTGCGGCTGTTCTTCGCGGACCGGCACTACCCGCTGCGGATCACCCTGCACTACCGGCTGCGCGGCGCGGTCCTCGAACGCTGGACCGAGCTGAGCGCCGACACCGACGTCGAGGTCGTCCGGGCCGACTCGGCCACCTGGGCGTTGCCGCTCTTCGAGGACTACCGGCTCAGCCACGTCACCGGTCGCTGGGCGGCGGAGACGCAGTTGCACCGCGCGAGCGCCCCGCACGGCGAAACCGGCTTCGGGAGCCGTCGCGGAATCACCGGCCACCACGCCAATCCGTGGGTGATGGTCGACGACGGCACGGCGACCGAACGCCACGGCGAGGTCTACGGCGTCGTGCTGGCCTGGAGCGGGTCGTGGCGCCTGACCACCACCCGTTCGTCGACCGGACGGCTGACGGTCAGCGGGGGTTTCGGCCAGGACGGCGTCGTCCACCGCGTCGGGCCGGGCCGTCCGCTGACCACCCCGGTTTCCGCCGGGCTCTACACCGACGGCGGGTTCGGCGCGGCGAGCCGCGCGTGGCACGCCTACGTCCTCGCGCACGTCCTGCCGCACCCGGGCGAACTGCGTCCGGTGCTCTACAACTCGTGGGAGGCCACCGGATTCGACGTCACCGAGGCGGGGCAGCGCGCGCTCGCCGAGCGGGCGGCGGCGCTCGGCGTCGAGCTGTTCGTGATGGACGACGGCTGGTTCGGCGCGCGCACCGGCGACCACGCCGGCCTCGGCGACTGGCAGGTCAACCGGGAGCGCTTCCCCGACGGGCTCAAGCCGCTGGTCGACGCGGTGCACGGGCTCGGCATGCGGTTCGGCATCTGGGTCGAGCCCGAGATGGTCAACCCCGACAGCGATCTCTACCGCACCCATCCGGACTGGGTGCTGCACCACCCGCACCGGCGCCGCTCGGAATTGCGGCGGCAGCTGGTGCTCAACTTCGCTCGCCCGGACGTCGCCGCGTGGGCGCACGAATGGCTCGACCGGCTCGTCGGCGAGCACGGCGTCGACTTCCTCAAGTGGGACATGAACCGGCCGTTCAGCGAAGCGGGCTGGCCCGGCGAAAGCGACCAGGACCGGCTGTGGGTCGAGCACACCCACGCGGTGTACGCGCTGCTCGACCGGCTGCGCGCGGACCACCCCGGCCTGCGGATCGAGGCCTGCGCGGGCGGTGGCGGGCGGATCGACCTCGGCGTGCTCGCCCGCGCCGACCAGGTCTGGACCTCCGACAACACCGACACGCTCGACCGGCTGCGGATCCAGCACGGGTACGGCCAGCTCTACCCCGCCCGCGCGATGTCGGCCTGGGTCACCGACAACCCCAATTTCGTGACGGCCCGCTCGGTGCCGCTCGAGTTCCGGTTCCACGTCGCCATGGCCGGCGTGCTCGGCCTCGGCGGCGACATCGTGCACTGGCCCGCCGGCGACCTCGCGGCGGCCCGCGATCTCGTGGCGCTCTACAAGGACATCCGGCCGGTCGTGCAGCACGGCGCGCTGTACCGGCTCCGGCCGCCGGTCGACGACGGCGTCACCGCGGTCCAGTACGTGCACGGCGATCGCGCGGTCGTGTTCGCCTACCGGCAGGCCGCGCACTTCGGCGCGCCGGAGCGGCCCCTGCGGCTGGCCGGCCTCGATCCCGCTCACCGGTACCTGGATCCGGATGCCGGGACCACGCACAGCGGCGCCGTGCTCCTCGCCCGCGGACTGCCGCCCGGCCTCCCGACCGGCGACTTCGCCAGCAGAGTCGTCCGCCTCAACCGGGTAAAGATCTGATCTATCCGGCCATCGGCCGGAATTTCGACCGAATTCGACGCTTGACACTGCGGTAAACGTCCGATCGAATGCCTCGTACATCACATATGGTGGGTGACGGAAGGCGGCGGTCATGAGAAGGTTCCTGGCGCTGGGAGCAGCGGTGCTCCTGGCGGTGAGCGCGTGCTCGGTCGGGTCGAACACCGGCGGGGGCGGCGACGCGGAGATCACCTTCCTGACGTTCGAAACCCCGAACCTCACCCCGGCCTACTGGGACGCCGCCATCAAGCGCGTCACGGACAAGAACCCGGGCATCAAGGTCAAGAAACTCGTCGCGCCGACCGCCGACGGCCGGACGTCGTACGCGAAGCAGCTCCTGCAGTCCGGCCAGTTCCCCGACGTGATGATCGCCGTCGACTCGGCCGGCTTCGCCGAAGCGGGCAACCTCTACGCGTGGACACCCGAGGAGCTGAAGGACTTCCAGTTCCCGCAGGCCAACCCGGTCAACGGCAAGTACTACCAGCTGCCGGCGAACACCCAGACCATCCCGCCGATCTACTACAACAAGAAGATGTTCGCCGACGCGGGCATCGCGGCGCCGCCGAAGACGTGGGACGAACTCGTCACCGACGCCGGCAAGCTCAAGGACAAGGGCTACGCGCCGTTCACCATCGGCGGCGGCAAGGACGGCTTCCCGTCGTCGATGATCCTCTCCGGGCTGGTCAGCACCGAGGTCTACAACACGATGCCGGACTGGCTCACCCAGCGCCGTCAGGACAAGGTGAAGTTCGCCGATCCCGCGTTCCAGCACGCGTTCGCGAAGCTCGCCGACCTCGCGGCGAAGGGGTACGTGGACAAGACCAGCGTGTCGCGCGACTACGCGGCGACCGAGCAGGCGTTCCTCGACGGCCAGAGCGCGATGTACCCGATGGGCAACTGGTTCTCCGCCAACGCCGACTCGAAGAAGCACGACTTCGAGGTCGGCGTCTTCAACTTCCCCACCGAGGACGGCAAACTCGTCGTCCCCGCTTACACCGGCGGCGGCATGATCGTCAACGCCAAGGCCACCAACCTCGACGCGGCGCGGAAATTCGCCCTCGGCTTCCAGCTCGACAAGGACCAGCTGGACGCGTCGGTGAAGGCCGACGGCCTGTTCCCGGCGATCAAGGGCTACACGCCGCCGCCCGACGTCGGGGCGACGTTCAAGGCCGGCTACGACCTGTACACGCAGGCGGTGCAGCAGAACGCCGTGGTGCACGCGTTCCGCTGGGAGACCGCCGACGACGGGCTGCTGCCCGGGATGAAGGACAAGGTCGACCAGGCCGCCCAGGACGTCATCACCGGCCGCAAGCCGGTGGCCGACGCGTGCGCGTTCCTGGACACCGAATGGGCGAAGGCGGGCTGACGTCCTTGACCGCCGTCGCCGCTCCCCCTGCCCCGCCCAGCACGGTCGTCCGGCGTCGCCGCCGACGCCGGCCGGTCCTGCCTCGGCTGGCGCACTTCGCGTCGTTCGGCGCGCCGGGCGTGCTCGTGTACCTGTGTTTCGTGATGGCGCCGATCCTGATCAGCTTCGGCTACAGCCTGACGAACTACAACCCGTTCCACCCGCCGGTGAAGTTCGTCGGCTTCGACAACTACCGGCTGCTGTTCACCGACTCGCAGTTTCTCACCGCGCTGCAGGTCACCACGATCCTGACGCTGATCGTGGTGATCGTGCCCAACGTCCTGGGCCTCGGCGTGGCGCTGCTGCTGGACCGGAAGGGGTGGCTGTACAACGCTTTGCGGAGCGTGTTCTTCACCCCGGTGATCCTCAGCTCGGTCGTGGTGTCGATCGTCTGGTCCCGCTTGCTCGACGACCGCGGGCCGCTCAACAGCCTGCTGCGTGACCTGGGTGTCTCGCACCCGCCGGGCTGGCTGTCCGATCCGGACGTGGCGTTGTACTCGGTCGCGTCGATCGTGTGCTGGCAGATGCTCGGGTTCTGCGTCGTGGTCTACCTGGCCGGGCTGCAGGGGGTGCCGCCGGAGCTGCTGGAGGCGGCGGAGATCGACGGCGCGGGGCCGTTGCGCCGGTTCCGCGCGGTGACGTGGCCGCTGCTGGCACCGTCGCTGACGATCAACACGGTGGTGCTGCTGATTTCAGCGTTCAAGACCTACGACTACGTCAAGGTGATCACCAACGGCGGCCCGGGTTCCGGCGCCACGGCGACGATCGCGTTCGACGTCCTGCAGACGGGGTTCGATTCGAACCACGTCGGGTACGCGTCCGCGATGGCCGTGCTGATGCTGGTGATCGTGGCACTGGTGACGACGGTGGTGCTGAACTTCCTCCGCCGCCGGGAGGTGGACCTGTGACCCGATTTTCGGTGCGCCCCGCGGTGGCCTTGCTGGTCGGTGCGGTCTTCTTCGTGCCCCTGTACCTGGTGCTGGCCAACGTGTTCAAGCGCGGTGAGCTGATCGCGAAGGAGCCGGCGTCGCTCCCGCTGCCGCCGACGTTGGCGAACATCCACGCGGTGCTGACCCGGCCCGACGGGTTGTTCTGGGTCAGCCTGACCAACAGCATCGTGGTGACGGTGCTGTCGATCCTGGTCCTGACGGTGCTTTCGGCGATGCTCGGCCACTACTTGGCGCGCTCGGGCAAGCGGTGGACGAAGGTGCTCACGTTGGTCCTGCTGGCCGGGTTGATGATCCCGCCGCAGGTCATCCTGATCCCGATCACCGACGTCCTGCGCGTGACGCATTTGATGGCGACCCTGCAGGGGCTGATCCTGTTCAACGTGGGGTACTACGTGCCGTTCGGGGTGTTCGTGTTCACGGGGTTCATCCGCGGCGTGCCGGTGGAGCTGGAGGAGGCGGCCCTGCTCGACGGTGCGAGCCGGATGCAGGTGTTCTGGCGAGTGGTGTTCCCGTTGCTGCGCCCGGCGACGGCCTCGGTGTTGATCTTCTTGGGCGTCTGGATCTGGAACGACTTCATCGACCCGCTGATCATCCTGGGCCCCAGCCAGGGAACCACGATCACGACGGGTATCTACCGGTCGATCGGCCAGTACCAGGCGGATCTGGGAAGCGTGTTCGCGCTGATGTTCCTGGCGACGCTGCCGGTGTTGATCTTTTATCTGGCGTTGCAGAAGCAGTTCGTGAAGGGCTTGACCGGCGGAGCGACGAAGGGGTGAGCGGCGCTCTCCTGCGAGAGCACTGCTCACTCGACTTGCGCGGCCAGCGCTCGCATTCGAGAGCACTGCTCACGCGCGACTGCGGGAGGCGCTCCGGTGCGAGAGCGCCGCTCTCGCATTAACAGCGTGCAGCGCTCAGACTCGAGAGCACCGCTCTCACCCCACTGCGTGCAGCGCTCACCAGCAAGAGCACTGCTCACAACCATTCTCAACCCGCCGCTCCAAAGCGAGAGCACTGCTCACTCACCGAACAGCGGCACCGCTCATGGTTGAGGGCGCTGCTCACAACTTACTGCGAGCAGCGCTCACCGTCGAGAGCACTGCTCACAACAATGCTTCACCCGGTGCTCCAAAGCGAGAGCACCGCTCACCAACCGCCGAGGGGCCGCGGAGTCGAGGGGCGAGGGGCGAGACCCACCCCAGCGCAGGTCACAGCTCACTGACCTTCCCGCCATCGACCACCAACCGGCGCGTCACCTGCACCGCATCAAGCATCCGCCGATCATGCGTCACCAGCAGCAGCGTCCCCGGGTACTTGTCCAGCGCCGCCTCCAGCTGCTCGATCGCCGGCAAATCGAGATGGTTGGTCGGCTCGTCCAGCACCAGCAGGTTCACCCCCCGCGCCTGCAGCAGAGCCAGCGCCGCCCGCGTCCGCTCCCCCGGCGAGAGCGTCGCCGCGGAACGCAACACGTGCGCGGCCTTCAAGCCGTACTTCGCCAGCAGCGTCCGCACCTCCGCATCCGCCAGCTCCGGCACCTCACGAGCAAACGCCGAAAAGAGCGGGACGTCACCCAGGAACAGCCGCCGCGCCTGGTCGACCTCGCCGACCACGACCCCCGGGCCCAGCGTGGTGGCGCCCGAGTCCAGGGGCACCCGGCCCAGCAGCGCGGCCAGCAAAGTCGACTTGCCCGACCCGTTCGCCCCGGTGATCGCGACCTTGTCCGCCCAGTCGATCTGCAGGTCGACCGGCCCGAGCGTGAACCCGCCCCGCCGCACCACCGCACCACGCGAAGTCGCGACCACCGCGCCCGCCCGCGGGGCCGCGGCGATCTCCATCCGCAGCTCCCACTCCTTGCGCGGCTCCTCGACGACCTCCAGCCGCTCGATCATCCGGTCAGTCTGCCGCGCCTTCGACGCCTGCTTCTCGGTGGCCTCGGAGCGGAACTTGCGCGCCGCCTTGTCGTTGTCGGGCTGCTTCCGGCGGGCGTTCTTGACACCCTTCTCCATCCACGCCCGCTGCATCCGCCCGCGCGCCTCGAGCGACGCCTTCGTGTCGGCGAACTCCTCGTAGTCCTCGCGCGCGTGCCGCCGGGCGACTTCGCGCTCCTCGAGGTACGCCTCGTACCCGCCGCCGTAGACGTTCACCTGCTGCTGGGCCAGGTCCAGCTCGACGACGCGGTCGACGGTCCTGGCCAGGAACTCACGGTCGTGGCTGACCAGCACGGTCGCCGCGCGCAGCCCCGAGACGAACCGCTCCAGCCGGGCCAGGCCGTCCAGGTCGAGGTCGTTCGTCGGCTCGTCGAGCAGGAAGACGTCGTAGCGGCTCAGCAGCAGCGAAGCGAGCCCCGCGCGCGCCGCCTGGCCGCCCGAGAGCGATGTCATCGGCTGGTCCAGGTCCACGGCCAGGCCGAGGTCCGCGGCCACTTCGGCGGCCCGGTCGTCGAGGTCGGCGCCGCCGAGGGCGAGCCACCGGTCGAGCGCCGCCGCATACTGGTCGTCCGCGCCCGCCGAGCCCGCGGTGAGCGCCTCGGTCGCCTCGTCGAGGTCGGCCTGCGCCGCCGAGACGCCGGTGCGCCGCGCCAGGAAGGCCCGCACCGACTCGCCTTCGCGGCGCTCCGGCTCCTGGGGCAGGTGCCCGACGGTCGCGGCCGGCGGGTTCAGCCGGACCTCGCCGCTGTCCGGCTTCGCGAGCCCGGCGAGGGTCCGCAGGAGGGTCGACTTGCCGGCGCCGTTGACCCCGACCAGGCCGACGACGTCCCCGGGCGCGACGACGAGATCGAGGCCGGAGAAGAGGGTGCGGTCACCGTGGCCGGCGGCCAGGTCCTTCGCGACGAGAGTTGCGCTCATGAGGTAGCCGAGTCTACGACCTCCTGCTGAACGGTCAGATCAAGGTCAAACCACCGGCTGTGTGTGTCCCGTGGCGCTTTGATCACTCAGTGTGGGTACCCTGTTCGGTTGTCAGTCCCGCAGCGCAGTGAGGTCGGTGAACAGCATGGGCGAGCCCGCTCCCCCGGTCACCCTCGGCCGCAGGCCGAAGCCGAGGGAAGGCCGATCGTCCGCGCCCCGGCCCACGGTGAGCAGGCGTCGCGAGGTCAGTCACGCCAGCGCGCGGTCGCTGCTGATGACCGTCCTCGGCGAATACGCGCTGCCCCGGGACAAACCGGTCTGGACGTCGATGCTCGTCGAGGTGCTGGGGATCCTCGACATCGAGGAGAAGTCCGCACGGCAGGCGCTGGCCCGCTCCGCCGCCGAGGGTTGGGTGGTCTCCGAGCGCGTCGGGCGCCGCGTGCGCTGGTCGCTGACCCCGCCGGGGCGCCGCCTGCTGACCGAGGGCGCCGACCGGATCTACGCGTTCGGCCGCGAGCAGCGCCGCTGGAACGGGCAGTGGCTGATGCTGATCGTCTCCGTGCCGGAGGCCAAGCGCGACCTCCGGCACCGGCTGCGCACCCGCTTGACCTGGGCGGGCTTCGGCTCGCCGGTCGCCGGGGTGTGGGTCAGCCCGGACCTGTCCCGCCAGCGGGAGGCCCAGCAGATCGTCAATGACCTGGGCCTGGAGGCGCAGGCGATGTCGTTCACGGCCGCCTACGGCGAGGTCGGCGAGCAGGAGTCCATGGTCGCCCGGTCGTGGGACCTGACCGAGCTGAAAGACCGCTACGAGGACTTCATCGACCGCTTCACCGGCCTGCACCCGACCGGCGGCCGCGCGGTGCTGCGCGCGCAGACCGAGCTGGTCCACGAGTGGCGGCGGTTCCCGTTCCTCGACCCGCAGCTGCCTGCCGAGCTGCTCCCGGCGAAGTGGAGCGGGACGAAAGCGGCGGAACTGTTCCATCACAAACACGTCGACTGGCGCCCCGAGGCCCAGCAGTATTGGGACGACATCGTCGAAGCCGAAGAAGCAGGGTGAGCATGACTGAGCAGGTCCGCCTCGATCGTGACGGCGGGCTCGCCGTCCTGACCGTCGACGCTCCGCCGTTGAACCTGTACACGGCTTCGCTGCAGTCCTCGCTTTCCTCGGCGATCGGCGAGCTGGAGGCCGAACCCGCGCGGGCGCTGCTGATCCGCACCGAAGGCAAGATCGTCAGCGGCGGCGTCGACGTCTCGCTGTTCGACGCCCAGGGCTCCCCCGCCGAGGCGAAGGTGCTCTTCGACGAGATGCTCGCGGTGCCGGACCGGATCGCGGCGCTGCCGTTCCCGACCGTGTTCGCCGCGCACGGCCTGTGCCTGACCTGGGCGTTCGAGGTGGCCGTGGCCTGCGACCTCATCCTCGCCGCCGACCGCGCGAAGTTCGGCCTGGTCGAGAAGGTCGTGGGCCTGACGCCGACCATGGGCGGCACCCAGCGGCTCGCCGCGCGGGCCGGCGTCGGGCGCGCCAAGGAGTTCGTGATGACCGGCGACACCTACGACGCCGCGACGCTGGAGCGCTGGAACGTCGTCAACCGCGTCCTGCCGGACGAGGGCTTCGACGAGGCCGCGCGGTCCTTCGCCCGCCGGCTGGCCGAAGGCCCGACCCGCGCCCACGCGGCGACCAAGCGCGTCCTCGACCACTTCTCGGCCGGCGGCGTCCCCGAGGCGAACGCGCACATCACGACGATCGCGGCCGAGCTCTTCGAAACCGAGGACCTCCGCAACGCGGTGAAGTCGTTCCTCGCCGACG
The DNA here is from genome assembly GCF_026017845.1 of Amycolatopsis mediterranei. NCBI lineage: Bacteria > Bacillati > Actinomycetota > Actinomycetes > Pseudonocardiales > Pseudonocardiaceae > Amycolatopsis > Amycolatopsis mediterranei. Next base: position 5,876,003 of record NZ_CP100416.1, read on the forward strand.
GACCGGGGAAAGCGACCTTCTCGGGGCGTTAACCGTCCGTTCGGACACGGGTTGCCGCCGTTCGGGCGTGCGCGGTTCTCCCCGCACCGGGTTACATTCGATGTGGTCTAGACCACATCGAATCTCGCCTCGTGCCGCTTGGAGAACCGCCATGAGACGCACCCCTGCACGACTACGCTCCGCACTCGCCGCCTTGCTCATCGCACTCGGCGGCACCGCGGCGCTCGCGCCACCCGCCGCCGCTGCCGGTTCGCTGACCGCCACCCTGGCGATGAGCGGCACCACCGGCACCTACACCGTCGCCAACACCGGAACCGCGTCGGTGAGCAACTGGGCGATCACCTTCACGCTGCCCGCCGGCGTCACCGCTTCGACCGGGGAAAACGGCACGGTGACCCAGAACGGCACCCAGGTCACGCTGACCCCCGCCTACTACATCGCGACGCTGGCGCCGGGCCGGAACACCTACCCGTACAGCCCGGCTTTCCGGCTCAGCGCCGCGGCGACGCCGACGCAGTGCCGCGTCGACAACGCCAACTGCGACGGTTCACCGGACACCCCGCCGGGCGCGCCGGCGAACCTGCGCCTGGTCGCGAAGACGACCAAGACGGTCGCGCTGGCGTGGACCGCGTCGGCCGCCGGTTCGCTTCCGGTCACCGGGTACGACGTCTACCAGGGGACTTCGCCGGTCGCGTCGGTGACCGGGACGAGCGCCACGGTTTCCGGGCTCGCTCCGGGCACGGCCTACTCGTTCACGGTGAAAGCGAAGGACGCCAAGGGGAACGCCTCTCCGGCGAGCGCGGCGCTCGCGGTGACCACCAACAGCCCGTCCGATGACACGCAGCCACCGTCCGCGCCGAGCGGGCTGCGCTCGACGGCCGCCGATGCGGGCAGCGTCTCCCTGACGTGGACGGCCTCGACCGACAACACGGGCGTGATCGGCTACGACGTCTATCGCGGGTCCACTTTGGCCACGACGGTGACCACGACGTCGGCGGTGGTGACCGGGCTGGCACCGTCCACTTCGTACACGTTCACGGTGCGCGCCCGCGACGGCTACGACAACGTGTCGGCGCCGAGCGCCCCGGTGACCGCACGGACCGGCGACATCGTCTCGGGTTACGCGAAGGTCGGGTACTTCGTCCAGTGGGGCATCTACGGACGCCAGTACTTCGTGAAGAACCTGGAGACTTCGGGGGCGGCGGCGAAGCTGACGCACCTGCTGTACGCGTTCGAGAACATCGATCCGGTGAACCTGACCTGCCTGTCCGGGGTTACCAAGGGCACCACGGCCAACCCGCAGGACCCCAGCCAGGGCGACGGCGCCGGTGACGCCGAGGCCGACTACTCACGGCCGTTCGCGGCGGCGCAGTCCGTCGACGGTGTGGCCGACACCGGCTGGGAGTCGTTGCGCGGCAACTTCAACCAGCTCAAAAAGCTCAAGGCAAAGCACCCGAACCTGAAGGTGCTGGTTTCGCTCGGCGGCTGGACGTATTCGAAGTACTTCTCCGATGTCGCGGCCACCGACGCGTCACGCAAGAAGTTCGTCTCGTCCTGTGTGGACACGTGGCTCAAGGGCAACATCGCGCCCTACGGCGGCGCGGGCGGGCCGGGCACCGCGGCCGGCATCTTCGACGGGATCGACCTCGACTGGGAGTGGCCCGCCAGCGCCGACGGCCACCCGGGCAACCACTGGAGCCCGAACGACAAGGCCAACCTGACGGCGCTGATGGCGGAGTTCCGCGCGCAGCTGGACGCTTACGGCGCGACCACCGGCAAGCGGTACCAGCTGCACGCATTCACCCCGGCGGACCCGGCGAAGGTCGCCGCGGGCTGGGACGTTTCCAAGATGTTCAACTACTTGGACGTCGCGAACGTGCAGGGTTATGACTTCCACGGGTCGGGCAGCGACAATTCGTGGGAGCCGAACCGCACGGGCCACCAAGGCAATCTGTACGCCGACGCCGACGACCCGTACAACTTCCACTTCAGTGCAGAAAGCGCGATCAACGCGTACACGAACGCGGGCGTCGACCCCCGGCGGCTGACGCTCGGCCTGGCGTTCTACGGCCGCGGCTGGCAGGGCGTCGCCGACGGCGGAAAGAGCGGCGAGTGGCAGTCGGCGACGGGCGCGGCGCCGGGCCAGTTCCCCGAGGAAGCGGGCACCCGCGGGTACGCGAACCTGGTGGCGGCCGTACCGGGCTGCACGGTCCACCACGACACGGCGGCGGTCGCAACCTCGTGCTACACGGGCAACGGCGGCCAGTGGTGGACATTCGACGATGCCTGGTCGATCGGGTTGAAGACCACCTGGCTCAAGTCCCGCGGCTTGCTCGGCGTGATGGTATGGGAGATGTCGGGCGACACCGGAGTGCTGATGAACGCGGTGACCTCCGGGCTCGGCTGAGGTTTCGTTCAGCCCGCTGGACATGGCTGTTCAGTGGGCTGAACACTTGGTACTGGTCCCCCGCTCCGCACACTGGCTGGGCTCGCGGTGCCCTCCTGGCTGCGTTCGGGGCATCTGAACCTCGGCCCCGGCCCCGGGCTTCAACACGCTGAAGACGTGCATGGGCACCCCGATGACTAACACATGGACGTTGACGGAGCACCAACGACCGGCGGGCTTGAACAGCCTGTCCGTGGCGTGACAGACCCTGACCCAACCAACCCGGGTTGATCGCGGGGTCCGGTTCTGTCGGCGTGTTTCCGCAGGTCAGGAGGACCGGGGACCCTGGTTGCAGGGCTGTCCGGAGGACGCGCTAGAGTACTTCTCACGCACTCAGCGAGTGCGGGTCCGGGCTGTGGCGCAGTTTGGTAGCGCACTTGACTGGGGGTCAAGGGGTCGCAGGTTCAAATCCTGTCAGCCCGACGGACACACCTGCAGGGCCCGTGAGCAGCATAACCGCAGCTCACGGGCCCTTTGTGTAAGTCAGCCTTATTCCTCCCCGTGATCACCCGCACGGGCCGTTTCGAGCCTTGCCTGACTACCTGCCTGACTATCGCTCCCGAGACCGCCGCTCCACGAGCCGTCCATCACGGAGTCGCGCCTCGGCCATCACAGGCTTGGGCGTGTTCAAAGTTTCTCTACTTGTTCAAGGCGGCCCCTCCGGGGCCGCGCCGCTATCGGCCGGCACGCGCGGGGCCCGCCTCCGGCACCCACGCGACCGGCCGGCGGCTGCACCGAGGGCCGCAGCTCAAGAAGAAGAGAATGTCCTCGCCGGACGGGCAGGTCTCCGAGATGGCTTCCGAAGCTGCCGCTGAGTCAACCGCCGACACTGAGAACCGTGCATGTAACGGGTGCTCCCCGCGTAGCGACTTTTCGCAACATGGACCTGATTACCAAGTTGAGCCCAATAGTAGGACTCCTCGCCCTTGGATTCGCAATCTTCGTATACGTCAAAAATACGCGGCCGAAACGCCTATCTTACACCACGGTCGCTGACCAGGATATCGGCGCGCGGGTGCACGGAAGCCAGTGGGGGACTCTATCGGTTAGATTCGATGATCAAGATCTAAGTGACCCACGAATTCTGATGATCGAAGTCCGCAACTCGGGGAAGGTTGAAATCCGACCAGAAGACTTTTCCTCGCCAATAGCAGTACAATGCACAAAGCAGGACCAGCTTATATCGGCGCGTATTCAAGCTAGTGGCCACGAGATTAGCCCGCAAACATTGGATAATCGGACAGTTACCGTTCCAGGCCTTCTACTGAACCCCCGAGAGATTATTTTAATACACCTGCTAGTCAACGGCAGAGGAGATGTCCTGGTCGACGCCCACGTGGCCGGAGCTTCACTCGTTGCGGACAAAGGGGAGCGGACGTCGTCCAGATACACAGGAAGTAGGCGATGGCAATATCTTACGGCGATCATAGCAGTCGCGATGACAACCGTCATAGTCACCGCCTTTGCCATTGGCATCTTTTCGCGTAACCTTCCACCAATTGGCGAACAAATTCTAAGGCCCATGCCCAACGTGGTATCACGTGATGCGGCCGACGCCATATCCGAGCTCAATCGCTTAGGATTTACAGTAAGCCAATTGAAACAAGTGCCGGGGCCAGGAAAACCCGGCTCGGTAGCTGTCGAAGATCCTTCGGCTGGCACAATGGCCGTGGTGGGTCAACCTGTGACCCTGAGCGTATTCAAATAGCAGATTTCCATCCAATCTCATGCATAATTATCATTTCTATGAGACGTGGTGAAGACAAGGCTGCACCCTGCCCACGAAGACGACCTCAGCCACTTCGACGGGGATGAGTTCGGCCACTCGTCCCGCACATCGGCACGGCCACGAACCTCGCCATGCTCGCCGAGCAGGTCCTGCGCATCCACACCATCGACGTTGACGTTGCCCGACGCGAGGTGTTCGGCGTTTTGTCGTGACCGAACACCGAACATCCGTCGCTGACATCGCTCAGTCAGACCAGCACGGCACACATCGCCGACAGCTGTCCCGCACCCACGCTTTACCCTCGCCAATGGTCGCGAACCGACCACAAGCGACAGCAGCCTCCGACCAGCTAGCGTGGGCAAGTGGCCAGGTGGCGACACATGTCGATCACGGTCGACGATCGATGGCAGACATGATCCACAAAAGCGGTGTTGCAGCCGGCCCCTCGGAGGTCAAGCTCCACCCGTGTCACATCCATGCCACACCGCACTACCGAGGAACGACCAACGATAGCCAACGACGCCCCGGACATGCCCTGGCCAACGGGCATCTCGACGCCCAGTTCGCAGGTCCGATGACAACCGAATTAGAGCAACGGGTCGCAGGTTCAAATCCTGTCAGCCCGACGGACACACCTGCAGGGCCCGTGAGCAGCATAACCGCAGCTCACGAGCCCTTTGCGTTGCCCTACCTTGCCCTGCCCATAATCGCCGGCGGGAGGCGTTCCGGGGCCTTGCCTGACTACCGGTCCCGGGTCCTCCGTCCCACGATCTCGTCCATCGCGGTCGCAGCCTCCACCATCACCGGCCTGATCTGGTGCCGGTAGACCCGTTCGGTGACTGCGGTGCCACTGTGCCCGCAGAGCCGCGCGATGTCCTCGATTGGCACCTTGGCGTCCGACAGCAGCGACACGAAGCTGTGCCGCATCTCTCGCGGCGTCCACTCCTCCGGCTCCAGGCCGGCCGCCTTCACGACCTTCCGGAACATTCGGCGGACGTTGTGCGGGTCCAGCTCCGTGCCGACCTCCGACGCGAACACCAGACCGAGATCCGCCCACTTCTTGCCCTTGCCGCGGCGGTGGCGCTCATTCGCCCGCTCCCTGGCCCTGTCCTGGTGGATCCTGTGCAGCCGGAGGGCCACCTGAGGTTCACCCCGGGTAGTGGACACCGAGTTAGCAGGACCAGCTGTTCTGCTGAAAGGATGTCCTCATGCCTCCTCGCAAGCGCCGGTCGTATACGGCCGAGTACAAGGTCGAGGCTGCTCACCGCGTGATCGATTCCGGCCGGACGATCTCTGAGGTTGCCCGCGAGCTGGGTCTCGATCCGGGCATGTTGAGCGTCTGGGTCAAAGACGAACGACGCCGGATCACCGCAGCCGAGGTCCACGGGGACAAACCCCTGGAGGCGGCCGAGCGGGCTGAGCTGCTGCGCCTGCGCGGGCAGGTGGCCGAGCTGGAGAAGGACAACGCGTTCCTGGTAAAAGCTTCGGCGTACTTTGCCGCGATGCAGAAGAACCGGCCCGGTTCGCTCTGATGGCCAAGTACGCCGGCCCCGATGACATCGCCGGGACCGTCGGCGCCACCTCGCCCGAGGGCACGCGGTTCTCGGTCCGGCGGATGGCGCGGCTGCTGGACGTGTCGAGGGCCGGGTACTACGCGCATGCCAAACGCGCTGCGGCGACGGTGTTGACGCCGCGGCAGCAGCGTCGGGCCGATCTCGAGGTGAAGATCACCGAGGCGCACCAGGACTCCAGGGGGACCTATGGGTCGCCGCGGATCACCGCCGAGCTGCGTGATCAGGGCGAGGTGGTCACGGCAAAGACGGTCGCCAAGATCATGGCCTCGATCGGGCTGGAGGGCATCAGCCCGCGCACGTTCAAGGTGAAGACGACGGTGGTCGATCCGGCTGCGTCGTTCCCGCCGGATCTGATCGACCGGCACTTCGATCGGGGCCAGCTGGACGCGGTCTGGCTGACCGATATCACGTATCTGACGTGCGGTGAGGGCGAGATGTTCTTGTGCGCGGTCCGGGACGGACACTCCCGGAAAGTGCTGGGCTACAGCATCTCCGACCATATCGGCGCCGAGATGGTCACTGACGCCATCGACGACGCGGTGGCCGCCCGTGGCGGCAGATGTCGTGGCACGATTCTGCATTCCGACCGCGGCGGGGAGTACACGGCGCACCTGACCGCGACAGCGTGCTTCCGGCACGGGCTGCGCCGGTCGATGGGCGCGACCGGGATCTGCTGGGACAACAGCCCGGCGGAGTCGTTCTGGTCGACGTTCAAACACGAGCACTACTACCGGCATGCCTACGCCACGAAGATGGAACTCGTTGCTGCAGTTGACAATTGGGTTCGTTTCTACAACAGTGTGCGGCGGCACTCCTCGATCGGGATGCTCAGTCCTGACAACTTCGAGCAGTCACTCCGCACCGCCGCCTGAACCCTCGTAAGCCCCTGTCCACCGTTCGGGGTGAACCTCAGCGCTCAGGCTCCCCCGCCAGGGCGAGATACGACGCTGGGCGTGACAGAGGCACGTGGCTCAATAGCCTGCCCAGCCCACGCCGTGCGCGGGCGGCCGACACGTGCTGAGCCCCGATAGCAAGCCGCATCGCCCCGAGGACGCCCCGAAGTGGCAGCCCCGAATGGTCCACCAGCGGCATTTGCGGTGTTCAGAGGCGCACGGGGCACTGTGGGGGCGGCGCTCCCCTAAAGCGCAGTGCCCACAGAGATCTGGTGACCAGTGCCGCTGGCACACGACCTCAGCGGCTCACGGCTGCCGTCAGTGCGAGACCACGCTGCAACTCTCCGTCAAGTATTGACGCCATAGAGTGCCGGAGCGCCGTTCTCGAACCCCTTCCACGACCAATGCATTCCCCTATGTCTCGACCAGTCGGTCGTGAGACCAGCGTCTGCGCAGGTCGGACGCTGTGTCTAGCCACGAGTGTGCGCTGCCTGACGAAGGCTGAACGCTGTAGTCAGGGCACACGACCCACCCGGCATTGGTCCGTTTGAGTGATCGCAACAGGGTTCCGGTTGCGTTGACTGCTCGACGAACGAACCTAGAGCTTGTGAGCGGTCGAGGTCGTCGATGGGCATGGGCGCTGGGCGCGGCGGTGGTTACGTCGGGGTTGGGTGTGGCGATTAACGTCGCAACCGATGTGAAGGACAGTTGGTGGGCATGGGTCGCGGTGGGGCTTCTGACGGTGGTCAGCGCTGGAGTCAGCGTCTGGCTGCAGCCTTCCGACGCCCCGCCGAAACCACCGGCAACCAGCCAGACCGTCGAAGTCGCGAACGAACCAGTGCCCCAGACAGGACCGATCACGCAACACGCGACAGCGAAGGACAACGCGATCATCCAGCAAGCCGGCCGCGACATCACCAACCCTCCCCAACCACACTGATTCCCCAGGAAGTGGGTACGCATCCGGACCGGATCGCCCAGGAGGCGACGGCGTCCGAGAATGGCGTCATCCAGCAGGCGGGGCGCGATCTGATTAACAACTACCGCAACGTCCTGCACGTGCACGAACGGCCCGCATGGGGTGCACTATGGCCGGCGCAAGCGAAGAAGCCGTCGGCACGGCGGGTGTTTCTTAGCCACACCAGCGAGCTGCGAGAGCTGCCGGAGCCGCGGTCATTTGTGGCGGCGGCGGAGGCGGCAGTGGCGCGGGCCGGGGACGCGGTGGCGGACATGGCCTACTTCACCGCCCGAGATGTCACACCGGAGCAGGTCGACCGCGAGCAGCTGGCCGAGGCCGACGTCTATGTCCTCATCGCGGGCTTCTGCTACGGCACGCCGGTTCGGGACCGCCCAGAGGTCTCCTACACCGAGCAGGAGTTCCAGACCGCCACGGACACCGGCCTGCCGCGGTTGGTGTTTCTGCTGGCCGAGGACACCGCAGGGCCGCCAGCGTTGTTCCGGGATTTGCGCTACGGGGCCCGGCAGGAAGCGTTCCGGCAACGGCTCCACGACAGCGGCGTCACCGTGACCACGGTGTCCTCACCCGACCAGCTGGAAACCGAGCTGCTGCAGGCGTTGACCGATCTCGCCCGCCCCAAGCAACTGTCGATGCCCGCGGGCCGGATCTGGAACATCCCCGCCCGCACGTTCACCTTCACCGGCCGCGAAGACCTCCTGATTGGTCTGCGCACCGCGTTGTGTTCGGGCCAGCCCGCGGTGGTGCAGGCGATGAACGGGATGGGCGGGGTCGGCAAAACCACGACCGCGATCGAGTACGCCCACCGCTACGCCAAGGACTACGACCTAGCCTGGTGGGTGCCCTCCGAGGACCCGGCCCTCATCGCCGAACGCTTGGCCGCACTCGCCCAGGCCCTGGACCTGGCCACCGACCAGGACCCGCCAACCATCGCACTGGCTCGGCTACGAGGCACGCTGCAGACACGCAGCCGGTGGCTGCTCGTGTTCGACAACGCCGAAGACGCCACCGCGCTGCGGCCATTGCTACCCGACGGCAACGGACACGTCATCATCACGTCCCGCAACCCCAACTGGACCGACGTCGGCGCCGCGCTGCCGGTGCGGGAGTTCGCCCGCGCCGAGTCGGTCGATTTGCTGCGCTCGCGTCGTCCCCAGCTCACCGAGACCGATGCCGACCGCATCGCCGATGCCCTCGGCGACTTGCCACTAGGGCCTGTATCGAAGTCGGTCAGAGCCATTCGTCGATGGCTGCGATGTGGATGGTGGCTTCGTAGCGGACAGCG